>DASRGI010000138.1:0-3567 GCA_035651095.1 Acidimicrobiales bacterium | reverse complement strand
CTGTTCACGGCGTCGGGCGAACTGCTGGTGCAGGCCGAGCACATCCCCGTGCACCTCGGGTCCATGCCCGCGTCGGTGGCGGCTGCCATCGAGGCCTTCCCCGACATCGACGCCGATCAGCAGATCATCCTGAACGACCCGTTCGCGGGCGGGACCCACCTCAACGACATCACGTTGGTGGCGCCCTGCTTCGTCGACGGGGAGCTGGTGGGGTGGGCGGCCAACCGCGCCCATCACGCCGACCTCGGGGGCATGGCGCCCGGGTCCATCCCACCTGAGGCGGTGGAGGTGTACCAGGAGGGGTTGCGCATCCCGCCCGTGGTGCTGGGCCCGGCCGTGGTGGCGATGCTGGCGGCCAACTCGCGCACGCCCGTCGAGCGGATGGGCGATCTCGACGCGCAGGCCGGCGCCAACCGGGTGGGCGTCGCCCGCCTGGGCGCGCTGGTGGCCGCGGGGGCACCGTTGGAGCCGGTGCTCGACTACGGCGAGCGGCGCATGCGCGCCGCCCTGGGGGCCATGCCCGACGGCTCGTGGTCGTTCGGCGACGTGCTCGACTCGGTGGGTCCCCGGCCGGACCAGCAGCTGCGCGTGCAGGTGGCGGTGACGGTGACGGTGGCGGGCGACTCGATCACCTTCGACTTCAGCTCGTGCGCCGCCCAGCAGCCCGGCAACGTGAACGCCGTCGAGGCGGTGACCGTGAGCGCGGTGGCGTTCGCGCTACGGTGCGCGACCGACCCCACCATCCCGGCCAACGGCGGTGCGTTGCGCCCGGTGCACGTGGTGACGCGGCCGGGCACGGTGGTGGCGGCCGTGCCGCCCGTCGCCGTGGGCGCCGGCAACGTCGAGGTCAGCCAGCGGGTGGCTGACGTGTGCCTGGGCGCGTTGGCGCAGGCGGTACCCGGCCGTGTCGGCGCCGCCGGCCAGGGGACCATGAACAACGTGATGATCGGGTCGTCGGGCCTGAGCCCGTACGCCGTGCCGTGGGTGTACTACGAGACCATCGGCGGCGGCCAAGGCGCCCGTCCCGGACGGGCGGGGATGAGTGGCGTGCACACGGGCATGACCAACACCAAGAACACGCCCATCGAGGCTTTGGAGCGGTCGTTCCCGGTGCGAGTGCTGCGCTACCGGCTGCGGTCGGGGTCCGGTGGCGCCGGCGCGGCGGTGGGTGGCGAGGGTATCGAGCGGGACTTGCAGGTCCTGGAGGCGTGCACGTTGTCGTTGATCACCGAGCGCCGGGTTTCGCGGCCGTGGGGCCTCGCCGGCGGCCGGCCCGGCGCCGCCGGGGTGAACTGGCTGCTGCCCGGCGGGGACGAGGCCGCGGCCGAACTGCTGCCGGACAAGTGCACGGTGGAGCTGCGCGCCGGGGACGTGCTGCGAATGCTCACGCCCGGCGGCGGTGGCTATGGGAGCCCGCCCGCCGACTGACTCGCAGGACCGGTGATCGCAGCCGAGAGAAACTCACTTCCGCCTCTACCGCTCCCACGCGTTTGGGGGTCGAGTGGTGGCAGGAGGGTGCAACGACGACGCAGAGGCGTGGTTGTCGTGTCCAGGAGGAGGCAGTCGCGACGCATCCTCGGCACTGACCAGGCTGGTCGTCAATGGGCTGGCTTCGTCGTGCCAATAGCCGTGTTCCCAGGTGATCGTAGGAACCGGCCTGGTGTCACTACGAAGGAGACGCCGATGAAACGCAGAACCCTGGACGTCATGTTCAGCGCGGGCGGGCTCGGGATAGCCGCGCTGCTCTTGATCCTCGGGCTCGTCCTGTCCAATCGGGCGACGTTCGCCAAGGATTACGTGCACGACCAACTCGTCCGCGAGGACCTCACCTTCCCGACTGCCGACAAGCTCGCTCCCAAGGAGAAGGAGTTCACGGCAGCCCGGACGGGGTGCGTCATCTCCAACGCGGGCAAGGCGATCACCAGCGGCAAGCAAGCCGAGTGCTACGCCAACGAGTACCTCGGCGGGCACCTCACTTGGCTCGCTACTCGACTGGGCCTGACGTCGGTCGCATACGTGGACGGCATGAACTACCGGCAGCTGGGTGTCGAGCAGGGCAACCTGAAGGCGAAGATCACGGCCGCCACGGCGAGCAAGGATCCGGCCCTTCCTGCCCTCGAGACGCAGGCCGCCGACCTGGCCACCGTCCGTACGAAGATGTTCGAAGGAACGATGCTCCGGAACGCGTTGCTGACCAGCTACGGCTTTGGCAGCTTTGGTGAAACGGGTGCCACGACAGCCCGGATCGCGTACGGCGCAGCCGCACTGCTGCTGCTGTTGTCGCTCGCCGGGCTCGTGCATGCGTACCTCACCCCGCGGACCAAGGGCTTTGCCATCCCCGAGCCGACCGCTGGCGGTTCGGCGATCAAGGAGTTGGTCGACGCTTGACGTGCTGCGCGGGCGAAGCTCGCGCGTCGCAACCGCGGCTCAGGGCCCGCCGGCGGCGACGGGTGTCCCCCGGACGACCCAGTAGCCGCCGGCGGTGGGGAGGACGGCCACCGCCACGGTCCCCGGGGTGGTCCACGGCCGCGCACCCGTGAAGGCCGCATCGCCCAGGGCGAAGATGCCGCCGTCGCCGCCGACGAGCCACAGGCCCTGCCCGGTGGGCGATGCCGCGCCGGCGACCACGGGCCGGGACAGGGCCAGGTCCCGCAACGACCCGACGGCTGGCGCGCCGCCCCGCGCCAGCACGGCCCCGTCCGAGGAGACCAGCCAGTATCCCTGCCCGTCGGGTGCGACCACCAGGCTCACCACGCCAGCGGTCACTTTGCCGGCTCCTGAACCGTGGAACACGGCGTCGCCGAAGGCGAACACCCCGCCGTCGGCCGCGACCAACCAGTACCCCCGCCCCGATGGCGTAGCCGCCATGCCCACGACCACCTGGTTCAGCAGCCGCCCACCCAACGATCCCGCGAATACGGCGTCGCCGAAGGCGAACACCCCGCCGTCGGCCGCGACCAACCAGTACCCCCGCCCCGATGGCGTAGCCGCCATGCCCACGACCGCCTGGTTCAGCAGCCGCCCACCCAAGGACCCCGCGAACACGGCGTCGCCGAAGGCGAACACCCCGCCGTCGGATGCCGCCACCCACGCGCCGTGCCCGGTGGCCGTTGCCGCGGCGCCGACGATGGCGGTGTTGGACACGAGCTGCGTCCCCGGCCAGCCCGGCCCGGTGCCGAATGAGTCGGCCTGGATCACGGTTCGCTCGTCTTTGGGTGGCGCTCCACAGAGCGACACGAACCGGTAGCCCCGTGCCTGGAGGCCCTCGATGATGCCGGGCAGGGCGGCGACGGTCTGGGCCCGCACACCGCTCCCGGGGTGGAGGAGGACGATGGCACCCGGGCGCACGGCGCTGAGCACGCGGGACGTGATGGCGGCCACGCCGGGACCCTTCCAATCGAAGGGGTCGACCGACCAGAGCACCGCCGTCTTGCCGGCACGAGCGAGGGTGTCGACGACGCGAGGGGAGATGGCGCCATAGGGCGGTCGCATGCACGGGGGCGCGTAGCCGGTGAGGTCCCGAAGCGTGGTGTCAGTCTGTGAGACAGACGCGGTCAGCTCGGCGTC
>DASRGI010000137.1:0-3481 GCA_035651095.1 Acidimicrobiales bacterium | reverse complement strand
CACGCCGAGCACGCGCATCGTCGACACCACCAACTCCACCGGCGACTTGACGCGAGACCGGATGGCGGCGTCGGACACGAACTCGGGGCGGCGGGCGATGGCCGCCACCACGGCGGCGATGTTGCCGGTGCTCCCCCACACCGTCGCCAGCTGGTCGAGGGCGGCGGCGGAGGGTTCGAGGCCCACCAGCTCGACGTAGAGCCGGCGCGGGATGAAGTGGCGGAAGCTCGGGTGCGCAGCGATGGCGTCGATGACCTGGGTGACGCCCGCCGCGCCCCGGGCGCTGCCGAGGAACGTCTTGGCGCCCGAGTCCCACGAAGCGGACTGCCACGTCATCACCCGGGTCGACCAGTTGACCTGGAACCCGGTGAGGGCCCGGGCGATCTCCTGCACGTCGGCCTGGGTGTAGTTGGTGAGCCCGGTGCGGGGGTCGGTGACTCCGAGCGAGAACAGCTCCATCAGCTCGCGGGCCAGGTTCTGGTTGGGATGCGGCGGCGCCGAGCCGATGCCGGACAGGTACCACTGCATCCCGAACGAACGCACGATGGCGGAGAGCAGGTCCTTGTAGGTGCGCCCGGGCCACGACCGCAGGGTGTTGAGGTGGGTCTCCATCTCGGCCGGGCCGATGACCTCGCCCCAGGCGATGACGAGGATGCCCTGCAGGATCCACGCGATGCGCTCCCGCACCTGCGGGTAGCTGGTCGCCATCAGCTCCACCAGGCGGGTGGCGTCGTTCATGGCCGCGTTGTTGACCGTGCCGCCCGGCCACTGCCAGTTGGCTACGGGTGGAGCCGGTCGCGAGAGGAGGTTCTCGATGGTCGCGGCCGCGCCGCCGGCGGCGACGCCGGCGGCGACGTCGTCGGGGCCGGGCCCGAACCCGAGTCGACGCCAGACGTGCGCGACCTTGGCCTCGGTCGATGACACCTGGGTGACGCTCCTTCGGCTGCGCCGCCCCCCCAAAACCTGGCCGACCATCGCCCGGGCGTCGCCACGCAGGGTACACGGCTCCCGCCCGGAGCGTGGCGATCGTCCGGTTTATCCCCTACCCGGGCGGGGCGAAGAACTCGAGGGCGATGTTGTCGGGGTCGCGGAACGACAGACCCGACCCGTAGGGGGCGTCGACGACGCCGCCGTGCTTGATGCCGAGGCCGTCGAGGCGCTTCTCCCACGCCTCCAGCTCGGCCCGGTTGGCGCACCCGAAGGCGACGTGGTCGAGGCCCGGCCGCAGCTCGTCCATGGGGTCCGAGGACGAGGGCTTGCTGTGCTGATGGATGCCGAACAGGGTGCCGCCGAGGAGCCACACCACGTGGTGGAACGGCCCCGTGTCCTCGTCGAGCACTGCAGGGGCGCCGAAGAGGCCCTCGTACCAGGGCCGGCTGCGACCGAGGTCGGTCACCGTGACGGCAACGTGGGCAAGCGCCGGAAAGTCAGCCACTACGTACCTCCGCGTCGATGGACGAGCCCGAACCTAGCGGCTGCTCTCCCGTCAGTCCCGGTCGAGTGGCTGGGCCAGCAGGAGCAGGTCGTAGGTGGCCTTGCAGATGCCGCCGATGATCAGCGGCCATCCGAACGACGACTTGTCGAGCAGGAAGCCGGCCAGGGCGGGGGTCGCCGCCGCAGCCAGGCTGCGGGGGACGTTGGTCACGCTGGCGGCGGCGGCGCGCTCGTCGGGGTCGACGAGGCGCATGACGAGGGCCTGCCGGGCCGGGACGTCCATCTGCGACAGCGCCGCCCGCGCCAGCAGGAAGGCGACCGCCAACGGGGCGCTGGGCACGATGCCGGCGAGGATCAGGAACATGTTGGCGGGCAGGTGGGTGAACACCATCGTGCGCACCAGCCCGATGCGCGCCGCGAGGCGGGCCGACACCAGCTGCGACAGCGCGGTCAGCACGCCGGCCGCGGCCAGCGTGGCCCCCATGGCCGCGGGTGACAACCCGAAGCGCACGTCGAGATACAGCACCAGCAGCGAGGTCACTGCGAACCCGCCCCCGGCCGAGTCGAGGGCGAACAGCATCGATAGCTTGATGACGACAGCGCGCGAGCGGTGCAGACCGCGCGCCATCGGGTTGGGCGCCAGCGCGTCGCGCATGCCCCGGTAGATCAGCGCCGATACGAGGGCCGTGGCGATGTAGACGAGGAACGAGAGGCGCTCGACGTGGGGAACGTTCCACCCCTGCGCCTGGGCGAGCTTCTGCGGCACCGCCGATGCCAGCGCGCCAGCAGCCCCGGCGAAGGCCGCGCCCAGGTTGTAGACGGCGAACCGGTGGGGGCGCTCGCCGACATCGGTGAGGTCGGCGAGTGCCGACTGTTCGGTCGGCAGGAACACGCTCACGTCGCCGGACGTGGGGTTGAGCGTGCCGATGAACCCCACGACGACCAGCGGCAGGAAGCGCGTCACGGTGCCGAAGCCCAGCCCGGTGAGGGCCATCAGCCCGCACGACCACAGCAGCACCCGCCGGGCGCCGGCCCGGCCCAGGCGCAGACCGACCAGCAGCGTCAGGGCGGCGGACCCCAGCAGCGTGGCGGTGACGACGACACCGGTCTCCAGCCCGCTGAAGCCGAGGTGCTTCAGGTATCGCGCCAGCAGCACGCTGGCAAAGCCGTCGGCGAACGCCCGCACGGCTCGCGCCACCACCAGCGGACGGGTGGCATGCGCGGTCACCGTGGGCGCTGAGGGACTCGAACCCCCGACCCCTGCCTTGTAAGGGCAGTGCTCTAGCCAACTGAGCTAAGCGCCCGGAACAGTCCAGGCTACCCAGCAGGGCCCGAGTCCCTCCTCGTACGCGGCTATGCCGTGAGCTGCACCGCAGGGGCGTTCTTGGGCGGGCGACCCCGCTTGCGCTTGTAGGCGAGGACCTTGCCGTTGAAGAACAGCCGGCCTCCCCACACACCCCAGGGCTCACGTCGGGCGAGAGCGCCCTCGAAGCACGGCTCCATCAGCGGGCACAAGGTGCAGATGGCCTTGGCCCGTGCGATGTCGTCGAGCTGGTCGGAGAAGAACAGGTTGAGCATGGTGGCCGCGCCGTCACGGCACCGCGCCAGATCCCAGTTCAGCTCCTCGGTGCTCTCGTCCTGTCTGGTTATCGACTCCTCTGATCGGGCGAGCATGTCGCCAATCCCCCTTCTTGATACCGGGCACTGCTTCGGACGCTTCAATCGCATGGTGTTTCGAGGCAAACAGAAAGGCCGCCGGGATATCCCGACGGCCTTTGGGCCTTTCTGGAGCGTCTTGGCTGTACTAGCCAGATCTACCTCCGTCAGGGCCCATTGGCCGCATGGTGTGGGAATGCTTGGTGGCGCACACCTGAATCCCGACACCGGCACCCACGAATGCACCGGGGTTCTGGCCATAGGCGCGCGCGCCGAGCGGGCTGTCGCCCCACGGCTTCGTTGCGCTCCAGGTCGTGTTCACCAGTGCTGCTCCGTTCGGTTTCGTTGCCGGCTCGCTGCGTTTGACCGCGCCCGAGGACCTTTCCCGGGC
>DASRGI010000136.1:0-9305 GCA_035651095.1 Acidimicrobiales bacterium | reverse complement strand
CGTTCTGGCCCACGACCTCGTCCCGCAGCCAGTTCTCCCGCTCGTAGAAGCTGGGCGCCGAGCCGAGGTCCTGGAAGTAGAACCGGTAGCGGCCGCCCCAACCCCGGGCGTCGTCGATCTGGTCGGACGAGCCCGTATCGGGATCCGTGATGTGGTTGAAGCTGCCCCAGTAGTGGTAGTGGTCGGGCCGGAAGTAGTCCTTGGCGTACGCGGGGCTGAACGTGTCCATGAGCATGAAGGTCACGCCCTGCTCGGTGCCCTGCGGGTTGCGGTCGACGTCCACCGCCCGGGTGCCGTTGCCGTCCCACTGCGGGTCCCGCACGGCGTAGGGGTCGGGGTTGATGAACGCCCCGCTCGTGGTCTTCTTGGTGACCAGGTCGGTGAAGGAGCTCGAGTACTTCGTGTCCATCCGGCTGTTCTGGATCCAGTCCTCGACGGTGAAGGCGTCGACCAGGTCCCACTTGCTCGTGTCCGTGACCACGTGGTCGGGCCCGCGGAAGGCACCGAACTTGTTGTTGTAGTCGGTGAGGTACGCGGTCTTGTAGTTCTTGGGCAGCTGCGCCGACGTGGCGTAGATGGCCGTGGGACCGGGGTCGTGGTCCTGGGTGGTGGCGGCCGCCGCCGCCGCGAACAGGTCCTTGGTGTAGGTGTCGTCAGCGGCGAGGAAGTGGTAGTCGAAGTTGAACTTCAGGGGCTCGAAGTAGGGCACCCACTGGGCGAACACCTGCTTGGGCAGCAGGTTCGAGTTGGTGGGGTCCGTGCCCGTGTAGTGGGCGGGCTGGTGCTGCACCAGGCCCGACCCTTGGCCATCCCGGACGTCGTCGTAGTCCGGACTCTGCTTCTGGGCGGTGGTGGGCACGTACTCGTCGGGCAGGTTGTCCTGCAGCTGCTTCAGCTCGGCGTCGGTCGGCTTCCAACCGGCGAACACCACGTTGATGCGCTGCGAACGGGTGAGGTGCGAGGTCAGTTCCTTCAACTGCTCCTTGGCGTACTGGAGCCGGCTGGAGTTGGTCAGCGAGACCATGCCGGCGTACGCCTCGTCGTGGATGTTCACGGCCGCCACGCGGATCTTCCACGTGCCGGGGGCGGGGTCGGGAATGGAGACCTCGTCCACGGGAAGCGACGTCTCGTTGCCGCACCCCTTGTTGAACAGCTCCTCGTCGCACTGCGTGGCCGTGGAGGCCGACGCCGTCTCCGGGTAGAGCGTGCCGTCCGGCGCGGTGACGTACAAGTAGGCCTTCCACACCGGATGGGTCCAGGAGATGCGGACGTACAGCGTGGACGGGGTCACGCCCGCGGGAACGGTGACAAGGGTGTCCTCGCACAGGCCGCCCGACGCGTCGCACGACTTCGGCGTGGTGGGCGTGGCCACCGAACTGGCCGAATCGGGTGATTGGAGCACGCCGCCCGTCCAGTTGTACGTGGCCGGATTGCCGGGAGTGGGCACGCCCAGCGTCACCGCGCTCGGCGCTGCGGCCGACACGAACGAGAGCAGCGGGACGACCAGGAGGGCCGCCACCAGCGGGAACAGCACGCGCAAATGCCGCGCACGGAACATGGGTACCTGCCTTTCGAAACCGTCGCGACGCTGCGCGGTTCCCTCCTCAGCCAGTCCGCGGGCCCGCCTTGCGCCTCCCGCATTGGTGCTACATGAGTTCGACGGCGGCGTGTCAGAACCTTCCGGAGCTCTCTGACGTCGCCGCTTGGTGGCTCCCTGCTGGCGGCCGCAGCCCTGCTGCGGAAGCGCCGCAACAAACCCGAGGACGTCAGCGGCGGGTAGGCCGGCTCGCTCGCCGCCTGCGCCCGTCGCCCATGGCCTGCAGCACCAGCTCGGCTGTGCGCCGGGCGGCCTGGGCGGGGGCGGCAGCTCTCGTCCGCTGGGCGGCCACGAAGGCGCCGTCGATGAGCAGCTCCCATTGACCGGCGACATCATCGGGGTGCGGGAGGCCCGCCGCTTCGGCGAGGCCGGCTACGTAGCGGCGCGCGCTGGCTTTGCACATGAGCGCCTCGTGGATCACCGAAGGGGCGTCAGCACCGACTTCGGCCACGGCGTTGATGACGGGGCAACCACGGAAATCAGGGTCGCTGAACAACACTGCCAAGGAATCGAAAATGGCCAGCAACCGCTCCCTGGGCGGTTCCGCTCGGGCCTCGACATCTTCGGTGAGCCAGGCCAGCCATGCCTGGTGGCGCCGGTCGACATAGGCCACGATCAGCTCGACCTTGGACGGGAAGTTTCGGTAGAACGAGGCCTTGGCCACGCCTGAACGGGCGATGAGAAGGTCGATGCCCACCGCTCGTATGCCCTGGACGTAGAACAGCACGAAGGCCTGGGCCAGCACTCGCTCCCGGGCCGACGGGGCCGGTGTGCCCTCCCATTGACCGAGGATTCGGATCCGGGACTCCGGAAATTGGTAGTCCGGCATTGCGAAAGTAAAGGCGAACAGTGCCGATACTGTCTATGAGACAGACCTGTCTGTACCACGAGGCCAAAGCGTACGGGCGCTCAAGGGGCAATGCAGCCACTGGAAGGACATCTGGTGAAGACGAACCGAGTCCTCGTGATCGACGCGGACGCGGACTTCGGCGCCCGAGTGCGTCATGAGCTCATCCGCCAGGGATACGACGCGGGTGTCGCACGAGACGCACGCGCCGGCCTGCAACACGCGGCTGGGTGGGCCCCCGATCTGGTGGTGGTCGACGCTGCCCTGCCCGACCAGGGCGGGCTCGACGTGCTCAAGGCCATCCGGGCGTCCAAGGACCCCCACCTGCACGATGTGCGGATCATCGTCACCACCGCGACCCCCTCGGACCGCGATCGTCTCCAGGCCGCGGTCGAGGGCGCGCTCGGCTACGTGGCCAAGCCCGTCGATCCGCGGGACTTGGCCCGGTGCATTCGCAGCTGCCTGCAGGCCGGTCCCGAGCCGGAGGTTCGGCGCCGCATCCAGTTCACCGCCCTCAAGCTGGTGGCCGCCCTGGAGGCCGAAGGGGCAACGGGGGATGCCATCCCCGACCCGTTCGACGTCCGGGCCGAATCAACCACGTCCGCTCCGCGCCCGGCATCCCGGGCGCTCGACACGACCATGCCGAACGTCCTCATGGCTGCCAGCGTGGCCACGTTGAGCGCCCGCCAGCAGTACATCATCGCCCTCATCGGCCAGACGGACACGCTCGCCGAAGCGGCCGAGCGGCACGGCATCAGCCCGAGCGCCCTGTCGGCCCGAGTGCGCGCCATCACCAACCGCCTGGGGCTGGCTCACCCCGGTGAGCTGGTGGCCATGGCCCGCCGCCACCAGGTGCTCGATTCGTCGCCGGACGCGCTGTACGGCGTGGACGCCGACGGGATCTGCGTGTTCGCCAACCGGGCGGCATCGGAGCTGTTGGGCTACGCGCCGGAAGAGCTCGTTGGCCAGCGCATCCACGCCCTCATTCACCACAGCCACCCGGACGGGAGGCCCATCCCGCTCGAAGAGTGCGTCATCCACCAGGCCATCGCCACCGGCCGGCGCCGCACCGCCACCGAAGACGTGTTCTGGCGCAAGGACGGGATGCCCGTCTTCATCTCCTGCACGGTGGTGCCCCACCTGGAGGGCGACGAGCGGCAGGGTGCCGTGGTGACGGTGCGGGACGTGTCGCCGCGCGTGCGAGCCACCAAGGCCATCGAGGCAAGCAGAGCGAGCATGGCCTTGGCCCTCGACGCCATCGCCATCACCACCTTCGAGGTCGACCTCCTCACGGGCGCGTCCACCCGTTCGGACAACTTCGAGGCGCTGCTCGGCCTGGAGCCGGGATCGGTCTCGTCGGCCTACGACGACTTCCTCACCCTGGTCCATCCCGAGGATCGCCACAAGCTCAGCCTCGACGGGCTCGGCGCCATGAAGCCCGGCCAGATGCTCATCCGCGAGTACCGGCTGGTGCTGCCGTCCGGTGAGACGCGCCACTACCGGAGCCGGGCCCGGGTGCTCGCCGATGCCCTGGGACGGCCGGTGCGCCTGGTGGGCATCGCCCTCGATGTCACCGAGGAGCACGAGCGGCGCGCCGTTCGCCAGATCATCCTCGATTCGTCCAACGACGCGTTCGTCGCCATGGGAAGCGACGGCCTGGTGACCGATTGGAACGCGGCGGCCGAGCGCCTCTTCGGCTACTCCAAGGAGCACGCCGTGGGCCGGCCCATGGCCGAGCTCATCATCCCGCCCGGCGACCGGCCCGCCCACCACGCCGCCATCGCCCGGCTCATCGTCTCACCGCCGGCCAGCGCGTCGGCCCACGGACCCAGGGAGATCACGGCGCTCCGGGCCGACGGGAGCGAGGTCCCGGCGGAGATCAGCTTCACCACCGTGATGTCGGCGGGGTCGCTCACCTTCAGCGCCTTCGTGCGGGACATCTCGGAGCGCAAGGAGATGGAAGCGGAGCTGGCCCGTCAAGCCGTCACCGACCACCTGACCAAGCTCCCCAACCGCCTGCTGCTGGAGGACCGGGTGACCCAGGCCGTGCAGCGCGTCACTCCTGGCCGGTCCGCCGCCGTGTTCTTCGTCGACGTCGACCACATCAAGGTGGTCAACGACAGCCTCGGCCATGCCGCGGGCGACGAGGTGCTGCGGCACGTGGGCCAGCGCCTCCAGCAGGTCGTGACACCCCGCGACACCGTGGCCCGCTTCGGTGGCGACTCCTTCGCCATCGTCGTCGGCGACGTGTCCGAGCGGCGGGCCACCGAGATCGCCCAGGAGCTGGTGCGGGCGTTCCACGAGCCGGTGATGATCCACGGGCACGAGCTGCGTGTGAGCGTGAGCGTGGGCATCGCCCTCACCGACAACCCGGGGCATGCGGTGGCCGCGCTCATCGCCGACGCCGACGCCGCCATGTACCGCGCCAAGGAGTTGGGACGGGGACGGGCCGAGCTGTTCGACGACGCCATGCGCCGGAGGGCCATGGCCCGGCTGGAGATGGAGGCCGAGCTGCGCCAGGCCATCGAGCAGGACGACCTCGTGCTGCGGTACCAGCCTGTGGTCGATCTGGCCACCGGCACGATCAGCGGGGTGGAAGCGCTCGTCCGGTGGGACCACCCGAAGCGGGGCCTGGTATCGCCCGTCGATTTCATCCCTCTGGCCGAGGACACCGGGCTCATCGTCCCGCTGGGCCGATGGGTCCTGCGGACCGCATGCGCGCAGGTGGCCGCGTGGGCGTGCGAGCTGGGCGAGGCCGCGGCCCACCTGACGATGGCGGTCAACCTGTCCGGCCGCCAATTGGCCCAGCCCGACCTGGTCGAACTGGTGGCCGGGACCCTGGCCGAGACCGGGCTCGACCCGGGCCGGCTGGAGCTGGAGATCACCGAGAGCGTCCTCATGGAGGACAGCGCCGGCGTCGCCCTCGTGCGCCTGCACGACCTGGGCGTGCGGTTGGCCGTGGACGACTTCGGCACCGGCTACTCGTCGCTGATCTACCTCCGCCGGTTCCCGGTGGACACGCTGAAGCTCGACCAGTTCTTCGTGTCCGGCCTGGCCCGCAACACGCAGGACACCGCCATCGTGCGTTCGACCATCGACCTGGCCCACGCCCTGGGCCTGGCCGCCCTGGCGGAAGGGGTGGAGAAGCCCCGGCAGCTCGACGTGCTGCGGTCCATGGGATGCGACTACGCCCAGGGGTACCTGTGGTCCGAGCCGGTCACGGCTGACGAGATCGCCCGGCTGCTGAACGCCGCGGTCCCTACCATGGCGGGGTGACCGACCTGGCCGCCGTGGCCGTCTCGTTCGGTGAGCTGCTGCACGCCGCCGGCATGCCGACCACGCCCGAGCGTTCGGGCCGGTTCGCCCAGGCCGTCGCCGCCCTGCGCCCCCTCACCATCGACGACCTCTACTGGGCGGCGCGGGTCACGCTGGTCACCGACCACGAGCATCTCGGCACCTTCGACCGCGTGTTCGCACAGGTGTTCCGGGGCCTGGTCGACGTCGCCGACCACCGCGGCGACCCCAACGCCCCACCGCCCCCGTCCACCCGCCCCGTGGCCGTGGCCGGCCCGCCGTCGGGAGGCGAGCCGGAACCCCCCGGCGCGGTGAAGGAGCTGGCCATCCCGGCGGCCAGCCGACAGGAGCGCCTGGCCACCGTCGACTTCAGCGAGCTCGCCCCGGCCGAGCTGGCCGAGCTGCAGCACCTCATGCGCCAGCTGCGCCTGGCCCCGCCCGAGCGATCCGGTCGCCGCCACCGGCGCCACCGCCACGGCGACCGGCTCGACGTGCGCGCCACCCTGCGCCGGAGCCATCGCAGCGGTGGTGATCCCGTCGTCCAGATCCGCAGGCGCAACCAACCCAAGCGCCGCCGGCTGGTCGTGCTGTGCGACATCTCCGGCTCGATGGAGCCCTACGCCCGGGCCTACCTCCAGTTCCTCTATGCCAATGCCGGTGCGGCCCAGGCCGAGGTCTTCACCTTCGCCACCCAGCTCACCCGGCTCACCCGGGCGCTGGCGACGACGCACCCGGACCTGGCCCTGGCCCAGGCGTCGGTGGCCGCGCCGGACTGGCGGGGCGGCACGCGCATCGGCGAAGCCATCAAGACCTTCATCGACGACTACGGCCGCCGGGGCATGGCCCGGGGCGCGGTGGTGGTGATCGTGTCCGACGGCTGGGAGCGCGACGACCCCGCCCTGCTGGGTGAGCAGATGGCCCGCCTGCACCGGCTGGCCCACCGCATCGTGTGGGTCAACCCCCGCAGTGCCGACCCCCGGTACCAGCCGCTCGCCGGCGGCATGGCCGCGTCGCTGCCCCACTGCGACGCCGTGGTCAGCGGGCACTCGCTGGCCGCCCTCGACGGCGTGGTCGCCGCCATCTCCGGCGGCTGACCTGACACGATCCGGCCCCGGGTTCGTAGGAGAGGGAAAAGAACCTGGGAGGGATCATGGGCAAGAGCCGTATGTTGCTGGGCGCCGGTGTGGCCGCCGTGGTCGGGCTCGTGGGGACGGCGGCACCGTCGCAGGCGTTGACCGCGACCCTGGTAGCCGGCCCCGTCCAGGCCGTCATCCAGTACACGGCGACGCTGGGGCCAACCCAGGTCCCCACGCCCGTGTTCATGCAGGTGAACGGCCCCGTGGTGATCGACTCGCCGAGCGGCACCGGCGTCGCCAACCTGAACTGCATGCTGCCGGGGAATGGCCAGGCCTCGCTGGCCGTGGAGATGGGCAACGTGGCCGGGGGCTGCAACACCGGCATCCTGCCCACCATGAACTGCGCGGTGATCACGAACCGGGTGGGCACGATCCTGGTGCTCAGCGGGAACTGCACCTGGACGGACCCCAGTTCGGGCAACACGGTGAGCGCGCCGCTGCACGCGGTCATGTGGTGGGAACTGGCGTCGCTCACCCTCCACGACGCCCAGGCGGCCGGGCCCCTCACCATCGGCACTCCCGCCTGAGTACTCCGGCCTGGGTACTCCGGCCTGGGTACTCCGGCCAAGAGCGCCGGGGAGACGCGGGATCACGCCGTGCCGGCCAACCAGTCCAGCCCCCGCGAACGCACCAGTTCCAGGTCCTCGCGGTACTTGAGCAGCGAGCCCAGGGTGGCCTCGGCCGCGGCCGGGTCGATGCGGCCGGCACCGAGCACGGCGAGGGCCGACACCCAGTCGATGGTCTCCGCCACCCCCGGCTGCTTCTGCACGTCGAGGGTGCGGATGCGGGCCACCGCCTCGGCCGCCTGCTCAGCCAGCGAAGCCGACGCGGCCGGCACCCGCCGGCGCACGATGCGCTGGGCCCGCTCCAGGCTGGGGTAGTCGATCCAGTGGTAGAGGCAACGGCGCTTGAGGGCGTCGTGCAGGTCGCGGGTGCGGTTGGACGTGAGCACCACCACGGGTGGCACGACGGCCCGGCGGGTGCCCAGCTCGGGAATGGTGACGGCCGCTTCGGCGAGCAGTTCGAACAGGAACGCCTCGAACTCGTCGTCGGCCCGATCGATCTCGTCCACCAGCAGCACGGCGGGCCGGGGGCCGGGGTGGTCGATGGCCTGGAGGAGGGGGCGGGCCACCAAATAGTCGGGCCCGAACAGGTCGGTCTCGCTCACGTCGGCGCCCTGGGCCTCGGCCAGGCGGATGGCCAGCAGCTGTCGCGGGTAGTTCCACTCGTACAGGGCCTCGGTGGCGTCGATCCCCTCGTAGCACTGGAGGCGGATGAGCGGCGTGTCCAGCACCCGGGCCAGGGCCTTGGCCGCCTCCGTCTTGCCCACGCCCGCCTCGCCCTCCAGCAGGATGGGTTGGGGCAGCTCCACGGCCAGGAACAGCGCCGTGGCCAAGCCCCGATCGGCGACGTAGTCGACCTCGTCGAGCCGCTGCTCGAGCGCCTCGACATCGCGCAGCAGACCGGTCACTGGTCCATGAACGCCTGAAGGCACCCGCTTCCGCAGAACCAGTAGCGGACGCCGTCGCGGTCGGCGTGCAAGGTGGCGTCGAGCGTCGCCACCGACATACCGCACACCGGGTCGACGGCAGTGGTAGGAGGTGGGGTGGTGTCGCGGCGCACGGTCACCCGGGGCCGGGTGGCCACGATCTCGGCCAGGATCGACAGCGCCACCTCCTCGGGCGTGCGGGCGCCGATGTCGAGACCGGCCGGCGTGTGGATGCTCGCCCGTTCCCGCTCGCTCAGGCTCAGGACGTCGAGCACCCCCATGGCCCGGCGGGCCGAAGCCACCAGCCCGATGTACGGCACCCCGGCCCGCACCGCGGCCAGCAGCACCTCGGCCTCACCGCGCCCGTGGGCGGCCACCACCACCGCAGTGGTGTCGGCCGGGAGCTCGGGCCCGGCCCACGCCTCCAGGTCGTACCCCACGCGTTCGGCCAGACCGGCCACGGCCCGGGCGATGGGCGCGTCGCCGTGGATGACCACCAGCGGCGCCGGTATGGCCGGCTCCAGGAAGATCTCCAACGTCCCGCCCGACAGGCACGGGTTGTGCACGGTGATCGACCCCGTCTCTTCGGGCGCGTTCTCCGCGTCCGGGGTGATACGCAGCAGGACGGGCTCGCCCGACTCCATGGCGGCGAGGGCCTGGACCTGCACCGTGGCTTGAGCGCAGTCGCCGCCCACGAAACCGACGAGCGTCCCGTCGGCCAGGACCAGGGCGGCATCGCCTGGCTTGGCCGACGTCGGACGCTCGGCGCGCACAACCGTGGCCGCGACGAACCGCTGCCGGCTGGCCCGCAGTTCGAGCTCTCGCTCCCGGAGGTCGATGCCGCTCACCGTGGGCCGCTCATTGAATGGCAAGGTCCGTCCGGAACGGGCTGCCTTGCATGGTGCGCCACACCTGGGCGGGGGTGAGGGGCATGTCGGCGTG
>DASRGI010000135.1:0-4439 GCA_035651095.1 Acidimicrobiales bacterium | reverse complement strand
GACGGCGAGTCATTCGGCGAGTCTCCCGGCGCGAGCAACCGCGAGCCGGCCGGCCGGCCGGCCTGTCCCCAGCGCCACCCCACCGACAGCAGTCCCGGCCAGGCCCAGCAGCTGGCGACGGGTGAGGCGGCCCCGCCCTGTCATCGCAGGACGAGGGCCGCCACCCGGGAGAGCGGCTCAGCCAGGGCGTCCACCACCGCGGCCAAGGCCCGGGTGTCGGCCGGCGCCAGCGTGGTGTACGACGCGTAGCCACCGTTGGCCCCGGTGGGGTCGGCGTGCCTGGCCAGGGCCTGTTCCACACCGGCGATGCGAGTGTCGATGGTCGCCGCCAGGCCGGCGTCTTGGGCGGCAAGCAGTGGGCGCACGGCCGCGAACGCCTGTTTGGCGCCCTCGACGTTTGCCGCGAAGTCGGACTAGTCGGTGTGCGAGTAACGATCCTCCTCGCCGGTGATCTTGCTGGCCGACACCTCGTCCAGGAGCCCCACGGCCCCATTGGCCACCTGGGACGGCTCCAGGTCCAACGTCCCGGCACGGTCCCGCAGCGTGGCGATGTCGGCCGCCAGCTTGTCGGCCACGGGCGCCATGCCCGCGGTGGTGCCGTCCACCCACAACGCCTTCTCGATTCGATGGAAGCCACCCCACTCGGCCGCGGCCACGTCGCCCTCGCGGGCGTCGATGGCAGGGTCGAGATCGCCGAAGCTCTCGGCCACGGTCTCGATGCGCTCGTAGGTCGCCCGGGCCGCGGCGAAGAGGCTCTTTGCCCGGGGCACGTCGCCGGACCGCACGGCCTCGGCGAAGGGAGCGGTGGCGGTCACCAGCGCGGCCACCTGACCGCGGACGAACAAGAGGTACGCCTCGGTGGCGCGGCTGCGGGCGGCGGGGTCGGCTGTCTGGCCCGTGCCCGCGACCGCGACCTGCAACGTGCCCGACGGCTGTTCGCCGCCCCGGCATCTCGTCTCGTACGTCCCTGGCTGCAGCGTGAGGGAAAGGCTCCGGTCGGTGCCGGGCTCGACGTGCTCGGCCTCGCCGAGGATGCGGCGGCCGTCGAGCACCTCGAACTCCGTGACACCGGCAGCGTCGTCGTTGGTGACGTGGAAGGTCGTCGGCCCGGCCGTGGCGGCCAGCGACCGAGGCTCGCACCCCGTCGCGGTCAAGGCCACGTCGACGGTGCGGGCCCTGGCTGGCGCCCTTCCGGCTCCGCTCCCCGCACTCCCCGCGCTCGTCCCGCCGCACGCGGCCGTGGCCACCCCGAGCACGACGACCGCAGTGATACCGGCTGCCTTCCGCATGCGCCCTCCCGCTCCCAAGTCTTCACGCCACCAGACAACTCTTATTAGGGTTGCCTAATATCGCGTCCCCGGGAGCGCAGGTCAACCAGGGCGTCAGCGGCGGACGACCACCATGAGATCGTCCTCGGGGGCCGGGCGAGCGGCCAGGCCGACGGCGTCACCGAATTCGACACCCTCGGCGTGTATCGCCTGCTGGCCGAGGCCGAGGACATCGCCACCGTCGAGCGCTTCACCGCAGCACGCTCAAGTACCGGCTCCAGCGCATCGCCGAGATCTCCGGTCTCGACCTCAACGACGCCGACGTCGGCTTCAACCTCCAACTGGCCACTCGTGCCTGGCACACGCTGGCCGCGCTCCGGGGTTGTGACCCGCCGGGCCCACATGTTCGTGGGCTGAAAACCCACACCGCACGCGGTCTTCCCGCCCCACAAACCGGGAGGGCAGGGAGGGTGGTCAGCGCGCCAGGTCGGCGGGGGCCCGGGCGAACAGGCCCTTGGCCGTCACCGCCACCGCTCCGAGCCGCACGCAGGCCCGGGCCTTGGCCTGGTAGCCGAACGGCGTCTGGTGCTCGGCCCACGCCTCGAAGCGCACGGGCCCCTCGGCCAGCGCCACCGGCCGCAGGTACTTCACCTCGAGCTTGGCCGTGACGAAGCGGGCCTCCTCCCCCATGTACCCGACGGCGGCCATGGCCTCGTCGATGCACGCGGCCAACACGCCCCCATGGACGAACCCGGCCGCCCCGCAGTGCTCAGCCCGCGGCGAGTACGTGGCCTGCACCAGCGTCCCCCCAGGCTCGAAGGCGAACGACAACCTGAGTCCGTGCTCGTTGTCGGTGCCGCACACATAGCAGCCTGGCCCCATCGCCCCGACGGTACTCACCACGCCAAGGCGGGGTCGAGGTCGCCGGCGTCCCGCAGGAGGACGCGGCCACCGGGCGCCGGCGCGGCCACGGCGGCGACGTGGTCGGCGATGGGAACGTCGGCCAGCCACCAGCCGGTTTCGCCGACCACCGACGGCGCCACACCGGCGAGGAAGGTGACCTCGCACCGGGTGAGGTCGGCCGCCAGCCCCACACCGGTGGCTTTCAGGTACGCCTCCTTCCGGACCCAGGCGGTAAGGAGGGCCACCCGGCGCTCGGCCGGGCGCGCCACCCCGTCCAGTTGCGCCCGCTCGCCCGGACTCAGGGCTACCCGCGCCACGTCGTCCACGTCGACATCGGTGCCCATCCACTCGACGTCGGCCCCCGGCGCGCCCACCGCGCAGATGACGATGCCGTGGGAGCGGGACACGCTGAACACCACAGCGCTCCCCGGGACCCGGGGTGGACCGTGGGTCGGCGATCCGCACCGGCGGCACGTCCGGTCGAACACCACCGACCCGGGCGCCGAACCCAGCACCGGCGCCACCGCCAGCTGGGCCAGCGCCCTCCCGGTCACGAAGCGGGCGGCGTCGGGCCGGGAACGGAAGCGCTGCGCTCGCCCCCGCTCGTCGCTCGCGAGCAGCAGGCCGGCCAGGCGCTCGGCCTCGGACCAGGCGGGAACGCCGGCCACCCACACATCGATCAGAGGATGAGCTCCGCCAGCGTGGTGAGCGCGGGTTCGTCGGACGCGGTGACGATCAACTGCGTGACCAACGACTCCCGCCAGGCGTCGAGCCGGTCGCGTATGCGCTCCCGCGGACCGCACAGGCTGATCTCATCAGCCAACTCCACCGGCACCAGGGCCGCCGCGTCGCTGCGCTTGCCCTCCCAGTACAGCTCCTGGATCTCGGTGGCCTCCTTCTCGTACCCGAAGCGGCACGCCATCCGGTTGTAGAAGTTCATCGTCTTGGGACCCATGGCGCCCAGCCAGAAGGCGATGGTGGGCCGCATCTTGTCGATGCACTTGTCCACGTCGTCACCCACGATCACGGGCACGAACGGCGCCAGCTGGATGGGGCCGAGACCCTGGTCCTGTCGCTGGGCGTCGATGGTGGTCTGGTCGGCCTGCTCGGCGAAGAAGACCTTCTCCTTGTAGGGGCTGTAGACGGGCGGGAGGATGCCGTCGCACATCTCCAGGGCGAGTCGCACGTTGTTGGGCCCGATGGCGGCGAGGTAGAGCGGGATCCGGGGCCGGCGAGGGCGGACCATGAGCTTGATGGGCCGAGCCAGGCCAGTGGCGCCCTCGCCCTGGTAGGGGATGTCGAAGTACTCGCCGTGGAACTCGAGCGGGCGCTTGCGGGCGACGATCTCCCGCACGATGGTGATGTACTCGCGCGATCGGCTGATGGGCTTGCCGTAGGGCTGACTGTGCCAGCCCTCCACCACCGCCGGACCGGACACACCCAGGCCGAGCACGAAGCGCCCGTTCGACAACGAGTCCAGAGTGACCGCGGTCATGGCCGTCGTCGCCGGCGAGCGGCCGGCCATCTGCATGATGTTGGTTCCCACCTTGATGGTGGACGTCTGCCCGGCGATGTAGGCGATGGGGCTGACGGCGTCCGTGCCCGACGCCTCCGAGGTCCACACCGTGTCGTACCCGAGCGCCTCCGCCCGCTTGACCATCTTCATGGTGGGTGCCGGCCCGCTGCCCCACGGGCCGAAGTTCACGGTGGGGCTCATGGTGTTGAGGCCGAGGGTGAGGTTCATGACAGCGCCTTGGTGAGGAGGGTCCCGACCTGGGCCACCCCGAGCGGATCGGCGGACGGGAGGTTGCAGATGATGGAGCCGATCCCGAGGGCGGCCCGCTCTTGCACGGCGGCCACCACGTCGTCCTCGGTGCCCACGATGACCTCCGGGGCGGCGAACGTCTGCCGCAGCTGATCGGCCTCGGCGACCGTGTCCGCCAGGATCAGCGTGGTGAGGTTGGTGCGTGTGACGGTTGCCGGGTCGCGTCCAACGTCTCGACAGAGGTCGTCAAGGGTTGCAAGTTTTCGTCGCAACGTCGGAACATCGCCGATGAAGTTGCACATGTCGGCGCGGCGGGCGACGAGGGGAAGCGCCCACCGCTCGCTGTTCCCGCCCACCATGATGGGGGGCCCGCCCGGCTGGGGCGACGGGGGCACGTTCACGGCGTCGACCAGCCGGTGATAGCGGCCGTCGAACGATGCCGGGCTGGTCGCCGTGGACTGGAAGAGCGCCCGGCACACCTGAACGGTTTCGTCCAATCGTTC
>DASRGI010000134.1:0-32125 GCA_035651095.1 Acidimicrobiales bacterium | reverse complement strand
GACACCGCGGGGCGCGCCATCCTGGGCGACACCTGGCGCTTCACCCAGCCCATTCTCGTTCCCATCCTCCTGGGGCGACTTCTCCTCGGCCTACGCATCTCCGCCCAGGTCGGCCTCCGGGCATGCGAGGTTCCTCGCCGCAGCTTTCGCACCCTGCTGATCTCGTCGCCCCTGGTGACGGCCGGAGGCCTGGCGGGCGCCATCCTCCACGGGGCATCGGGAGCGGCTTATGCCATGGCTGCCGGGGAGCTCGTCGCCGTGGTGCTGATGTGGCGGCATCTCCGAGCCGTCGTCGCCGCACCGGAGAACGCCCAATGACCCCCACCCCGACCCGAGGGCACGTGAGCGTCATGCGCGTCGGTGCACCTGCGCTGCTCGTCATCGGGGCCGGTTCACTGGTGGTGTACGGCGGCCTGCGCATCCTGGCCCTCGTCCTCGGGGTAGGCCTGGCGGGCTGGGCGATGGTGTCGTTCGGTGACGCCGTCCTCCACATCCGGCGCTTCATCCCCAACGCCCTCTGCCTGTCCTTCGCCGTGGCCCTGTTCGCGTCCGACGCCACCTTCCGCACCCGCAGCGTCGACGCCGGTGGCTTGGACGCCGAAGTCCTGGCCAAGATCGCTCTCCTCGCACTGCCGATGGTCGTGGTTGCCATGACGGCGATCAGGTCGGAGCCACCGGCCATACCACTGAAGTGGCTGCGGTTGTACTGCGCGTGGGCACTGGTATCGGCGCCCGCCTCACTGCTGTTCAGCCAGTCGGTGGCGACGGCACTTGTCCACCTGAGCGTGATCTTCGCCGCCGCGGTCGTCGTGGCCACGGTCGGCCGCGACCAGTTCTTCCGGGTGACGGGCGGGACGCTGCTCATCTTCATCACGGGAGCGATGCTGTGGCAGCTCTCTGGGCGGACGAATCGCGCCTTCGCGGCGCGGCAGTTGTTGTACAAGGGCATCGAACCGCTGATGGGCTACACCGTGCACCCCAACTCGCTCGGTCAGATTGCCGCGCTGTGCACCATCGCCGGCGTCGCCCTGTTGCGCCTCGAAGGCGTCGACCGCCGGCTGGGCAAGCTGTGCATCATGAACGGGCTCTTCGCTCTGGCGTGGTCCCAGAGCCGATCATCGATGCTCGGTCTCATGGCAGCCCTCGTGTTCCTCGGCATGAACAGCAAGCGACTGCGGGTGCCGCTGGCCGCCGCGGGGACCGGGGCGGCCATCGCTGTGCTCCTGTACCTCCCCGACCTCACCTCCCAAACTGCTTCGCGGTTCACGCGATCAGGGAGTTCAGCCGAGATCACCACGCTCACGGGCCGAACCCAGATCTGGTCGATCGCCTGGCGCCTGGCGCGCCAGCACCTCTTCACCGGCTATGGGTTCTCCGCCTCTCGCATCCCTCTGGTCCAGGCGACGCAGTTCACGAACTTCACGGCCACTCATCCGCACAACCTGTACCTCCACGTCCTTCTGGACTGCGGTGTCGTGGGCTTGCTGATCTTCGTGGGCGTGCTGCTGGCATACGTGCGGGCCGCTCGACAACACACCGACGGGGTCCGCGACGCCATCGTGGTCTTCGTTGTGGTGACCGGCCTCACCGAGACGGTCATCGGTTCCATCCTCCCGACCATCCCCTTCTTCATGCTCGCCGGGGCACTCGCCCTTGCTCGCGCACCGAGCAGCCAACCGGACGAACCGGTTACGGACGGACGGCGTCTGATCCGGTAACGGCGCCGACCAGGGCGGCGCCGCGGGCGTCCCAGTTGTAGGCGTCGTGGCAGGCGGTGAAGGCAGCTTCCTGGAGGCGGTTCAGCGTGTCGAAGTCGTCAATGGTGGCGACAATGGCTTCGGCGACAGTCGCCTCGGACGGGCACTCCAGCATGCTGGTTCCCGGTACGAGCGGGAGCCCGTCGGCACTGCCTGCCAGTGTCACGATGGGCACACGGTTGAAGACGTAGTCGAGGGCTCGCAGCTTGAAGCCACCGCCCTGCGGCTGGGAGATGACCCCCAAGCGGGCCTGCGCCAACTCAGCCGCCACCGAGTCGACCCGGCCGGTGACGACGATGGACCGGTAGCGACGCTCCAGTTCGGTTCTGAACGCGGGAGGAACGGGGCCGATGACAGCCGCCTGGATTCCCGCATCGGTCAACGCACCGTCGGCCGCGTCGAGAAAGAGCCGAAGGTTGTCCTGCTTCACGGTCCAGAGCAGGTTCCCCAGCAAGGCGACACGGCGGGGCGTGGACGTCGAGATGGCGCGCGTGGCCAAGCTGTCCCCCGAGTAGCCGGGCGACACCTCGACCACCCGCCGGGCCTGCGGCCGGTACAGGGCTGCGTCGCTCTCGGTGATGGCGGTCACGGTCGTGGCCGCATCCACCAACCGGCGCTCCAACCAGGCCACCTTGCGCGCTTCGAGTTCGCGCACCACACGCTTGGCCCAGTTGTGCTCGGCACGGGCCACGCTGCGGCGCACCGATGTCTCATGGTTCTGGGAGGCGTAGACGATCGCCGCCTGGGGCCGGAGGCGCCGGACGAGGCGGATTGCCCACCCCATGCGCAAGTGGTCCACGAAGACGGCGTCCCACTCCTCCGCCGTCAGCAACCGGCGCAGCTCGTCGCGGTACGCCGCGGGTGAGACGACATATGCCATGTGCGGCAACGGGTGCATCAGGCTGGGGAACGACTTCCGGTGAGGCGCCCGGACGGCGTGCCACGGAAAGCTTGGCGGCGTGCTCTTGCTCTCAGGTTCGGCCAACCCCATGGCCAGAACCTCGACGCCGGGCTGTGCGGCCAACGCCCGCAACAGGCCCATCGAGTAGACCTCGAGCCCCGTGCTGGGCGACGAGATGACGTCGCCCGCCAACCAGAGGAACCTCACGCGCCGAGGGTGCTCGACGGCGCCGCAGGACGATGCAGACCGAGGGCCGCGGCGTAGGCGTCCAGGAGAACGGGCGCCGAGTAGTCCCACGCCAACTCGTTGTGCACGCGATCGCGGCCCAGCTGACCCAAGCGCTGCCGGGCGTCCGCGTCATCGAGCAGTTCGGCGATCACGCGGGCCAAGTCCTGCTCCGAGTTGGGCTCTGCGTAGCGAGCGGCCCCCTGGGCTGAGAACCGGTGCTCGGTGAGATCGAACGCCGCGACCGGGAGCCCGAAGTACATGTACTCGATGATCTTGTTCATCGTGCTCTTGTCGGACCAGTCGTTCTTGGGATCCGGGTCCACCCCCACATCGACGGACGACAGCGCTCGGCACAGCTCCTCATCGCTCACCCGTCCAGTGAACGTGCACACGTCAGCCACGCCTTGCTCGTCGGCGTACTCCTTGATGGCCGGCTGGTGAGGGCCGCCCCCGATGAACACGCAATGGAAGTCGTCGCGCCCGAAGTCGTCGCGCAAGATGCGAACAGCCCGGACCAAGTTGTCGACGCCGTCCTGGACGCAGATCTCGCCCAGGTAGGCCAAGGCGTACCGCTTTCCCTGCCTCCACGACGGGTCGGACGGGTAGGAGGCGAAGCGCTTCAAATCTGGGCCCGAGCGCACGATGTAGATGTCGTCGGGCACCACCCGGCCCCGCTCCATGGCGATGCGCTTGTGGCTCTCGTTGGTGGTGATCACCACGTCTGCCACCCGGAACGTCATGCGTTCCAAGAACAGCAGAAACCGGGCCACCCGCGGGTTGCCGCCGTCGAACTTGGCCATGTACATCTCGGGCGACAGATCGTGATGGTCGAAGATGACCCGTTTGCCGAACCACTTGCAGACATACGCCAATGGCCAGTAGGTCTCGGGCGGGTTGCAGAGATGGACCACGTCGAAGCCACGCCCCCGCGTGGCCACCCGGACGGCCTTCATGGCCGTCCGGATGAAGCACCACACGAACTCCAGCACGAAGCCGAGCGCGCCGTCAGCATCCACGGGCAGGTGGTAGCGGTAGATGTCCACGCCGTCGAGGTGTTCGAAGGAGGCGTTGAACCCCTTGGCCTTCGGGCAGATCACACTGACCTGGTAGCCAGCCTGAGCCAACGTGGTCGCTTCCAACCAGACGCGCCGGTCGAAAGGCACGGGCAGGTTCTGTACGACGATCAGGACCCGTTTGCCCTCGCCTTCACCAGCAGAGGCCACGGTACCCCTCCCCGTCGCTCACGAGGTCGGCCACTCGCACGAAGTCGACGATCACCTGATCCTCACGGGCATTGGTGACGGCCTTCTCGAACTCCTCATCGTCATTGCCGATGACGATCGTCCCCCCGTGCTGCAGAGCGTCCTCGATGCTGCCCACCATCAGGTCGGAGATGTGCGGGATCTGGTTGAGGATGTAGTCCCGGTTGGCGCCCACGAGCTTGGCCAGGTTGACGTTGCTGTCGTAAATCCGAAGGTCGTAGCCCTTGCCGATCAGGCGCTCCACGACCTCGACCATGGGGCTCTCCCGCAGGTCGTCCGTCCCGGCCTTGAAGCTCAGTCCGAGAACGGCCACCTTCTTGCTCCCCGCGCCCATGATCATCTGAAGGGCCCGATCGATGTGGCGTTCGTTGCTCGGCAGCACGGCGTTGAGCAGAGGTAGATCGAGATCCCGGGAGCGGGCGTCGTAGCTCAAAGCCCGTACGTCCTTGGGTAGGCACGAACCTCCGAAGGCAAACCCCGGCTTGAGATAGGCAGCCGAGATGTTCAGCTTCTCGTCCGTGCAAAAGATGCGCATCAGCTCGCGCCCGTCGATACCGTGCGAGCGGCCGATGACGCCCATCTCGTTGGCGAAGGCGATCTTCACCGCGTGCCAGCAGTTGTCGGCGTACTTGACCATCTCGGCTACCTCGACCGGTGTGCGCACAAGAGGGGCGCCGGGCTGGGCCACGACCGATTCGACGAGGTCGGCGCTGCGGTCGTCGCACTCGCCGATCACGACCTTGGGTGGGTTGTAGTAGTCGAACACGGCCGTGCCCTCGCGGAGGAACTCAGGGTTGGTGCACACGCCGAAGCCCCTACCCACGGCCTTCCCCGACGCCGTCTCCAGTGCGGGGATGACCACGTCGCGGATCGTGCCGGGCAGCACCGTGCTGCGGACGACCACCACGAAGAAGCGGTCGAGGTCCCGCAGCACCTCGCCGATCTCCGAGCTGACTCGGCGCAGGTACGTGAAGTCCAGGTTGCCGTTGGCCTGGCTGGGAGTGCCGACGCACACGAAGGCCATGTCGGTGGCCGCTACCGCGTCCGCACAAGATGTGGTGGCCCCCAGCCGCCCCACCTCGACGGCACTGGCCATGAGCTCGGGCAGGTCTGCTTCGATCACGGGCGCGTCGCCGCGGTTCACCATGTCGACCTTCACCGGGTTGGGATCGACACCGACGACGGTGTGGCCGTCGTTGGCCAGGCACGCGGCCGACACGGCACCGACGTAGCCAAGTCCGAAGATACTGATCCTCATGTTGTCAGGCTCCAGTGGTTTCGACGACAGGCGCAGGGATGGAATGGGCGGCGGGGGCCGGGGCGAAGGCGAGGCGCGTGATTGCGGGCGCTTGACCCAGGACGCCAGAACCGACCAGCGTGGTGGACGGAACGCGGACCCCGAAGTGAGGCGAGTACCACCCACCCGCACCGGGCTGGCCGGCCCGCACAGCGGTCCACGACAGCGAACCGGGCAACTCCATCACCGCGGTGCCGGTGGGCCAGGCAAGTGTGGCAACGGACCCCTCCAACGCCACCTCGATCTCGGGACCCAGGTGGAATGCGAGGCGCACAAGATGGGATGTCGCACCGTGGAGCGCGTCCTCAATGGTGACGTGGCGCCGGACCCGATCCAGGCGGACCGCTCGCCGGTGGGTGACCGGTGGATCCAAGCGGGTGTAGCCGTCGTGGCTGGCGACCCACACGGCCACGTCGCCATCGTCGAGGCCGTCAACCTCTTCGAGGACTGCCTGCGCCTGCCTGGTCCAGAGAAACGCGCCCGCGGGCACCGACTGATCAGTCCCGTTCACCTCGATGGTGTTGTGGCCGAATGTCCCCCGGAAGGCGGCCCGCCATTCCGGCTCGGCGTGGTACGTGTACGTGCCCGGGTCGGCCAGCACGTCCGTACCCCCGTACCGGAGCTCCACCGAGAGGGCATCGGCATGGCCGTGGGCGCCGATGGACAGATAGCCGTGGGGACCGTGGTCGACCCGGCACCACAGCTCGTCGGCCCGCCTCTCTGTGTCCCGCAGGAGAACCATGCCCGCGTCGGCGAAATGTGACGGCCGCGTCGTGGGCCGGGCGTTCGTGGTTAGCCGTCCGGCAACGAGCGACGTCCACAGGGCGGTGCGCACATCGTCGTCGCGAACGGCAGGCCACCATGGCAGCGGGCCGAAGAGCTCGGCACCCGTGTGCAACAACGACGCCCACCGATCAGTGCTCGGCGCGTCGACCAGCAGACCCACACCGTCGTCCGTGTCGCCCTGTCGAGGCGGCCGCCCAGCGATGTCGACCATGGCAGCCAGCGCGTCGGTCATGGCCGCCAGGGGGTGCCACACGTCCTCACCGAGCGGGCACGCAACGGCTTCACCCTCGATGGCCGCAGCGAGGCACAGCTCGAGCACGAACCCGTGGTAATCGGACGCCATTTCCCGGTTGAGGCCCGAGGCGAAGGTCTGGCGGCCCATCTCGGAACGCAGCGTGGCCCCGGCGCGGGCGCGCCAGCGAGCCGAGTTCTCGAACCACGGAAACGCGCATGAGGCGACGAACTGGCCGGCCTGCTCGGCCAGCAGGTGGTTGTTGGCCGACGACCCATGGCTCGGGAAGGTCGCGAGGTACCGCTGGTGGGCGTACAGCTGCTCCACGAAGATGTCGTTGTCCTCGAACAGCGCAGCCACGCCCGTCCAACCGTCGAGCAGGCGGCGGATCCACGTCCACGTGATGAGCCGGATGCCGACTTCGATGCCGCTCGTCCAATGCATGCCGGAGAGGAACGGGTTGGCCCCCCACCATGAGCGCAGGTGGCGGTCGATCACGTCGGCGTACCGGTTGTCGCCTGACAGGTACCATGCGGCCGCCAGTGAGGTCAGGTGGTGGTGACGGGAAAGCTCCCACACGTACTTGGCATTCCCGGCCACCGACTCGTCCCGGTAGTTCACTTTGAAGCAGTACGCGTCGTCGGGCGCGCGTCGGCCCGTACGGGGGTCGACGAACCAGTCGGGTAGGTCCATGTCGGTGCGGACCCGGTCGAATACCGACCATTGGCCGGCCAGCAGCTCATCGGCTGCTTGGAGGAGGTTGAAGCGGGCCACATCGGAAACCGCGTGAGCCGCAGCCGCGGGCAAGGGAACAGGCGTCAGGCGGGGGCCATCCAGGACAGCGGGCGGCCGGAACGAACGGCGGCGCCACGCCGGGCGCAGGGCAAGCCGTGCCGCGGCATCGCGGGTGCGGCCGAGCACCTCGTCGGGCGACATACGGGACAGCCGCCGGGCGTACCAAGCCAAGCTCACGCCGGCTCCTCGGCTCCCATTGCAGACGGCATGATCGACGGAGCGGGAACCACAACGGCCTGCACGGTGCGGGTGGCGATGCTGTCCACGGCGGCGAACGTGGCCGCCGTGGTGGCGAGGAGCGAACCCAGGGGCACGGGCATCTCCGCGCCGGTGGCGACTGCTCGTACAAAGGCGTCGACCTCGGCCTTCTGGCCCTTGTCCACGCCACCCAACGAACGCTTGACCTGCTTGCGGCCACCAGACCACAGCTCGGTTCGTCCGAAGTTGTCCAGCTTGGCGACCCGCCCGCCACCGAAGACCTCAATGGTCTCCTTGGGATAGCGGCTGTCGCCGTTGGTGGCGTAGTCGATGGTGGCTACGGAACCGTCGGCATAGCGAAGCGTGACCGACGCGTCATCGGCGTCGACCGACGTGGCTGCGGCGAACACCTCGACGGGATCGGCACCCAACCACCACGATGCGGTGTCGACGAAGTGGCAACCCTCACCGACGAGGCGGGAGCCCTCCTCGTCGCGGTTGGCGTACCAGCTGTCGTGACCCAGGCGGCCAGCGTTCACCGCGTAGCGAAGATGGACAGGCCCGCGTGGGGGGCCCCACTCCTGTCGTAGTGCGGTGAGCAGCGGGGCGAAGCGGCGGTTGAAGCCGACCATGATGCGGTCGTTGCCCGTCTCCGCAACCGTGTCGACGATGGCTGCCAGTTGTGCGGCGTGGACAGCAAGGGGCTTCTCGACGAAGACGGCCTTGCCGGCGCGCAGGGCCTCACACACCAGAGCGGCGTGCGAATGGTGGCGCGTGGCGATGAGTACGGCGTCGATGCCGTCGTCGGCAAGCAAACCCCGGTAGTCGGTGCCGGCCCGCTCGAACCCGAACTTGCGCTTGGCGTTCACGGCCGACAGCGAGGTGGCGGTGGTCACTTCGACCAGCGTGGCGTCCGACCGCTCGGCCAGGTGGGGCAACAGCATGCTGGTCGCGTAGTTGCCTGCACCGATGACGCCGATGCGTGCCACGCCCGCAGCCGGACGGGGCCGCTTGGCGCGGGGGACATCCACCCGTTGGCCGGCGATATCGCGGTCGTCCGCGTCATACCGGAACAGCACACCGACCCCACGCTGTTTGCCCGTACGGAGGCGGTCGTAGGCGCCGACGGCATCATCGAACGGCACGACCGCGGACGTGATGGGCGCGAGATCGATGCGGCCCTCGGCGACGAGATCGAGGAAGCACGCCATGTTGCGCCGCTCAGTCCACCGTACGTACCCGATCGGGTAATCGACGCCCCCCTCCTCGTACACCGGGTCGTAGCGACCCGGGCCGTATGAACGGGAGAAGCGGACCTCCAGCTCCTTCTCGTAGTAGTCCTTCCACGGCAGGTCGAGCTGGCACTTGCCGATGTCGGTGACCCGGGCCCGGTCCCGAGCCATGGCCGCCGCCAACTCGACCGGCTGGTTGGTGTCGCCTCCAGCGGTGAGGAAGATGTGGTCGATGCCCATGCCGCCAGTCAACGAAGCGACCGCTTCGAGGCCGCCGGCCACCGCGCTGTCGTCCGTGCCCCAACACGACGCCGCACCCAGCGCTTCGGCGACGGCCCGGCGCTCGGCCGACGGGTCGACGCCGACAACGGTGACGCCGGCCGCTCGCAGGATCTGCACGAGCAGGAGCCCGATGAGGCCGAGGCCCACGACGCACGCCGTCTCACCCAGCTTGGCTTCCGACTGCCGGAAGCCATGAAGGGAAACCGATCCGACAGTGGCAAAGCTGGCGTGAGCGCTGCTCACACCATCGGGAACGGGCACCACCAGATTGGTGGGCACCCAGTTGTACTCGGCGTGGAGCGCGTGCACGTTGCCGCCGCACGCCACCCGGTCACCGACTTTGAACTCACTGACGCCCGCGCCCACCTCGACCACCACACCGGACAGCGAGTAGCCAAGCGGCGTGTAGGAGTCGAGCTTGCCGGCAACCTTCCGGTATGTGGCCTGGAGGCCTTGCTGGGAGACGGAGTCGAGAACCTTCTTCACCTGATCGGGCCGAGCGCGCGCCTTGCCGATCAGCGACAACTTGCTCTCGTTGATCTTCATCAGTTCGGTCCCTGTCGACACGAGCGAGTGCTCAGTGCGCACCAGCACGCCGCCCGGGCGGCACGTGGGGACCGGCACCTCCAGCATCAGGAGTTCGCCGGACCTGTAGTTCTGAGCAATCTGCTTCACGACCGCGCCTTCTGGGGGATGGGCGAACGGGGGGCGGCTACTGGTAGTAGCCGTAGTAGTAGGACGACTTGCCGGGCTGGACCTTGTTGAGCACCACGCCGAGGACGCGGGCCTTGGCGTTGTCGAGCACGGACTTGCCTCGCGACAGGGCGTCACGAGCGGTCTCGCCCAGGGCGGCGACGAGGAGCACGCCGTCGCTCTTCTCGGCCAGGATGGCCGGATCGGCCACGGCCATGAGCGGCGGGGTATCGATGATGACGATGTCGGCCATGGCGGCCAGCTCGCCCAGCAGTTCCTCGCTCAGCGTGGAGCCGAGCAGCTCGGCCGGGTTGGGGGGCATGGCGCCGGACGGGAGCACGGCCAGGTTGGGCACGGCGGTGGTTACCAGCGCCGTCTCCACGACCTTGCGCCGGCGGGCCACCAGTGCGGCCCGGCGCTCCTCTTCGGAGAGGACTTCCACGGCCGTGGTCGTCTCGCTCAGCGCCTCCCACCATGCCACCGCACGCGGCGCGGGCGTGTCGGGGATGCGGTCGACCTGGTTGGGTGCGGTCTCCTTGGCCAGGTCGGCGAGCTGGGCCAGCACGCCGGTGAAACCGACCGACTGCGCCCCCTCGCCTGGGCGCAGGAGGCCGGCGGGGATGCGAGGCCGGCGCAGGTCGGCATACACCAGCACCGTGCGCATGCCCGCCTGGGCGTAGACGACGGCCAGGTTGGCGGCCACGAAGGACTTGCCGTCGCCCGGCTGGGGGCTGGTGACCACGAGCTTGCGGATGGGCATGTCGAGCGACAGGAAGCCCACGCTCGTGCGCAGCGAGCGAGCGGCTTCGGCCACCGCGCCGGACGGATGGTCGAAGGCGGGGATGCCGCCGGCGTCGCCCTTGCTCTCGTCCTCGGCCGGCAGCTCGGCGATGACCGGGACGTCGGTGAGCTTCTGGGCCTCGTCCCGGTTGCGAACCTTGTCGTCCAGCTGCTCCTTCAGGAAGGCCACGCCCAGCCCGATGAGCAGGCCCACGAAGGCGCCCAGCAGGCCGTTGCGCTTGGGCCCGGGGCTGCTGGGCGACGTGGGCGTGCGGGCCTCCTCGATCAGTTCGGCCTCGCCCCGCTTGAGCGAGATGTCGACCTGGATCTGCTGCTGTTGCGAGAACAGCTGCTCATACTGGACGGCTGCCGCGTAGCGAGCCGCCTTCAGCGTTTCCTTGCTGGTGGCGCCGCCGCCCAGGTCGGCGTCGAGGGTGTCCGGTCGGCTCGACTGCTGCGGTGCATTGGACGCGTTGGGATCGGTGACACCGGTGACGCCCGCGGTGGCGCCGGGCTGGAGGCCGCCGTCGCCGATGCGGGCGTCGAGCGCGGCCAGGCGGGTCTGGAGGTCGCGCAGCTTGGTCTGGATCTCGTCGGCCGCCTGCTTGAGGTTGGCCACCGCGAACTCACGCCGGTTGTCGATGTAGGCGTGGGCGAAGGCGTTGGCGATGTCCCGGGCGTGGACGGCGTCGACGTCCTTTCCGGCGATGCCGATGATGTCGTTCTGGCTCGACTGGTGGACGGAGACGTGCTTCAGCAGCTCCTCCACGTCGCTCACGCTGATGGCCCCGCCGGCGGCCTTGGCCACGGCCCGGCTCTGGGCGATGTCGACCTGGGCCGAGGCGAAGCGCTCGGGATCGACCTGCTGGCGCGTCTGCGTGGGCTGGAGCTGCTCGGACGGGTCGTTGGGACGCAGGAGGACGCGGGCCGTGGCCGTGTAGGTCGGTGTCCGGAGGGCCGTCAGCAGCCCGGCCACCAGACCGACGGCGACCGTCGCCTGGACGATCAGCCACTTGTGGCGCTTGACGATCTCGATGTATGCGCGGAGGTCCACAGCCACTCGACTCCTGGGGCGTGACGAGCGCGAGCAGCACCTGCTCGGCCGGGGGCCGGTCTGACCCGCAACCCAAGAAGGACGATACGGACGCGCCCCCGGGGGCCGGAAGGGGTCGTGGCCCCCACTCCCGAGTGGGGGTCGAGTTCGGACCGGCAGGCGCGTCGAAGGGCGGGCCCCGCCGGGGCCCGCCCTTCTCGTCGCCGCTCAGGTCGTCAGACGATCAGTGCCGGTGGTGCTTCTTGCGCGACGGCCCCGGCGGCTTCTGCGTCGTGGTCGTGGTCGTCGGCTTGGGCTTGTGCGTCGTCGACGTGGTCGTCGGCTTCGGCTTCTCCGTCGTCGACGTGGTCGTCGGCTTCGGCTTCTTGGTCGTCGTCGTCGTGGACGGCTTGGGCTTCGGTCGGTGCCTCTCCGACGCACCACCCGCCGTCGGGATCATCAGGATGCCGGCGACACCTGCCGCCGCCACGCTGATCATCACGGAGCGCTTCTTGATCATCGGTTCCCTTCCACCTGTCGCATCCACCTGTTGCGGCTTGTCCCTCACCGTACGAATTCGGCGCTTCCCCGCCCAGGGGGCGTCTCCCCCAGGGGCAACCGGGGTTGCCACAAACCGCAGGTCAGAGCGCTTCTCGTAGGCGAGGGGTCACAGGCCCAGCTTGCGGAACAGCCAGCGGGAGTGGAGGTAGCCCCGTAGGCCCTTCGGCCCCATGTGGGCCGACAGCCGCAGCCGGCGCACGCCGGCGTCGCCGTTGACCGAGCGGCCCCCCGCCGAGGCCGTGAGCACGTCGCCGGGCGTCCCCGCCTGGCGCTGCCACACCAGCCGGTAGTCGCCCCCGGGCGCCACCGACTCGGGCAGCACATAGCTGAAGTCCACGTTCACCGTCGATCTGGGGTCGGCCCGCACCACCGTCGAGAACACTCGGTAGGGACCGTCGGGCGCCGGGCCCTCGTCCTTGTGCGTGGCATCCGGCTTCAGCAGCGTGGCCCCGGCCGGCACGTACACGCGCAGGTAGCCGAGGTACGTGGGGTTGAGCTCGGACTTGGCGCCCTTGTTGTTGTACGTCGCCCGCAGGTGGGCCACGTACTGCCCGCCCACGTCCCGCACGGTGTAGCTGACCGTCCGCACCAGGTCGCGGTTGGCCTTGCTGGCCCACATGTTGGCGTCCACGAGCATGAGGAAGTCCCGGTCGGGCGCGGGCAGGGCGCCGGCCCACACCGTGCCGGCGAGCGCCCGCTGCCGGTTGGGGGCGGCGAACCAGGCCTGGACGTCACCTGTGCCCGCGGCCCGGCCCATCACCGACGCGATCTTGGGCACCTGGGCTGCCTCGGTCCGGAACAGACGGTCCATCATCTGATGGGACAGCTCGGTGATGAACTTCTTGCGGGGCGTGTCCTGGGGCCGCTTGAGCTCGACCTCGTAGAGGATGCGGTCCTCCAGGCCCTGCGCCACCACGGGCTGGGTATAGCCGGGCACCTGCACAGGACCGACCACCTCCAGCAGCGGGATCAGCAGGCGCTCGGTGATGGCCACCACGCCGTCGACCTCGCCCCCGCCCGAACGCTTGTACATCTCCCTGGCCGTGGCCGCGACCGTCGGGAAGTCGGGCTGCCAGTTGGCGTTCGAGATGTCCCAGTCGTCGCCCTCCAGCCACGGCGCCAGGTTGGCCGGGGCGGGCATGGGCGGGTTGGGGAAGTCGAGCTCCTCGTAGGACTGGTAGCGCTCGAGGACCACGGCCCCGTGGTCGAAGTGGAGCACGCCGAGGGACCCGATGTAGCCGCCCGTGGGCCGCAGCTCCAGGGTGTCCTGGGACAGCAGGAGGATGCGGGCGTCGGTCGTGGGCGCGGTGAGGTCGGCCAGCAGGGCCGCCGTGTCCCGGGCGCGGGCCAGGTAGCGGCGGGCCTCGGCCACCACGCCCTGCACCTGGCGGGCGGGCGACGACACCGGGGGCAGGAAGGCGTGGGCCGGGCCCTGCAGGTCCTGGGCGGCCAACCGCAATTCGTTCCCGGCCCGGGCGAAGGGCTCCGACGCGGCGGTGATGGCGTCGTGCAGCGAGCTGAGGTCGTGGCCGTCCACGCCCTTGTGCCCGGACGTGGGCAGGACGTCGGCCGCGTCGGCCAGCAGGCGCCCGGCGGTGGCCACGTGGAGGCCGGCGCCGGCCGTGTCGGCCACGGCCCGGCCCGGGCTGCCGAGCACGGGGATGGGCCCGGCGAGGGAGACGGGCAGGCCGGCTGCACCCCGGGCCGATCGCAACGACCGGGCGGCCGAGGTGAAAGACGCCCGAGCGTCGGCCACCCGGCCCTCGGCCAGGGCGATCTTGCCGTTGCTCAGGTCGCTGCGGGCGGCAATCAGGTCGTGCCGGGCACTGGCCAGGCGGGCCACGCCGACGACGACGATGGCCAGCACGACCAAGCCGGCGATGCGCAGGGCCGGCCGGGCGTGGGCACGCACGCGGGACCGGCTGGGGACGAACACGCCGGCGGTCAGCTCCGGCCGGCCAGCAGCCCGTGGCCGATGGCGACGGACACGGCGTGGGCGTGGGTGCGGACCCCGAGCTTGTCGAAGATGCGCAGCTTGTGGTTCTCCACCGTCTTGCGGGCCATGCCCAGCTGGAGGGCGATGGCCTTGGTGGCCAGGCCCTCGGCCATGGCGGCCAGCACCTCGTGTTCGCGGGGTGTGAGGGCCGACTGCGTGGCCCCGCCCTCCCCCTGGGCCCGCAACCGCCGCCACTGCTCGACGATGGTGCCAGCCACGCTCGGGTGCAGGGGCATGAGGCCCTCGGCCACCGCTCGCAGGGCCTCGGCCAGCTGGGCAGGCGTGGTGTCGAGCAGCAGGTAGCCCGACGCGCCCCGTTCCAGCAGGCGGGTCAGCGGCTCGGGAGACACGTCCTCGGACAGCACCAGCACCCGGGCGCCGGTGGCGAGCACCGCTTCCAGCACGTCCTCCAACAGGCCGTCGGCCAGGCCCACGTCGGACAGCACGACGTCGGGACGAGTTCGATCGCACAGCTCGATCAGCTGGGCCGTCGTCTCCGCCGAGCCCACCACGGCAACGCCGTGCTCGGTGCACACGACCTCGATCAGGTCGCGCAGCAGCGCGTCGCTGTCGGCCACGATCACCGTGGCGCGCGAGCTCGGCGCGATCCCAACCATCCCTCGTCACGGTATGGATGGCGCCGCGGGCCAGCCAGGAGGACCGTCCCCCAGTGGGACATGGGGGCTCGGGGCGGTCAGCGGGTGGCGAAGAGGTCGACGGCCGAGCCCCGGCGCACAGGCGATCCCGCGGTGGGGCTGCTGTCGATGACCCGGCGGGCGTTGGGCGGGCCGTACACGGTGCCCACCGTCAAGCCTGCTCCCCGGATGGTGGCGACCGCCTGGTCGACGGTCATGCCCCGCACATCGGGCACGTTCACGATGTCGGGGCCCTTGGATACGTCGATGACGACCGTCGTCCCCTTGGTGGCCTGGCTCCCCCCGCTGGGTGTGGTGGAGATGACCTTGCCCTTGTCGACGGTGTCGCTGAAGTCGTCCTTGCGCTGGACCTTGAAGCCCTGGCTGGTGAGGGCCTGGGCGGCGGCGTCGTAGGTCTGGCCGGACACGTCGGGCACTTGCACCAGCGGGGGCCCGCTGGACACGGTGACGGCGACGCCCGTGCCCTTCTCCTGCGTGCCCTTGGGCGTCCAGTCGATCACCGTTCCCTTGGCCACGGTCTCACTGGTCGCCTGGTTCACGGTGACACCGAAGCCGGCGTCGGCCAGCAGTTGCCGGGCCTGGGCCTCGGTCTTGCCGCCCAGGTCGGGCACGGGCCGGGGCGCGGGGCCGTTCGACACGGTGACGTCGATGGCCTTGTGTTCCTTGAGGGGCTGGCCGGGGGGCGGGTGCTGGGTGAGCACCGTGTCCTTGGCCGCCGCTTCGTTGAACGTGTGACCCGTCACCCGCACGGTGAACTTGGACTGCGCCGCGGCCTGGCGGGCGGCGGTGAGCGACTGGCCGGCGAGGTTGGGCACCGGGTGGGAGGGCACCGCGGCCTGCATGAACGCGAAGGCGCCACCGGCCAGGGCGAGGAGGAGGGCGACGGCCAGCAGCACGAACGGCCAGCGCCGGCGCCGGCGGCCCGCGCTGGGGAGCGGTGCCGCCGCCGGGACCGCGTCCTGCTCCCGGTCGTAGAGGCGGGCACGGGTGCCGATCTCCGTCATGTCGTTCACGACAGTGGGGTCGGCGACGGGCGTGATGTCGCCCAGCGGGATGGGCTGGGCCGCGGGCAGGGACCGGGCGGCCTCGTCGAGCAGGTTGGCCACCTGGCCGGCGTCGGGCCGAGCCGCGGGGTCGGGGTCGGCTGCCTGCTCGACCACCGGGGCCAGCGGGCCCAGATCCTCAGGAGCGTCGAGACGCTTGCCGATGCGGCCCATGAGGGTGGCGATGGTGGTGTCGGCCGCGAAGGGGACGTGGCCGGTGACCGCCTCCACCAACACGAGGGCCAGGGCGTAGACGTCGGCCTTGCCGTCCACCGACCCGCCCTGGGCCTGCTCGGGCGAGGCGTAGCGGGCCGTGCCCAGCACCGTGCCCGTCGGCTCGGTCCAACTGGCCTCGGCCAGGGCCCGGGCCAGGCCGAAGTCGGCGATGCAGAGACGGCCCTCGTCGTCGAACAGGAGGTTGGCGGGCTTGATGTCCCGGTGCACCAGGCCGCGCCGGTGGGCGTAGTCGAGGGCCCGGGCCGCCTGGATCCCGACCTGGGCGGCCTGGGCCGGGGTGAGGCGCCGGTCGGTGTCGAGCAGGTCCCGCAGGCTCCCGCCGGCCAGGTGCTCGAGCACGAGGTAGGGCCCGTCGTCGGCCTCGCCCCAGTCGTACACCCGCATGACGTTCGGGTGGTTCAGGGCGGCCGCCTGCTGGGCCTCGGCCCGGAACCGGCGCAGGAAGGCCTCGTCCTCGGACAGGGCGCTGTGCAGCACCTTGACCGCCACCTGCCGGCGCAGGGTGGCGTCCTCGGCCAGGTAGACGTGAGCCGACGCGCCGGTGCCGATGGGCGCCAGCAGCCGGTACCGGCCGCCGAGCACCCTCCCGACATGGTCCGCGATTCTCGATGCGGGCACCCTTCGAGGCTACCGGCCACGCCTGCGGGTGCGGTTGACGCCCCTGCCATACGCGCCCAGTCCGTGTTCCAGGTGGTCGAAGGCGACCTCCACACCCGGGCGCACGGCGGCCACCGCCTCCCGCATGGTGGCGCCCGCCGCCGTCCGCCGGCCCACGTCGAGGATGGCGACGTGGAGGGGGGCGAGGAGGGCGTGGGCCAGGGCCCGGCTCTGGGGGTCGCCCGGCGGGCGCCCCTCCTCGGCGGCCAGCACATCGGCCAGCACCTCGGCGTTGTGGGCGAACAGGTCGTGGGCCCAGCGCCGCAACCCGGCGCTGGTGGCGACCAGGTGGGGCATCCCTCCTGCACCCGTCGCCTCAGGAGGCAGGGCGGCCATGCCGTCGAGCAGGGCGGTGGCCCGGGCCCGGATGACATCGAGCACAGCCGTGCCCGGCGGTCGGGACCGGACCTGTTCCACCAGGGCCGCCTCCAGCTCCTCGGCCCGGTCGAAGACCAGGTGCTCCTTGGTCGGGAAGTAGTTGTAGACGGTCTGCTCGGACACCTCGGCGGCCCGGGCCACGTCCTGCACGGTGATGTTCTCGAAACCGTGGGTAGCGAACAGCGTGGCGGCAACGTCGGCGATCTGTTGACGGGTTTGCCGCTTCTTCTGTTCACGTAAACCCACGTGACGATTATAACGTTGAGCAACTCAAAGTTTGGAGTTACCCTACGGACATGAGCAATGCCCACAGCAATGCGATCGAGGCGGACGGCCTCGTCAAGACGTTCGGAGCGGACGTGCGGGCGCTCGACGGGCTCAGCCTGGCCGTCGAAGAAGGCACGGTGTTCGGGCTCCTCGGTCCCAACGGGGCAGGCAAGACCACGGCGGTCCGGATCTTCACCACCACCCTGGTGCCCGACACAGGCATCGCCCGGGTGGCCGGGTACGACGTGGTGAAGCAGGCCGACGAGGTGCGGCTGCACATCGGCCTGGCCGGTCAGTTCGCGGCCGTGGACGGCAACCTCACGGGGCGGGAGAACCTGCGCCTCATCGGCCAGCTGTGTCATCTCCCCCGGCGGCTGGCCACGGCCCGGGCCGACGACCTGCTGGCCCGCTTCGACCTGACCGACGCGGCCGGGCGGCCGGCCAAGACGTACTCGGGGGGCATGCGTCGCCGGCTCGACGTGGCCGCCGCCCTGGTGAACCAACCGCCCGTGCTGTTCTTCGACGAGCCCACCACCGGCCTCGACCCCCAGAGCCGCAACAGCCTGTGGGAGCTGATCGAGGAGCTGGTGCGTGGTGGCACCACCGTCCTCCTCACCACGCAGTACCTGGAGGAGGCCGACCGCCTGGCCGACCGCATCGCCGTGGTCGACCACGGCAAGGTCATCGCCGAGGGCACACCCGGCGAGCTGAAGGCTCGGCTGGGCGCCACGGTGCTCGACCTGGTGTTCACGACCGAGGACGACGCCGTGCGGGCGGCTGGGCTGTTCCAGGCGAGCTGGCCCAAACCCCCGGTGCGGGACGGCAAGACCGTCGAGCTCACGGTCGAGGACGGCCCCCGCCAGGTGATGGACGCCCTGCGCGTGCTCGACGGCGCCGGGCTGGAACCCACGGGTATCGCCCTCCGGGAGCCGAGCCTGGACGACGTGTTCCTCACCCTCACCGGCCGCCGGGCCGTCGTGGAGACCGAAGAAGGAGTGGCCTGATGACCGCCGCCGTCGCCTCTGTTGGCACGGGCGCCCCGGCGCCCACCGTCCGGCGCCCGAAGTGGCAGTGGGCCATCCTCGACGGGCTGGCCGTCACCGAGCGCAACCTCATCGCCTACACGCGCATCCCCGAGGCGCTGTTCTTCTCCAGCGTGCAGCCGGTGATGTTCGTGCTGCTGTTCCGGTACGTGTTCGGCGGCGCCATCAAGGTGCCGGGCCTCGACTACGTCAACTACCTCATGCCCGGTGTGTTCGTGCAGACGGTGCTGTTCGGCTCGGTGAGCACCAGCATCGGGCTGGCCGAGGACCTCCAGACCGGCCTGATCGAACGCTTCCGGTCGCTGCCCATGGCCCGGTCGGCCGTGCTCGCCGGGCGTACCACGGCTGACCTGTGCCGCAACGTGTTCGTGGTCATGCTCATGACCGCGGTGGGCTACGCCGTGGGCTTCCGCATCGGCACAAACGTGCCCCTGTTCCTGGCCGGCGCCGCCCTGCTGCTGTTGTTCGCCTACGCGGTGTCGTGGGGGTTCTCGGTGATCGGCCTGTCCGCTCCCGACAGCGAGACGGCCCAGGTGATGGCGTTCCCCGTGCTGTTCCCACTCACGTTCGCGTCGACGGCGTTCGTCCCCCTGTCCTCCATGCCGAGCTGGCTCCAGGTGTTCGCCCGCAACCAGCCCGTGAGCATCGTGGTCAACGCCTCCCGGGCACTGATGGTGGGTGGCCCCACCACCGGGCCGGTGCGCACGGCGCTGCTCTGGTGCGTCGGCCTGTTGTGCGTGTTCGCGCCCCTGTCGGTCTGGAAGTACCGCCGCCGGGCCTAGCTACCGGCGCCCGCTCGGCCATGATGGATGGGTGCGCCCGCGCCTCGTCGACCACTTGGAGGAGTTCATCCGGGAAGGATCGCTGTGGGACGCGCTCGCGCTGGAGGCGATGATCGACGAGTTGGAGGACGAGTCGGTCGACACCGGCGACGCCATCCCCCAGATGCTCGCCCACCCGCTGCGGGCCATCAGCCTGCGCATGCAGATGGGCCCGCTCCCCCAGCGGCTGGCCAACGATCTGGAGGGGATCGTCTACCCGCGGGTGTGGAAGGTGATGGAGGCGGCCCGCGACGGCCTGCCCGACGGCGAGCTGCGCACCCGCATCGAGGTCCTGAACCGCCGCCTGTCCCGCCGGCTGGTGGAGGAGAACCCGGGCGTGCGAGCCAACGAGACCGAAGCGCCCGCATGACCGCCCCCCGCCACTGCGGGGCAGCCGTTCTCGGGCAACGAGACCGGGGTCCTCGCGGCGTTGTTGCAACAGAACGCCGGCGGGGGGTGGCGTGAGCCACCGGGCGCTGGCCGCGGCGGTCTGGCTCAGCGCCGGCGAGGCCCTCGGCATCATGGCCGTGCTGGCCCTGCGGGGCTCGCGCACGGCGCCCTTCTTCGCCGCTTGCCTGGCCGTGAAGCTGCCCTTCTGCTGGGCCCTGTCCCGGCGCCACCCGGGCGCCTGGCTGGCCATCCTCCTCTGGGAGCTCACCGGCGTGCTCGCCGCCCTGGTCGCTCCCGGCCTGCCCATCGTGCTGCGAGGGGCCGAGCTGGCGGTCGCCGGCACGGTCATCGCCCTTCTGGCCAGCAGCCTTCCGTCGTTCCCCCACGTGGAGTTGCCCCACCAATGACCGTCACCACCCAACGCCGCCGGCCCCTCGTCACCACCCGCCGGATCGTCTACACGCTCACCCTGCTCGGCGCGGGCGTCGCCCTGGTCGCCGCCTTCACCATCCACCCGGAACCCAAGCCCATCCCCCGGGACTCGGCCATCGTCACCGTGTCACCCAAGGAGGGCGACACCGACCTGCGCCAGACCACCATCTCCGCCGACCTGGTGGCCAGCTACTCGGGCTCGCTGCGCTTCGACGGCACGCCCATCCCCGACGACCAGACCGACCGCATCAACACGGGCAACAACCGGGTGAGCTTCACGCCCGGCCCGTCCAAGGAGTTCACGCGCTTCGCCCCCGGGCGGCACTGCGCCACCGTCACGTTCTGGCCCACGGGCCAGCCGCCGGAGTCCACGTCACGCAGCTACGCGTGGTGCTTCAACCTCCACTAGAGGCGGAAGAGGTACGAGGCCAGGCCGATCACCAGCGGCGCCAGCATGAGCACCACCAGGCCCTGAGCGACCCAGCGCTTCCAGCCCCGGGCTCGCTGCGCACCCCGCCCGAACTGCTGCAAGCCGTACAGCTCCCCCTCGAAGGTCAGGGGCCCAGGAACATGACCCTCGGTGGGCCAGTGGGTGTGCTGCTCGTCGGGCTCGGGACCCTTCACAGCGCGAACGTCGCCTCCCCCCGGATGGCCACGCCTCCCGTCTGGCGGGTGACGGTGAGCTCGAGGTCCACCAGCCGGTCGTGCACGGCCACCACCGTACCCGTGCAGGTGAGCACGTCGTCGGGCCACACCTGCTCGCGGAACTGGGCCTTGAAGCGGCGGACGCGCTCGGCGCCGAACAGGTCGGTGCAGTACGTGCCCAGCAGCCCGGCCTGGAGCATGCCCACGCTGAACACGGTGGGAAAGCCGGCCGAGCGGGCGAAGCCCTCGTCGTGGTGGATGGGGTTGAAGTCACCGCTGGCGCCTTGGTAGCGCACGAAGTCGGTGCGGGTCAGCGGGCCGAACTCCCGCTCCGGCAGAGCGTCGCCCACGTTCATGCCGGCGCCTTCCCGGTGATGATCGAGGTGGACCGGGCCTGGGCCACCAGCCGGCCCGCGGGGTCGGTGAAATCGGTGACCGTCACCACGAACCGCATGGTCCCACCCCGCTTGCCCTCCTTCTCGTACTCGGCCTCCGTGCGGGATTGGGCGGTGAGCTTGTCGCCCGCCCGGGGCGGCTCGCCGAAGAACACGTACTCCTGCTCGCCGTGCAGCAGGCGGCGCAGGTCGAGGCCGGCGGGCCGGCCCAGGGTGCCGAGGCCGGGCGGCTGCCACAACTGCGCGGTGGTGAGGAAGGTGGGCGGGATCACCGGCTGCTCGTCGCCGAGGTAGGCGGGGTTGCGGCTCTGGGTGGCTCGGGCGAACTCGCGGACCTTCCCCCGTTCCACCGTCATCTCGAAGGGTTCTGGCATGTCGAGCGGCGCCGGTTCGTTCACGGCAACTCCCCCGTTTCCAAGAGGCGCAGGAACGCGGCCTCATCCAGTACCGGTACGCCCAGCTCCTCGGCCTTGGTGAGCTTGGCCGCGCCGGGCGACTCGCCCACCACCACCGCCGTGGTCTTCTTGGACACGCTGCCGGGCGCCTTGCCGCCCCGGACCTTGATGGCCTCCTCGGCCGCCTCCCGGGACAGCGACTCCAGCGTGCCCGTCACCACCAACGACATCCCCGCCAGCACCCGCGGCTCCGGCGGCGCCTCGTCGCCGACCACGTTCACGCCCGCAGCCCGCAGCTCCTCCACGATGGCCCGGTTCTGCTCGGTCTGGAAGAACTGGTGGACGCTCGCGGCGATCTTGGGGCCCACGCCCTCGACCGCGGCGAGCTCCTCCTCGGACGCCTCCATGATCCGGTCCAAGTGCCCGAACGACCGGGCCAGTAGCTGCGACCCGGCGCCGCCCAGGTGGCGGATGTTGAGCCCCACCAGCAGCCGCGCCAGGGGGCGGGTCTTGGACGCCTCGATGGCGTCGAGCAGGTTGCGCACGGAGATGTCGCCGAAGCCCTCCATGGCCCGCAGCCGCTCCCGGCGCTCGGGTTGGGCCAGCTTGTAGATGTCGGCGATGGTGTCCATCAGGCCTTGCTGGACGAACACGTAGACACTGCGTTCGCCCAGGCCCTCGATGTCCATGGCCCCGCGGGACGCGAAGTGGATGATGCGGCCGGCCACCTGGGCCGGGCAGTCGGCGTTGGTGCAGAACGTGTCGCTCTCGCCCTCCAGCCGCACCATGGGTGCACCGCACACCGGGCACTGCGTGGGGAACTGCCACTCGGGCAGGCCGTCCGGGCGCTTGGCCAGCACCGGGCCCACGACCTCGGGGATGACGTCACCCGCCTTGCGCACGATGACGGTGTCGCCCGGGCGCACGTCCTTGGCCTTGACCTGGTCCTGGTTGTGCAGCGTGGCCAGCTGCACGGTGGACCCGCTCACCACCACCGGTTCGAGCTTGGCGAACGGCGTGGCCTTCCCCGTGCGGCCGATCGACACCATGATGTCGATGAGCCTGGTCTCGCGCTCCTCGGGCGGGAACTTGTAGGCGATGGCCCACCGGGGTGCCTTGGACGTGAAACCCAGCTCCGAGCGCTGGGCCAGGTCGTCCACCTTCACCACCACGCCATCGATCTCGTAGGGCAGCGAGTGGCGCCGGTCCTGCCACACCCGGCAGAACTCGTGCACCGCCTCCAGCGAGTCGAGGCGCTTGATCTCGGGGTTGACGGGCAGGCCCAGGCCTCGGAGGTACTCGAGCGTCTCCCAGTGGGTGTGGAAGGTCGGCCCGCCCTCCAGGGCGCCGATCTGGTATGCCCACAGCGACAACTCCCGGTCCGCGGTGATGGACGCGTCCTTCTGGCGCAGCGAGCCGGCCGCCGAGTTGCGGGGGTTGGCGAAGGTGCGGCCCCCGATCTCGGCTTGCCGCTTGTTGAGCTCCTCGAAGGCGGGCAGGGGCATGTACACCTCGCCCCGCACTTCGAGGACGTCGGGCAGCGTGGTGTTCGTGCCGGCGAGCTGCTTGGGCGCGGCTTCGATGGTGGCCACGTTGGCGGTGACGTCCTCCCCCACCCGGCCGTCGCCCCGGGTGGCAGCCTGCACGTAACGGCCATCCTCGTAGCGCAGCGACATGGCCACGCCGTCGATCTTCAGCTCGCACACGTAGGCCACGTCGCCCGAGATGAAGCGCTCCATGCGCTTGCCCCATGCCACCAGCTCGTCGAAGGAAAAGGCGTTGTCGAGCGACATCATGGGCACCTGATGGCGCACCGGCGCGAACAGGGGTGACGGGGCGGCCCCGACCTTCTGGGTGGGCGAGTCGGGCGTGCGCAGGTCGGGATGGAGCTCCTCGATCTCCCGCAGCTCCCGGACGAGGGCGTCGAACTCGGCGTCGGTGATCTCGGGCTCGTCCAGCTGGTGATAGCGGACGTTGTGGTACTCGATCAGCTGGCGCAGCTCGTCGGCCCGCTCCGCCGGGTTGCCGGAGCAGGTCAAGGTTCGGTCCTCGCCGAGCGGGCCCGGCGGCGCTTGGCCGCACCCATGGCGGCGAGCACCTGGGCCCGGCTGGCGTCCAGGGCGGCGAGCACCTCCTCGGCCGAGGCCCACTCCTGGCGCACGGCCAGGCTGTACCGCTTGATCACGTCGAGGTCCACCAACCGCACGTCGGCCATCCTGCGATTTTCGCAGGGTCCGGACGACCTGCCAGGCTGCCCCCTCGCCATGTCCGTCGCCATGTCCCCCGCCGTGCGGTGGTCGCGCCTGTTCCCGTGGGTCGTACGCCTGGCGTGGGCCGCCCTTCCCTTCACGGCCGGGCCGGCGTGGGCCGAGGCCCTGCGTGCCCGCAGCCACGGCGTGCAGGTGGTGGCGTCGACCGGGCTGTGGGCGGTGTGGGCCCTCGTGCTCGTCGCCACCCTCGTGCCCTACCCGCTGGGCCTCACCGCCCTGCGCCTGGCCGCCCCCGCCGCGGTGGTGGCCACGTCGTGGGCCGCGACCCAGGCGGGCGTGAGCACGATCGCGGCGGTGGCGGCGGTGGGGACGACGCTGGTGGTCGCGGCCGTGGCCATGGCGCCTGCCACCGGCCTGCTGTTCGTCAACGGTTCGGCGTACCCCAACGAGCGCCGCTTCCCGCTGCGCCTGCCCGGCGCCCTGCTGGTCGGGCTGCTGCCCGTGACCTGGGGCCTGGCGTGGGGGTTGCCGGTGGCGGCCGCCCTGCTCCTGGGCGCCCACCGATGGGTGCCCGGGGGCGTGCTGGCCGTCGTGGCGCTGGCCGTCGACGCCGTGCTCCTGCCCGCCCTGCACGGCCTGTCCCGGCGGTGGGTGGTGTTCGTACCCGCCGGCGTCGTCCTCCACGACCCCATGACCCTGGCCGACCCCGTCCTGTTCCCCAAGCGGACCATCGAGGCCCTGCGCCTGGCCCCGGTCGACACCGACTCGCTCGACCTCACCCAGCGGTCCCCGGGCCTGGCCTGCGAGCTGCTGCTGTGGGAGAAGGTGCCGCTGACCCTGCGCAAGCCGGGCGACCGCGTGGGCGAGTCCGGCTCGTCGGCCCGGCTCCTGTTCACCCCCACCCGGCCGGGCGCCGTGCTGGCCGAGGCCCGGCGCCGAGGGGTGCGCGGGTAACAGGTAGGTTCGACCCGATGCTCGACAAGCTGACCCCGGCCGACTTCCAGCCCCACGTGGGCACCACCTTCCGGGCCACCAACGTGGAGCCGGCACCGGTGGAACTGGTGCTCAGCGAGGTCGTGGTCCACCCGGCCCAACCGAACAGCCCCCGCGCCGAGCCCTTCTCCCTCCTCTTCGCCGGCTCGGCCGAGACCATGCTCCCCCAGCACATCTACGTGTTGGAGCACGAGGCCATGGGGACGCTCACCATCTTCCTCGTGCCCCTGAGCCCCACCAGCTACGAGGCTGCGTTCAACTAGGGCGCGGTTTGGGCGGGGCGCTCCATGCGCACGTACACGCCCTCCTCCACCCCGTACTCGAACCCCAGGCGCTCGTACAGGCGCCGGGCTGGGTTCCAGCGCTCGACGTACAGCGACACGCTCAGCCCGCCGGCGTCGGCCTCGGCCAGCACTGCGCCCATGAGGGCAGAACCGATGCCAGCGCCCCGGTGCTCGGGCAGCAGGGCGATGTCGATCACGTGCAGGTCACCGGGGAACCAGGCCAGGTAGAGCCGGCCGACAGCCACGCCGTCGCGCTCGATCATCAGGAAGCGGGCATCGTCGTACCCGCCCTTGTAGGCCGCGTCCTGGAGGTCGAACTGGGACGTCACGAAGGCCTGTTTCTCCTCGTCCGTCCACGGCACAAGGTCCATCTCCGCCGCCCGGGTGCTGGCATAGATGGCCCGCAGCACGGCGTCGTCGTCGTGCGTGGACGGGCGCAGGGTGATGCCGGGGGCGGCGACGTGCATCGCCGGGGGGTCTACTCGAAGCGGCCGACGGACACCAGCAGCGAGCCGGTGGGTGCGGCTCCCCCGCCAGGGGGCAGGGTGGTAGGCCGCTCCCATGCCGTGGGTTCGAGGCCCAACAGGTAGGCCCCTTCCCGCAGCTTGGGGAGGGCCGACTCCCGGCCAGACGTGAACACGGCCACGGCGTCCTGGGGCGCCTCGGTGACCACGCCGTCCTTGCGCACCCGGAGGGCGAAGGCCAGGGCCGCGCCCTGGGCCACGTTGACGCCGATGGCGCTGGTGCTGCTGCGCGTGGGGTTGTGGCCGGTGAGCTGCGTCCACGCGTAGAAGGGCAACAGCGTGCCCGGCTCGGCCTTGGGGTCGGGCGACGGGAACAGCACGTCGAGCTGGACGCCGGTGACGGATGGGTCGAGCTCGGCCCGGGGCCCGGCCGCCGGGCCATGGATGCCCACCCGGGCCAGCTTCCCGGCCAGCCGGTGGTCGCCCGAGCGCAGCGACGCCGCAGGCACGACCTGGGCGCCGCCCGAGCCGATGAGCGAACGCAGCTCGGCCGGGCGCAGGCCGGCACTCCCGAGGATGTACCCGGACGAGATGCGCGGCCCGGCCTTAGCCAGCAGCGCGGCAAAGGGGTTGGGCCGGGAGAGCACCTGGTTGGGGCCGAGGACGTACGTGGCCGCGACCAGCAGGGAGCCACCGGCGATGAACTGCCTCCGGCTGACGGCAGGAAATGTGGGGGCGTGGCTCATGGGGCTCCTAGGACCGATGCACTACCCGCGGGGCGGGAAGACGCCTTGCAGGGCGATACAGAAGGTGAGCGTGAGGTACGGCATCATGTTGTTGTGGGGCAGGGACGACCCCGCCGGCGTGAGCGACTGGGGCGCCAAGGCGGTGAGGGGTGGGTTGGAGGCGGACGCCGCGTAGGGCGTGGCCCCCGAGGTGCGGGCCAGGTTCACGTAGTTGGCCGGCGTGGGGTTGTTGCCGAAGTCGGTGGACGCCTGGAGGCCGTGGTTGTGAAACGGCATCTCCGTGGTGAGCAGGGTGACGCTCTCCGTCCCCGATGTCTGGCCCAGGTCGTAGGTGGAAAGCCCGGGTCCGGGCTGGTTGCCGCCCGTGTGGATGGGGACCCTGCCCTCCAGGTCGGGCAGGGCGAACGTGGACTTGCCGTCACCGCCATAAGTGGTGCCCAGCAGGGAGAAGAGAGCTGTGTTCTGGGAGATGGGCATGAGCTGGCCGTTGCACAGGGCCCAGCCCGTGGGGGCGAAGTTGCAGGCGAAGATGCGGATCTCGGCGACGAAGGGAGAAGACATGACCGGTCCTAGTTCTGCTGCGGGAAGACGCCGAAGAGGGACAGGATGAAGTTCACGCAGAGGTAGGGCTGCATGTTCTCGTGGGGCTGGCTGCCGCCTTGGCCGAGGATCGACTGGCCGGCCAGTTGCACGTTGGCTGCGCTGTCCACGTAGTGATCGAACGTCGACGTGGTGGCCAACACGGCGTTGTTGGCCGGGTTGGAGGTAGCCGGCCCGGGCAGGTTGGCGATGTCGGTGCTGCCCAGGAGGGGGTGCGTGTGGGCGGCGATCTGGCTGGTGGTGAGGGTGACGGTCTCGACACCGCCGGACTCCGCGAGGCTGCGGTTGGTCAGCCCTGAGCCCTGGCCCATGTGGATGGGGACGCGGCCTCGCAGGTCGGGGAGGCCAAACGTCGACTGGCCGTCGCCGCCGTAGGTGGTGCCGATGAGGTTGAACAGGGCGTCGTTCTCGGAGATGGGCATGATCTGGCCGTCGCAGAACGCCCAGCCAGCCGGGGCGAAGTTGCCCCCGAACATGCGAATCTCGCCGATATACGGGTCGGACATGGTGCCTCCTCAGTTCCGGCTCGGGAACACGCCCTGGAGGGCGATGCAGAAGTTCAGGGCCAGGAAGGGCTGCTGGTTGGCGTGAGGTTGGCTGCCACCCACGCTGGTGATGGCGTCGGGCGCCATGGCCGCCAGGTTGGTGGGCGTGTGGTACGAGTGGTTGGGCGTCCCCGCCAGGTAGGCGTTGGTGGGGATGAGGGCGCCGCCGTTGGACGTCGCCGCCTGAACCAGGTGATTGTGGGCGGGCGTCTCGCTCTGGGTGAGGGTGTGGTTCTCCTCGCCCCCGGCCTGCCCGAGCGTGAGGCTGCCGCCCGTGTGGGCGGGCACGCGGCCCCGCAGGTCGGGGAGGGCGAAGGTGGTCCGGCCGTCGCCCCCGTAGGTCGTTCCCAGCAGGGAGAACAGGGCCTGGTTCTGGTTGATGGGCAGGAACTGCCCGTTGCACATTGCCCAGCCCTTGGGCGCGAAGTTGAACGAGACGATCTTGATCTCGCTCATGAAGGGGGTTCCCACTGGCGCTCCTCTCCGTCCGTTCGCCTGGCCTACGGCACCGTCGTGCAGGTGCCAGGGGCGACCATGGCAATAGTGCTGTCGGCGCTGACCGGCAGCCCGGTATTGGTCGTCGTTATCTGCGTCTGCGCAGTCGATTGCGAGCCTTCCAACCGGAAGGTTGTCACGCCGCTCACGCCCCCAGGCGCCGGCGTGGTGCCCTTCTTCAGGCGGTAGGCGAACCCGCCGCCCAGGCCGAGGCTGGGATCGAAGCCGGTGTTGCCGCTGACGTCGGCGCACACGGTGTTGCCGGTGTTGGCCTCGATGTGGAACACGTCGCCCGGGCACATGGTGGTGGTGGAGCCGTCGCACACGGTCTGGTTGGTTCCCGTGGGGGCCGTGACCGTGTTGTTCAGCACCGTCACGTCCAGGCCACCGTCACCCAAGCGGCCTTGGATGTCGACGGCGACAGCGTTGGGGATCTCCCGGATGGTGTTGCCCGCGATGCGCACCGCCGTGTCCGCCTTGCCCTGGGCGATGAAGCGCAGGCCGGAACCGATGGCCGAACCCGAGTCTTTGCTGCTTGCCGTCCCGATGGTGTTGTTCAGGATCTTGCCGGTGAACTGGGCGCCGGGCACCAAGGTGGTGTTGGCGAAGAAGTTCATGGCATGGCTGAAGTGGTTGTTCAGCGTGTTGCCCTCGACGTCGAACGTCACGTGGGCGTTGTTCGACTGGTCGATGTCCATACCGATGTTGTTGCCCGTGAACGTCGCCCCGAGGATGTTGCAGGCCAGCGTGCTGCCCGTCGCCGCTCCGCTGGCCGCCGTGCCGCTGCACATGAAGCCGGTGGCCGCGTTGTTGGAGAAGGTCGACGGGGACGGCGAGCTGGGCACGTTCACGGTCACGTTGGCGGGGCTCGCGCCTGCCGTGGTGGTCTCGATGTCCACGCCGTTGTTGGTGACGGCACCCGTGACGGTGACCGTCGTCAACGTGATGTTGGCGGTGCCCGTGTTGTTGGCCACGACCACGTTGCTGAACGAGTTGCCCGACACCGTGGTGTTGTTGATGTCGACCGTGCCCGACAGGTTGGTGAAGTCGAGCCCGTTCTCGTTCGCCGCGTTGCCGTTGTTCTGCACCACGCTGTTGGCCAGGGTGAAGCCGTTGAGGTTGGCGGCGTTCACGCCGTCGTCCCCGGCGTTTTGGACCTTGACCCGGGTGAGGGAGACGCCCTTCACGGTGTCGAGGGAGATGCCCGGCCCGGTGGACCCGGAGATGATGCCGCCCGAATCGGCTGTCCCCGTACCCGACACCCGAAGCGTGGTGGTGGCCGCCGTGCCCGTGTTGGCCAGGCGGATGCCGTTGGTGGTGCTGCCCGTGCTGGTGATGGTCCGGAAGGTGAGGCCATTGCTGGTCACCTGCGTGTTCTCCACCTGGAGGGCTCGGCCGGAGGCGGCACTGAGTTCGTTGCTGCTCCCAGTGACCTCGAGGCTGCCGCCGCCCGTCGCCACCAACGCGTTGTTGGTGCCGGTGACCTTGGAGGACACCGTCCCGTTGAAGTTGGTGGTGGACCCGGTGTTGTTCAGGAGCGAGATGCCGGCCCCGGTGTCGGTGACGATGCCGTTGAACGTGGCCGTGCCGCCCGTGCGGCTGGCAATGGACACCGACCGGCCGGTGCCGGTGACCGTGACGTTGCCGTCGTAGGTGATGGTGGCCGTGCCGCCGCTCACCCCGAAGCCGCCCGCCGCGGACGTGATGGTGCCGGTCCCCGCGCTGAAGGTGCCGCTGATGCCGGCCAGGTTCACAGCCGGGCTGCTGCTCCCACCCGCGGACGAGACCGAGGCGAAGCTCATGGTGACGGTGCCGCTGCTGATGTCGACGGCATTGCCGGCGGTGTTGTTGATGGCCACCGGCGCCGTGGCGGTCGTACCGATGGTGGCCCCGTTGACGTTGGTGCCCGCCAGCGTGGTGGTGCCACCGGTGAGGGTGACGCCCTCGACGTCGTTGTTGGTGGAGAGGGTGACGGCAGTGCCGCTGCCGCCCTGCACCGTGGTGGTGGCGCCGTTCACGGCCGCCACCAAGTTGTGGGTGCGAGCGGTCGGCGCCAGGCTGTCGGTGACGGTGAGGCCCTGCGATGCGCCCCACAGCTTCTGGCTGGGCTCGAGCACGATGCCCGAGGGGTAGGTGCCCTGGTACAGGAAGATGATGTCGCCGGTGCCGTCGAGCGTGTCCGCCGAGCCACCGGTGGTGAGCGGGGCCAGCGAGTTGAACGGCGACGTCGACGTACCGTCGCCACCCGCCGGGGCACCGGCCTTGACGTACCAGACCTTCGGGCCCACGACGTTGATGGTGACGAGCGTGCGCGCCGCGTCGGTGTCGGTCAGGGCGCCGGGCGAGCTGTCCTCGTGGAGGACGTAGTTGAAGGTGTCGGAGCCGACGAACCCGGGCGCGGGCACGTACACGAACGAGCCGTCCGTGTTCATGGTGACCGTGCCGCCCTGGCTCGTGGCGGCAGAGGCCACGGTGGCGACGAACCCTGAAGACGACGAGTCCACGTCACTGTCGTTGGACAGGACGGAGCCGCTGATCTGGACCACCGGGTCGCTGTCGCTCGGTGTGGTGCCCACGGCCAGCCTGGTGCCGGCCAGGGCGCTGTTGGTACCGGTAAAGGTGTCCGGCGACGCGACCGGCGCGTCGTCCACCGGATTCACGGTGATGTCGACCGTGTCGGTGTCGGTGAGGGCACCACCCGAGCCCGAGTTGCCCAGGTCGTCGGTGGTGATCGTGAGGGTGTCCGGGCCGTTGTAGTCGAGGGCGCCCTGGTAGCTCATCCCGCTGAGGGCCGTGTTCAGGTTCGCCAGGGTGCCGGTCGCCTGCACCGCGCCCGTGCCGTTCCCGCTGACCGTGAGCCCACTCGTGCCGCCCAGGGTCACGGTGCCGTTGAGCACGCCCAGGTTGACCTGCACGTTGCCCGACCCGGCGTCCACGTCGTTCACGCTGATGGCATTGCCGTTGGCCGAGGAGAAGACCTTGGCCGTGTCCTCGATCGCCGTCTGGGCGGCGGGCACGGTGTTGACCGGGGCGTCGTTGACGGCGGTGACGTCGAGGTCGACGGTGGCCACGTTGGAGTCGACCTGGCCGTCGTTGGCCGTGTAGGTGAACGAGTCAGGGCCGTTGGCGTTGCCGGTCGGCGTGTACAGGATCGTCTGGGTGCACGTGTTGGGCGTGCTCGAGCAGTCGACCGTGCCCGGGGTGCCGAGGGTGCCGTGGCTGGGGCCGGCCACGACGCTGAAGGTGAGCGCGTCCCCGTCGGCATCGGTGGCCGTCATGGTGATGGTCTTGGCCGTGTCTTCCGGGGTTGACGTGGTGACGTCGCCGGCCACGGGCGCCTGGTTGGGCGGGTTCACGGTGATGGTGAACGTCTGCGGGGCGCTGGTGTCGGCACCACTGTTGGCTGTCCCGCCGTCGTCCTGGAGAGTGACGGTGATGGTGGCCGTGCCATCGTGCCCGGAACCGGCCAGCGTGTAGCTCAAGGTGCCGTTGGAAGCGATCGACGGCCCGCTGCTGAACAAGGTCGGATCGCTGTTGCCGGTGACGTCGAACGTCACCGTCTGGCCCGACTCGTCGCTGGGGCCGGGGCTGATGTTGGTGGCCCAGTTGGGGATGGTCTGGGGGCCGTCAGTGTCGATGTTGGTCTGGTCGCTGCCCTTGGTGAAGGCGGGCGCGTCGTTCACGGCGGTGACGTTGATCGCGAACGTCTGGGGCGCACTGGTGTCGGCGCCCCCGTTGGCCGTGCCGCCGTCGTCCTGGAGGGCGATGGTGACGGTGGCGGTGCCGTTGGCATTGGCCACGGGCGTGTAGGTGAGGTTGCCGGCGCTGTCGACGGCAGGGCCGGCACTGAACAGCGACGGGTCGGTGTTGTTGGTGACGTTGAAGGTCAGCGTCTGGCCGCTCTCGTCAGCCGGCCCCGGGCTGATGCCCGTGGCCCAACCATTCACCGTCTGCGCCCCGGCGTCTTCCAGCACGGTCTCATCCGCGCCCTTGGTGAAGGCGGGCGCGTCGTTCACGGCGGTGACGTTGATGGTGAAGGTCTGAGGCGCACTGGTGTCGGCGCCGCCGTTGGCCGTGCCGCCGTTGTCCTGGAGGGCGATGGTGACGGTGGCGCTGCCGTTGGCATTGGCCGCGGGCGTGTAGGTGAGTGTGCCGTCAGACGAGACGGCCGGGGCCGTGCCGAACAGGCCCGGATTGGTGTTGCCGGTGACGTTGAAGGCGACCGTCTGGCCGCTCTCGTCAGCCGGCCCCGGGCTGATGCCCGTGGCCCAACCGTTCACCGTCTGCGCCCCGGCGTCTTCCAGCACGGTCTCATCCGCGCCCTTGGTGAAGGCGGGCGCGTCGTTCACGGCGGTGACGTTGATGGTGAAGGTCTGAGGCGCACTGGTGTCGGCGC
>DASRGI010000133.1:0-6413 GCA_035651095.1 Acidimicrobiales bacterium | reverse complement strand
CAGACCAAGGCGGGCAAGACCGTGCGCGCCTCGATCATCAACACGTCGTCCACGTCGGGCCTGCTGGGCAACCCGGGCCAGACCAACTACGGCGCGGCCAAGGCAGGCATCGCCGCCTTCACGATCATCGCCGCCCAGGAGCTGAGCCGGTACGGCGTGCGCTCCAACGCCATCGCCCCCGCGGCCCGGACCCGCATGACCGAGGCGACGCCCGGCCTGGGTGACGTGGTGCAGCCGCCGGTCGACCCGGGCGCCTTCGACATCTGGGACCCGGCCAACGTCTCGCCCTTGGTGGGCTGGTTGGCCACCGAGGACTGCCCGGCCAACGGTCGGGTGTTCTTCGTGCAGGGCGGCAAGGTGCAGAACTTCCAGCCGTGGACGCTCACCGACTCGATCGAGCGCACCGAGCGCTGGACGGTGAGCGAGCTCGATCGGGAGATGAAGCGCCTCCTGGGCTGAGCCGCCCCCGCCGTCGCGTGTGACGCACGACCCCTTGCCCCGGCGGCCTGCCGGGGCGCAGGCTTAACACCGTTAAGTCGAAGCGCAAGGGGGATCCATGAACCGCTACCTGCAGGGCAACTTCGCGCCCGTGGCCGACGAGGTGACGGCCACCGACCTGCCTGTCACCGGCCGGCTGCCTGTCGAGCTGAACGGCCTCCTGCTGCGCAACGGTCCCAACCCCATCACCGTCGAGAACCCCGCCACCTACCACTGGTTCTCGGGCGACGGCATGGTCCACGGCATCGAGCTCCAGGACGGCCGGGCCCTGTCGTACCGCAACCGCTGGGTGCGCACCGACGGCGCTGCCGCCCGGTTGGGCGAGCCCACCCCGGACGGTCCGACCGACGTGTTCCCCATGGGCAGCAGCGTGGCCAACACCAACGTCATGGCCCACGCCGGCCGCATCTTCGCCCTGGTGGAGGTGGCCCTGCCCACCGAGCTGCGGACCGACCTCACGACCGTGGGCCGCTACGACTTCGACGGCCGCTTGCGCTCACCCATGACCGCCCACCCCAAGATCGACGCGGCAACCGGGGAGATGCTCTTCTTCGGCTACGACATCTTCGGCCCGCCCTGGCTGCGCTTCCACGTGGTGTCGGCCGACGGTGAGCTGGTGCGGTCGGAGGAGATCGAGATCAGAGGGCCGGCCATGGTCCACGACTTCGCCGTCACCGAGTCGCACGTGGTCTTCTTCGACCTCCCCGTCGTGTTCGACATGGACCTGGCCGCGCAGGGCTTCTTCCCGTTCAGCTGGCAGCCCGAGACCTATGGGGCGCGGGTTGGCGTCATGCCCCGGTCGGGCGGCGGTGCCGACGTGCGCTGGTTCGACGTCGAGCCCTGCTACGTCTTCCACCCGCTGAACGCGTATGACGACGGCGACCGGGTGGTGGTCGACGTGGTGCGCCACGCCACCATGTTCGCCGGCGACCGCAACGGCCCTTCGGGTGGGGCGCCCACCCTCGACCGCTGGATGATCGACCTGGCTGGCGGCAAGGTGCTCGAGGAGCGGTTGTCGGACCACGAGCAGGAGTTCCCGCGCATCGACGACCGGCTGACCGGTCGCCGCCACCGCTACGGCTACGGCACGTACTTCGGGACGGACGACTCGGGGCTGCGGCTGGGCGGCCTGCTCAAGCACGACCTCGTGGTGGGCACCACCGAGGTGCACGACTTCGGAGCCGGCCGCCAGGCCGGGGAGGGCGTGTTCGTGCCCGGCGGAGCGGGCGAGGACGAGGGCTGGGTCCTCTCCGTCGTGTACGACCCGGCGACCGACGGCAGCGAGCTGGCCGTGCTCGACGCCACCGACTTTCGCGCCCCTCCGGTGGCTTCCATTCGGCTCCCACAACGGGTACCGTTCGGGTTCCACGGGAACTGGGTACCAGCCGGCGACCGCTAGACTGGGCCACGCGCATCCCACCCGTTTGAACTACGGGCAAAATGAGCATGGTTCTCGTACCGCCCGTTCCGTATGATTTGGTCAGTAGCAGGGCCCAGGGGGGTGGCGTGCTGAGGCAGTGTTCCCCAGCCGCTGCCGGTGCCGCCACCCCCCTGGGCCCTGCGTCGCGTCCGGGCGCACACGCGTGGACGACGAGCTGACCCTCGGGGCGGCCGGGGGCGAGGAAGTGGTGGTCGTTCCGTGGCCCCGGCTGCTGCGCACCAGGTCCCTGCGACGCCGCCTGTCGGCCCGGGTGTCGTCCAGCGATCGCTACCGCTGGTGGGTGCTGTGGACGGTGCTGGGCGGCCTCGTGGCCGTGCAGCTGACCTTCACCATGCTGGCCGTCGCCCTTCCCCGCATCGGCCGCGACCTGCACGCCAGCACCAACACCCTGACGTGGGTCATCACCGGGCCCCTGCTGATGTTCGGGATCGCCGCACCGGTGGTGGGGAAGCTGGGCGACATCCACGGCCACCGGCGCGTCTACGTGATCGGTCTGGGTACCGCGTGCGCGTGCGCGGCCCTCAGCGCGGCGGCGTGGAGCGCGGGGTCGCTGATAGCAGCCCGCACGTTGAGCGGGTTGGAAGGGGCGGCCACCGGGGCGGCCGGGGTGGCGCTGATCTTCTCCGTCTTCGAGCCCGGCGACCGGGTGAAGGCCATGGGGTTCTGGTCGCTGGTCGGGGCGGGGTCGCCGGTGCTGGGCGTGGCCATCGGCGGTCCCATCGTCCACGCCTTCGGGTGGCGGTGGATCTTCGTGGGCCAGGCGCCCTTGATCGCGGCCGCGTTCGTGGTGGCCCTGTTGGTGTTGCCGGAGACGTCGCGTGGTGCCCGGCAGCGGCTCGACCTGGCCGGCGCCGCCACCCTCACGGTGGCTGTCACGTCCGTCCTGTTCGCCCTCAACCGGGGACCGGAATGGGGCTGGACGCGACCGGCGGTGCTGGCCGGCTTCGTCGTGTGCCCGCTGGCCGCCGTCGCCTTCGTGGCCGTGGAGCGCCGGGCCGTGGCGCCGTTGCTGCCGCTCGACTACCTGCGCCGCCGCAACTTCGTGGCGCCCATCGCCACCCAGGTCTTCTCCAACTTCGCCTACCTGGGCGGGTTCTTCCTGGCCCCGCTGCTGCTGGACAAGTTCTTCCACTACAGCGAGAGCCGCATCGGCCTGTTGGTGCTGGCCCGCCCCATCGCCTTCTCCATCGTGGCGCCCGTGGCCGGGTACCTGGCCGTGCGGACGGGGGAGCGGGCCGCGGCCGTGGTGGGGACGCTGGCCGTCGCCGCGTCCATGCTCGTGTTCGCGGGCGTGGGCCTGCACTCGAGCGATGTGCACATCGTCACCGCCCTGGTGCTGTCGGGCATCGGGCTCGGGATCTCGTCGCCGTCGGTGGCGTCCAGCGTGGGCAACGCCGTGGACGAGGCCGACCTCGGCATCGCCAGCGCCGCCCAGCAGCTGCTCACCCAGGTCGGCGTGGTGGCCGGCATCCAGCTCATGGAGACGGTCCAGGCCGCCCGCCAATCGACGGACGGCCTGGTCGGGTCGTTCCATGACGCCTTCCTCCTGGGAGGGGGCGTCTGCCTGCTCGGCGTGGTGTGCGCCTCACTGGTGCGGTCGGCCGAGCGGGAGCCGGCGGTGGCCGGTGCGGCCGCTCCTGTCGCCGGACCGTAGGTACTGCTCGGCGGTGGTCCCGCCGGGACCACCGCCGTCACAACTGCCAGCCGCTCCTCCGTGATGCTGTTCCGGCCGGCGACATCACTCGGTGATGTCTTTTCCGGCCGGCGACATCACTCGGTGATGTCTTTGATCTTCTGCTGCAGCTCGGCGGCGGCGGCATCGGGGGCGGTCTGCTGCATGGCCATGAGCTTGGTCATGTCGCCCTGGACCTTGATCTTGCCGGCCATGAACGCCTGCATCCCGGCCTGGGGGTTGCCGTCCACGAAGATGGCCTTGGCCGTGTCGTAGTCGAGGGTCACGGTCACGTCGGCCACGTCGAGGTGGCCGGTCTCGAACTCCACATCGCCGCTGGACGTGTCCATGTGCGAGTTGATGGTGCCGTCACCGAACGGCACGTTGGTGATCACCTGGTTCATCTTCACGGCGTGAGCCGGGGCCTGCGTCTTGCCGCGGTACTCCTCACGGAGGTTGCGGGCCTGCTCCATCCACTCGTCACTCAGGAATGCGTACTTGTCGGCCACGGATTGGTGCTCCTCGGTCATATCGGACGTGATCGGCGTGACGCTAGCTCGTGGCACGGCACGCCGTTTGCGGTGCCGGACCGTACACTGACGCGGTGGCCGCGGGGACCCGGATCGAGCGCATCACCGACCGCGAGCGGAACCCCAAGTGGAAACAGCCGCCGTTTCGCATCGAGATGTCGGAGTGCATCAACTGCGACACCTGCCTGCGCCACTGCCCGCCCCAGTTCGGCGCCATCTTCAATCACGGCATGGACGTGATCATCGTCCCCGAGCTGTGCTCGGGCTGCGCCAAGTGCCTGCCCCCGGTGTGCCCGGTGGACTGCATCTATCCCGATCCCGACTGGCAGCCCGCCTCGCAGGAGTGGTGGCAGGAGCCGCTCGGGCCCGACGACCGGTACCAGTAGACCAGTAGGAGGCCCCTGCGTCATGACCGCACCGATCATCCCCAGCGCCGAGCCCTGGTCGTTCTCCGCCGATGGCGGCCCCGACGCGGCGGGTGCCCTGGTCGTGCACGGCTTCACCGGCAATCCCGCGTCCATGCGCTCGCTGGCGTCGGCGTTCGCCGCCGCCGGGTTCTCGGTGTCGCTGCCCTTGCTGCCCGGGCACGGCACGGCCGTGGAGGACATGCTCCCGACCCGCTGGTCCGACTGGTCGAGCGCCGTCGAGGCCGCCTACGTCGAGCTGGCCGGGCGGTGTTCTCGGGTGGTGGTGGCCGGGCTGTCCATGGGCGGGACGCTCACCTGCTGGCTGGCGGCGTCGCACCCCGAGATCGCTGGCATCGTGTGCGTGAATCCAGCCGTCGACCCGCCCGCGCCCTCGTTCGTGGAGATGCTCACGGCCACGCTGGAGGCAGGCGTCGACCGCATCCCCGGGATCGGGTCGGACATCGCCAAGCCGGGCGTGACGGAGTCGGCGTACGAGGGCACGCCCATCGCGCCCCTGCTGTCGCTGCTGGAGGCCGAGGCCGAACTGGTCGGGCGGCTGGGCGACATCCGCTGCCCGCTGCTGCTCTTCACCAGCCGCCAGGACCACGTGGTCCCGCCCGAGTCGTCCGACGTCCTGGCTGCCGCCGTGTCCGGCCCCGTCGAGCGGGTCTGGCTGGAGCAGAGCTACCACGTGGCCACCATGGACTTCGACCAGCCCGAGATCGAAACCCGCGCCGTCGACTTCGCCCGCAAGGCCACCGCCTCCTGACACACCCCCGCCCCAACCATTCCCCGCTCCGCCCCCCGGTTTTGTGTGCAGTAGTCCCGAAATAGTCGCTACTACTGCACACAAAACGGCTCGGTGTCACACCCCGCTGGTTCCATGACGGCTCGTGGAACCCGACCGAGCCCTTGCCCGCATCGCCCGCCGCCAGCACGGCCTCATCTCCCGCGCTCAGGCCCACACCGCTGGCCTCAGCGACGCCCAGCTGCTCCACCGCGTGCACCGGGCCTCATGGCGCCGTGTCCTCCCAGGTGTCTATGCCTTCGCGGGCGCGCCCGTCACCTACCAACAGCGCGTGCTCGCCGCCTGCCTGGCCACCGGCCCCCATGCCGCCGCCTCCCACGAGACGGCGGCCCACCTCCTCGGCCTGTCGCCGTTCACCCGCCCGCCCGAGCGCGTCCACCTCCTGGCCCCGGCAGCGCACTCGGCCCGCACCCCGCTGGCCACCGTCCATCGCACGCTCGCCCTCCCGCCCAGCGACATCTGCATGGTCGCCCGCATCCCTGTCACCCGCCCGGCCCGCACCTTGCTGGACATTGCTGGCCACGTCCCCCGGGCCACGCTCGAAGAGGCGGTCGACGATGCCGTCATCCGCCGCCTCACCTCGCTCGACCGTCTGGGCCGCCGCCTCGACGAGTTGCGGGCGTCGGGCCGCCCCGGCTCCCGGGCCGTGGGCGAGGTGCTCGCCACCTGGACCGACGACATGCCCCAGTCGCTGGCCGAGATGCGCCTGGTCCGGCGCCTGGTGGCCGGGGGCGTCCCCCAACCGACATTGCAGCACGAGGTCTGGCACGCCGGCCGCCTCGTTGCCCGCCTCGATCTGGCCTGGCCCGACGCCAAGGTCGGGTACGAGCTCGACAGCCGGCGGTGGCACTCGTCGCCCGCCGCCCACCAGCGCGACGTCGTGCGCCACAACCAGCTTCGCGCCCTGGGCTGGACGGTGTTCCAGGCCACCCCCGCCCAGCTCAGGGACGACGGCCGCCGCCTGGCCGAGCCCGTTCTCGCCCGCCTGCACTCCGAAATCGAGGCCCGACCGTGCGCCTAGCATCCATCGCATGGCCCACCGCATCTCGCCTGCCGA
>DASRGI010000132.1:0-7767 GCA_035651095.1 Acidimicrobiales bacterium | reverse complement strand
TGGTAGAGCACAACCTTGCCAAGGTTGGGGTCGCGGGTTCGAATCCCGTCGTCCGCTCCAAACGCTCGTGCGTTTACGAGCCTCTCTTGGCATTGCGGGCGGCGGGCTTGGCCCCAGCCGCTGACGCTGATGCCGCCTTCTTGAGCTCCTCGAGGGCGTCGTTCAGGTAGTGGGCGATGTTGTCCACGTCGGGCACCAGCTCCCGGTCGGCCACCAGGCCGAAGAACATCGAGCCCAGGTAGCTCATCACCGTGATGTTGAGGGCGCCGCCGTCGGCGATGGGTCCCATGGGGTACATGGCGACCATGCGGGCTCCGGCCGAGTAGAGCGGGAAGTTGGGCCCGGGCACGTTGGAGATGGTCACGTTGAAGATGGGGCTGTGGCGGTCGGCGATGCGCATGGACGAGTAGAGCCGGGCCGCTCGGGCGGCCACCGCGGGAGCGGCGAACTCGGCCCAGTCGGTGAGGAACTCGGCGCCGATGGCGTTCTCCTGGTCCTTGGCGTGCTGCGTCCCGCCCGAGATGGCGTGCAGCCGCTCCACCGGGTCGGCGATGTCCGACGCCAGGTTCACGAGCATGGACGACACCCGGTTGCCCATGGCGCCCTTCTGCTCCTCGCTGCGCACGGAGACGGGCACCATGCCGATGAGGGCCTTGTCGGGCTGCTCGCCGTTGTCGGCCAGGTACTGGCGTAGGGCCGACGAGCACATGGCCAGGACTACGTCGTTGACCGTGCCACCCAGGGCGTTCTTCACCAGCTTCACGTCGTCGAGGTGGACCTGGGTGAAGGCGAACCGGCGATGCGGGCTGATGGCCTGGTTGAGCGACGTGCGGGGCGCGCTGAACGGCGCGGGCGGCGGGTTCACACCCGGCTGGCGGTTCCGCCGCCGGAGCCGCAGGGCGATCGACGCCGTCCGCCGCACGGTCTTCACCAGTCGCAAGGGTTGGCGCACGAGTGAGTTCAGGGCGTAGGCGAACAGCTCGGGATCCGACGGGATGCGGTCCGGCTGCCAGGCCTTCAACTCCTCCGGCACGGGCGCGGGCTCGGGCTGGAGGTCGAGCAGGTTGACGGTGAGCTCGGCACCGGACACGCCGTCGATGGCGGCGTGATGGGTCTTGGTGACGATGGCGATCATGCCGTTCTCCAGGCCCTCGACCACCCACATCTCCCACAGCGGGCGGGTTCGGTCGAGGGGGCGGCTCATGACGTCGGCCGCGAACTCGGCCAGCTCGTGGTCGCCCCCCGGGGCGGGCAGGGCGGCCCGCCGCACGTGGTAGTTGAGGTCGAAGTCCGGGTCCTCCACCCACAGCGGGTGGTGGATCTCGAACGGGATGTTCACCAGCCGGCGGCGAAAAGGCGGCAGCAGGGGCAGCCGTTCGTCCACCAGCTGCTTCACCTTCTCGAACGTGTAGCCCCCCGGCACGGTGGAGGGATCGAAGATGCACGTCGACGCCACGTGCATGTGGTTCGTCCGCGTCTCCAGATAGAGGAACGTTGCATCGAGCCCAGTCAATCGCTGCATGGGCACAGTCTCCCCTATTTCAGGAGCCGGGACAGCCTGCGATCGGCCAGGGGCTTCCCGCCCGTCTGGCAGGTCGGGCAGTACTGCAGCGACTTGGTGGCGAACGAGACTTCTCGCACCGTGTCCCCGCACACGGGGCAGGGCTGGCCCGTGCGACCGTGGACCCGCATCCCCGACTTCTTCTCCGACTTCAGGCCGGCGGCGGGCAAGCCCAGCGACCGCTCCACCGCCTCGGTGAGCACCAGGCGCAGGGCCGCCCACAGGCGCTCGACCTCGTCGGCCGACAGCTTCCCGGCCTGCCGGAAGGGCGACAGCTTGGCCACGAACAGGGCCTCGTCCGAGTACGCGTTCCCCACCCCGGCGATGGCCACCTGCTCGGTGAGCACGCCCTTCACCTGCTGGCTGCCGTGCTCGGCCAGCACCTTGCCCAGGGCCGCGGCGTCGAAGGACGGGTCCAGCACGTCGGGGCCGAGCCGGGCGATGCCGGGCACCTCGTCGAGCGACCGCACCACGTAGACGGCGAGCCGCTTCTCCGTCCCCGCCTCGGTGACGTCGAACCCGGCGCCACCCTCGAAGCGCACCCGCAAGGCCAGCGGGCCCTTGCCCCGCTTGACCGGACCCGGCGACAGCGAGTCCGACCACCGCACCCACCCGCCCCGGGCCAGGTGCAGCGCCAGCCACATGCCATCAGTATCGAGCCCCAGGAACTTGCCCCGCCGGTCCGCCCCCACCACCGTGCGACCGACCAGCGCGTCGAGCGGCGGGTCGAACGTCTTCAAGGCGGCGATGGCAGCCAGCTCCACCTTCTCGATGGTGCGACCGCCCGACTGCTCGGCCAGGAACCTGGCCAGCGACTCCACCTCGGGAAGCTCGGGCACGTCACGAATGGTAGGACGCAGCCCGTAGGCTTCCACCGTGCTGGTGTGGATGGACCTCGAGATGACCGGACTGGACCCGAGCCGCCACCTCATCGTCGAGATCGCCACCCTCGTCACCGACGACAACCTCCAGATCGTGGCCGAGGGCCCCGACGTGGTGGTGAAGGCCCCGCCCGAGGCGCTCGAGGCCATGGAGGACGTGGTCCGGCGGATGCACACCAAGAGCGGGCTGCTCGACGCCATCACCGCGTCGGCGGTCACCCTGGAGGAGGCGGGCCGCCAGACGCTCGACTTCATCAAGGCCCACGCCCCCGAGCCCCGCAGCGTGCCGCTGTGCGGCAATTCCATCGGTACCGACCGCCGCTTCCTGGCCGCCTACCTCCCCGACGTGGAGGACTGGCTGCACTACCGGTCGATCGACGTGTCGACCGTGAAGGAGCTGGCCCGGCGCTGGTACCCCGAGGCCCTGGCCGACGCGCCGGCCAAGAAGGGCGGGCACCGGGCCATGGACGACATCAAGGAGAGCGTGGCCGAGCTGCAGTACTACCGCTCGGCCATCTTCCGTTGAGGCCGAGCCCGAGGCCGAGCCCGTTCGGCCGTGAGACCGGTCAGGCCTCGTCCATCAGGGCCCGCAGCTCGGCCGTGAGCTTCACCGGGTCCTCGGCCACGGGGGTGACGTTGAGGATGGTGACCCCGGCCTCCTTGAAGGCGCTGATGCGCTCTTTCACATAGCTGGCCGGGCCCACCAGCGTCATGGCTTCGAGCAGCGACGCGGGCACGGCGGCGGCGGCCTCCTCCTTCTTGCCGGCCAGGTAGAGCTCCTGGATCTCGGCCGCCTCGGCCTCGTAGCCGTACCGGCAGGCCAGGTCGTTGTAGAAGTTGCGGCCCTTGGCCCCCATGCCACCGATGTAGAGGGCGGCAAACGGCCGGTACAGCTCGCGCACGCCGAGCACGGAGTCGCCCTCGCCGATGGCGACCAGGCCACCGGCCGCCACTTCCAGCGGTCCCAGATCGGGCGAGCGGTTGGCCGTGCCCTTGGCCAGGGCATCGCCCCACACCTCCTTGGCCTTGCCGGGCACGAAGAGGAACGGCAACCAGCCGTCGGCCAGCTCGGCCGTCATCTCCACGTTCTTGTTGCCCAGTGAGGCCACGTAGATCGGGATGCGGTCGCGCACGGGGCGGGTGATCATCTTCAAGGGCTTGCCCAACCCCGTGCCCTGGTCGGGCGGGAGGGGGATGGTGTAGGCCCGGCCCTGGTGCTCGATGCGCTCTCGCCGCCACACCCGCCGGCAGATGTCGATGATCTCCCGGGTGCGCTGCAGCGGCATGTCGTAGGGGACGCCGTGGAAGCCCTCGATCACCTGCGGGCCCGACGCCCCCAGGCCGAGGATGCACCGGCCGTCGGACAGCAGGTCGACCCCCGCGGCCGTCATGGCCAGCAGGGTCGGCGTGCGGGTGTAGATGGGCAGGATGCCGGAGCCGATCTGCACCCGCTCGGTGCGGGCGGCCAGGTACCCCATCACGCTCACGCCGTCGGCGCCGTAGGCCTCCGCCACCCAGGCGATGTCGAGGCCCTCCTTCTCCAGGGCCACGACTTGATCGGCCGCTTCCCTGAACCCGCCGGCGTACATGATCGGTATCGAGAGGCGCATGCCGCAGTGTAGGTCTTGACCAGGCGGTCAAGTAGTGTCGAGGGCCTATGAAACAGGAGCAGGAGCCTGCCTCCACCGCCGTCACCGAGGTCGGGCCCAACGTGCTCCGGATGCAGTTGCCGATCCAGATGCCGGGCCTGGGCCACGTCAACACCTACGCCCTGCTCGACGACCGGGGCGCGGCCGTGGTCGACCCCGGCCTCCCCGGGCAGGCCACGTGGAAAGCCCTCGAATCCCGCCTGGGCGACGCCGGCCTCAAGCTGCGCGACATCCACACCGTGATCGTCACCCACTCCCACCCCGACCACTTCGGGACGGCCGGCCGGCTGGCCCACGAAGGCGCCGAGGTCATCACCCACGCCGCCTTCTTCACCTGGTTCGGCGGATCGCCCCACGACTGTGCCGGCGAGCTGCACGAGATCGACCTCAGCGAGGTGCCGGACGAGAACCCGTTCGGCAAGCCCACGCCGTGGGGCGGTGAGCCCGTGGGCATGCCCCGGCGCCGGCGTTGGCGGTGGCGGCTCCAGCGCACCCGCCTGTTCGGCGGCTTCACCCCGCCCACGCCCGCCCGCCGGGTGCGCAACGGCGAAGTCCTCAAGCTGGCCGGGCGGGAGTGGGTCGCCGTCCACACGCCGGGCCACACGCTCGACCACCTGTGCCTGCACGATCCGGAGGGCGGCCTCTTCATCTCCGGCGACCACGTGCTGCCCACCATCACGCCCCACATCGCCGGGCTCAACAGCGGGCGGGACCCCCTGGCCAACTACTTCAAGTCCCTCCACCAGGTGGCCGAGTTGGACGGCCAGGTGACCACAGTCCTCCCCGCCCATGGCCACCCCTTCGGCGACCTGGCCGGCCGGGTCAAGGACATCGAGCACCACCACGAAGGGCGCCTCGACAAGCTGCGGGCCGCGTCCGAAGCGCTGGGCCCGTCCACGGTGGAGACGCTCTCTCACGAACTCTTCCGCCCCGCGCGCTGGGGTCCCATGGCGGAGAGCGAGGCCTACGCCCATCTCGAATACCTGCGCCTGGCCGGCCGGGCCGAACGCTGGGAAGAGAACGGGAAGTACGTCTACCGGGTTGGTTAGGGTTCTTTCCATGAACACCCGCCGCCTCGGACGCACCGGCCATCAGTCGTCGCTCGCCATCCTGGGCGCCGCCGCCTTCTGGGCTTCCACGCCCGACGTCGTCGAAGGCGTGCTCCAGCAGGCGCTGGACGCGGGCGTCAACCACCTGGACATCGCGCCGAGCTACGGCAAGGCCGAGCAGCTCGTCGGCCCCTTCCTCCCCGCCATCAGGGACCGGCTGTTCGTGGGCTGCAAGACCATGCACGTCGACGCCGACAGGGCGAGGGCCGAGTTCGAGAACTCGCTCACCCTCCTGGGCACCGACCACTTCGACCTCTACCAGATGCACGCCGTCACCAGCCTGGCCGACCTCGACACCCGCGACGGCGCCGCCCGGGCCATCCTCCAGGCCAGGGACGAGGGGCTGTGCCGGCACGTGGGCATCACCGGGCACGGGCTGGAGTCGCCCGCCGCCCAGGCCGAGGCCGTGCGCCGCTACGACCTCGACACGGTGATGTTCCCGGTGGCGCCCCGGCTGTGGGCCGAGCCGTCGTACCGGGCCGACGCCGAAGCCCTGCTGGCACTGGCCACCGAACGCGACCTGGGCGTGATGGCCATCAAGGCCGCGTCCGCTCGCCCCAAACCCGAGGGCAGCGACGCCACCACCTGGTACGAGCCCTACCGCACGCCCGCCGAGATCACCAGGGGCGTGCGCTTCACCCTGTCCGTCCCCGGCGTCCACGCCTTCTGCACGCCGGGCGACGTGCGCCTCATCCCCATCGCCCTCGACGCCGCCAACGCCTTCGCGCCCATGGACGACACCGAACGGGCCGCCGCCCAGAACGCGGTGGCCGCCGAGACCCACATCTTCTCGTAACGCGGACGAGCACTATGGCGGCGCCAGCGTTACGAGAACGGAGAGAGGTGGCCTGAGTGGTAGACCCGATGACCATGTCCACCATGCGCCTGGCGGAGGCCACCGCCGCCCTCACTGCTCCCGGCCAGCTCTTCGAGATGGACGAGGTGGTCATCCGCGGCATCCCCACACGGGTGTGGAAGAACGCCCCGCCCACGTTGCGCGACATCCTCGTCGCCAGCCGGGCCCATGGCGACGCCACCTTCCTCGTGTACGAGGACGAGCGCACCACCTTCGACGAGCACTACCGCCAGGCCGCCCACTTGGCCCACATCCTCATCGACCGCTTCGGCATCCGGCCGGGCGACCGCATCGCCATCGCCATGCGCAACTTCCCCGAGTGGGCTATCGCCTTCTGGGGCGCGGCCGCGGCCGGTGCGGTGGTGGTCCCCCTCAACGCCTGGTGGACGGGGCCGGAGCTGGCCTACGCCCTCCAGGACTCGGGGTCGAAGCTCGTCTTCGCCGACGCCCAGCGGGCCGAGCGCATCGACGTCGTCGACCCGGACGCCGTCATCGTGGCCCGGGGCGACGCCCCCCTGCGGTTCGACGACGTGCTCGGCGACGTGGCCGCCGATGTCGAGCTGCCGGACGTCGCCATCGACCCCGAGGACGACGCCACGATCTTCTACACGTCGGGCACCACCGGCCGGCCCAAGGGCGCCGTGGGCACCCACCGCAACATCTGCACCAACCAGCTGAGCCTGGCCTTCGTCAACGCCCGTGGCCAGCTGCAGGCCAAGGGCTCGGTGGCCACGCCGGGCCAGGGCACGCAGAACTCGTACCTCCTGTCCGTCCCCTTCTTCCATGCCACCGGCTGCCACTCCGTCCTCGTGGCCAACACCCTCTTCGGGGGGAAGCTGGTGATCATGTACAAGTGGGACGCGGGTCGAGCCCTCGAGCTCATCGAGCGCGAGCGCGTCACCACCTTCGGCGGCGTCCCCGCCATGGCCATGCAGGTGCTCGACCATCCGGACTTCGACAAGCGGGACACCTCCAGCGTCAGGACCGTCGCCTACGGCGGCGCTCCCGCCCCGCCCGACCTCGTGCGCCGCATCAAGGAGCTGTTCCCGAGCGGCAACCCGTCCAACGGGTACGGCCTCACGGAGACGTCGTCGGTCACCACCATGAACGCGGGCGCCGACTACGTGGCCAAGCCCGACAGCGTGGGCCCGCCCGTTCCCGTGTGCGACGTGCAGGTGGTGGACGAGGAGGGCCGGGCCGTCCGCACCGGCGAGGTGGGCGAGCTCTGGATCAAGGGCCCCAACGTGGTGCGGGGCTACTGGAACAACCCCGAGGCCACCGCCGCGTCGTTCGGCGACGGGTGGCTGCACAGCGGCGACGTGGCCCGCCTCGACGACGAGGGCTTCGTCTACATCGTCGACCGGGCCAAGGACATGGTCATCAGGGGCGGCGAGAACGTGTACTGCGTGGAGGTCGAGGCCGCCCTGCACGAGCACCCGGCCGTAGCCGACGCCGCCGTGATCGGTATCCCCCACGACGTGCTGGGCGAGGAGGTGGGTGCCGTCGTGCAACTGCGGCCCGGTGCCCAGCCCGTGAGCGAGCAGGACCTGCGCGCCTTCGTGGGCGAGCGCCTGGCCGCCTTCAAGGTGCCGGCGCGAGTGTGGTTCCGGGACGAGCCCCTCCCCCGCAACCCGGCCGGCAAGATCCTGAAGCGGGACTTGCGGGACGAACTGGTGCGGTGACCAGCGGCCCGCTCGACCGGTACCGGGAG
>DASRGI010000131.1:0-40743 GCA_035651095.1 Acidimicrobiales bacterium | reverse complement strand
AAGATGCGGGGGTCGTCGTCGAAGCCGGCCAGGGCGAACGCTTCGTCCAGTAGGGCGATGAGGTGAGGAAAGGCGTCGCGGAAGAAACCGGAGATGCGCAGCACCACGTCGACGCGGGGGCGGCCCAACTCGTCGTCGGGGATCAGCTCCACGCCGGTGACCCGGCCCGACTCGGCCGCCCACACGGGTCGCACGCCGAGGAGTGCGAACGCCTCGGCCACGTCGTCGCCCGACGTGCGCATGGCCGCCGTGCCCCACACCACCAGCCCCACCACATCGGGGTAGCGGCCCTCCTCCTCCAGGTGGCGGGCGAGCAACCCGTCGGCCAGCTTCTGCCCCACCTCCCATGCCAGCGGGCTGGGCAGGGCCTTGGGGTCGACCGAGTAGAAGTTGCGCCCGGTGGGCAGCACGTGGGCCATGCCCCGCGTCGGGGCGCCGCTGGGCCCGGCGGGCACGAAGCGCCCGTCGAGAGCGCGGAGGATGTTGCCGATCTCGTCGGTCGTGCGGTGCAGGGCGGGTACCAGGCGGTCACAGATCCAGCGTTGCGTGGGATCGGCGCTCGCCGTCTGCCACCCGTGCGCGGCAAGGGAGATGACCACATCGCGGGCCTCGGCCTCGGCTGCGTCGGTGTCGTGCAGGCTGCCATCGGTGGATCGGCGCAGTGGGGGCACCGAGCCCTGGGGCAGGCGGGTCAGGGCCAGCACCAGGTCCACCAGCGCCTCGCCCTCCGGAACGCAGCCGAGCGTGTGCAAGCCGCCCCGGATCTGGGCGTCCTTCAACTCGCACAGGTACCCATCCACATGAAGCAACAGGTCGTCGAACTCGTCGCCCTCGGGGGGCGCGTCGACACCCAGGTCGCGGTGCAGCTCGGCCTGCACGAGCAGCTGCCACACCTTCTCCCGGATGGCGGGCAGCTTGGGTGGGTCGAGGGCGGCGACCTGCGCGTAGTCGTCCATCAACGTCTCCAGCCGGGCCACGTCGTCGTACGTGTCGGCGCGGGTCATGGGCGGCAGCAGGTGGTCGATGATCACGGCGTGGGCCCGGCGCTTGGCCTGCGTGCCCTCGCCCGGGTCGTTGACCACGAACGGGTAGATCAGCGGGAGGTCGCCCAACGCCCGGTCGGGATAGCACTCGGCCGACAGGCCCACGCCCTTGCCCGGCAACCACTCGAGGGTGCCGTGCTTGCCCGCGTGCACGATGGCATGCGCACCCCACTCGTGCTCCAGCCACCGGTAGAACCCGAGGTAGGACTCGGTGGGCGGGAGGTCGGGCGAGTGGTAGATGGCGATGGGGTTCTCGCCGAACCCCCGCGGCGGTTGGATGGCGACGAGCACGTGCCCCAGGTCGAGGGCGGTCGGGTTGTGCACGTCAAGGTGGTCGGCCAGCTCGTGCATGAGGGCGTCACCGTCGGCCGGGATGTGGTCGACCCGGAAACCCTTGTCCCGCAAGGCTTTCAGGAGCTCGATGGTGGACGCGGGCGTGTCCAGGGCCACGGCGTTGCCCAGGCGCGACTGCTTGGTCGGGTAGGCCGAGAGCACGATGGCGACGCGCTTTTCCTCGTTGGGCACGTGGCGCAGGCGGGCCAGGTTGGTGGCCACGCCGGCCACCCGCGCCACCCGGTCGGGCACGGTGCGGTACGCGGTCACGGGAGCGCCGAGCACGTCGCCGTCGTCCACCGTCTCCTTGAAAGAGAAGGGCACGGTGACGATGCGGCCGTCGAACTCGGGGATGGCCACGGCCATGGCCACGTCGATGGGTGTCAGGCCCTGGGTCGACGCCGCCCACTCTGCCGCCGGTTGGGTGGCGGCGATGGCCTGGACGACGGGGACGTCGAGGGCGGCCAGGGCCGAGGCATCCCACTCGTCGTCCTTGGTGGAACCCGCGGCCAGCACGGTGGTGACCAGGCAGTCGAGCTGGAGGCCGCGCAGCAACTGCAGCGGGCCATCCTCTCGCAGCGAGTAGCAGTACACGGCAACGGCGCGGGCGCCCCGGGCGACGATGGCAGCGCACAGGTCATCGACGAACTGCGTGTTCCCCGACAGGACGTGAGCCCGGTAGAACGCCACGCCGATGCGCGGCCCGGTGTCGCCGCTCTCGCTGAACACGCCAAACGCGGGCACCTCCTCGGGCGGGTCGAAGCCGAAGCCGGTGAGGAGCAGGGTGTCGGCCACGAACCGGAGTAGGTGCTCCATGTTGGGCAGCCCGCCCCGCACCACGTACTCGAAGGCCTGGGCGGTGGGCGCGATGGACAGGGCCGTGAGCTCGGCGTCGGGGGCGGCCTCGCCCCCGAAGGCGAGGAGGGGGATGCTGCGCGCCGAGCACGCGGCGCGCAGGTCGTCGAACTGCCGCTCCCACGCCCGGCGGCCGCCCAGCAATCGCACGAGCACGATGTCCACACCGTCGAGGTCGGGCGCTTCGGCGAGCGTGTTGGGGTTGGCCGCCCGCACGGGCGGGAAGCCGTCGGGCAGGCCCTCCACCACCGACCGCAGGGCGAGGATCTCGGTGTCGGCGTTGGTGAGGAACAGGATCAACGGGGCGCTCCTTCTTTGACGAGCGCCTGCAGCGCGGCCATGTCCAGGTGGGCTTCGAGGGTGTCGGCCAGGCGGTCGAACTGGGCCCGGCGGGCGGCCGGGAAGGACACGCCCGCGGGCACGAACGTCTTGCCCCGGCGCCGGCCGATCTCGGTGAGGAAGGTGGCCCGGAACCCGTCCTCCTCGAAGAGCCCGTGAAGGGTGGTGCCCAGGAAGCGGGCCTCGTCGGGTTCGACGGCGCCGTCGGCCTCGGCGCCGTAGGCGTCGTCGAGGTGGACCCAGCCGGGAGTGCCCTCGGCGCGATGCACCCGGCCGTGGTGGATCTGGTAGCCGGTGACCCGCTGCCCCATGGCCGTGCCCCGGCGCTGGCGGGTGACCTTGGCCGACTCGAAGGTGGTGTGCGCGCCCAGCCAACCCAGGCCCTCGACCCGGCCGGCGCCCGACTCCACGTCGTCGTCGATGGTCCGGCCCATCATCTGCAACCCGCCGCACACGCCCAGGACGAGGGCGCCGGCGTCAGGAGTGGCCGCAGCGGCGATGGCCCGGTCCAGGCCCTTACCCCGCAACCAGCCCAGGTCGGCCACCGTGGCCTTGGTGCCGGGCAGGACCACCAGGTCGGGTGCCCCCAGGGCGGCGGCGCTGTCGACCAGGCGCACACCCACACCCGGCTCCAGGGCCAGGGCGTCCACGTCGGTGAAGTTGGAGATGCGGGGGAAGCGCACGACGGCCACGTCGAGCCCATCGGCCTTGGCCGGGCCGGAGGCGCGGGGGCGGTAGCCGTCGAGGCCCAGGGAGTCCTCGGCGTCGAGCGCCACGTCGTGGAGGAAGGGGACGACGCCGAGCGTGGGCACGCCCGTGCGCCGCTCCAACTCACCGAGGCCGCCACCCAGCAAAGCGGGGTCGCCCCGGAACTTGTTGATCAAGAAGCCCCGCACGAGCGATCGGTAGTGAGGCGGCAACAGCTCGACCGTCCCGTAGAGGGAGGCGAACACGCCGCCCCGGTCGATGTCGCCGACCACCACCACGGGGAGGCCGGCCTCGTGGGCCACCCGGAGGTTGACGATGTCGTGGTCGAGCAGGTTGATCTCGGCCGGGCTGCCGGCGCCCTCCACGATCACCACGTCGTAGCGGCTGCGGAGGTCGGCCAGAGCGTCGAGGACGACGTTCAACAGCTCGGGCTTGCGCTCGTGGTACTCGGCCGCCGTCATGTGGGCGAGGGGGCGGCCGTTCACCACCACCTGGCTGGTGCGCTCGCCCGTGGGCTTGAGGAGGATGGGGTTCATGGCCACCTCGGGCTCGGCCCCGGCGGCCAGGGCCTGCACGCCCTGGGCCCGGCCGATCTCGTGCCCGCTCGGGGTGACGAACGAGTTGAGGGCCATGTTCTGGGCCTTGAAGGGCGCCACCCGCACGCCTTGGCGGGCCAGCAGCCGGCACAGGCCGGTGACCATGTGGCTCTTGCCCGCGTCGCTCGACGTGCCGCACACCATCAGCCCGCCTAGACCCGGCACAAGGCCTCCTCCAGGCGATCGAGGCCGGCGTCATCGGGTACGGCGATGCGCACGGAATCGGGCAGGCCGAAGGACGTGCAGTCGCGCACCAGGATGCGCTGGTGGGCCAGGCGGTCGCGCAGGCCGGCGGCGTCGCGGCACAGGATCCAGTTGGCGTCCGACGGCTGGGGGTCGAACGGCTCAAGGAGGTCGTGGAGCTGGGCGCGCAGCTCGGCGATGGCTCGCGACCAACCGGGCAGGTCGGCGGCGTCGAGCAGGTCGGGCAGCGCCGCGCAGGCCAGGCCGTTCACCGACCAGTGGGGCTGGCGGCGGGCGAAGCGGGCGGCGTCGTCGGCCACGATGTAGCCCACCCGCAGCCCCGGGCAGGCGAACACCTTGGTGAGCGAGCCCACCACGACGGCACCCTCGTGCCCCGCCGTCCAGCGGCCGGTGGCCAGCGGGTAGAAGGCTTCGTCCCACACGCCGGCCGGCCCGTCGACCAGGAGCCCCGTCGGGTTGTTGGGATTCGACCGCCAGCGGGGACCGTCGTCGCTGCGCGGGTGGAGCGAGAACTCGGGCTCGGCGGCCACGCCCCCGCCCACCTCGGCCGCCACCAGGGCGATGGCCTCGGCGCCGCCGTTGGTGAGCAGCACACGGTCGGGGTCGACGCCCAGCGCGTCCGCCAGCGCGGCCGTGGCCGGGGCGGGGTCGGGGTAGCGGGCCAGCCCGTCGAGGTGCTTGCCCACCACGTGGGCCGGATCGGGCGCCACCGGGTTCAGGCTGGCGGACAGGTCGAGGATGGTGCCCGGGTCCACGCCCAGGGCGGCGGCCAGCCGGGCGCCGTCCCCTCCATGGGCGCCCGGGGGCGGGACCACGGCCGCCGTCACGCCCGCTCCCCTGTTTTGTGTGCAGTAGTCCCGACTATGTCGGGACTACTGCACACAAAACGGCCGGCCCGGGTCACGGGAGCACCGCCAGAAGGGCGGCCAGGGCCCAGGTGACGTCGGAGGACAGGCGCACGGCGGCGGCGATGTCGGCCGGCTCCGGGGGGCGGCCGTGGCCCAACGTGGGCCGCACCTCAACGCGGTCGCCGTAGCGGTTCTCGCCGCCCAGTCGCAGCCCCAAGGCGGCGGCGAAGGCGGCCTCGGCCACGCCCGAGTTGGGCGACGGGTGGGCGGGCGCGTCCCGCCGCACGGCCACCCACACGGCGGGGGCGCGGTGAGGCCGGGCGGCGGCGACCAGGGCGGCGGTCGCCCGGGCCGGGACCCAGCTGGCGGCGTCGTCCACGCGGGCGCTGGCCCAGCCGTAGCGCTCGTACCGTTCCGACCGGTGGCCGACCATGGCGTCGAGGGTGTTGACGGCCCGGTACCCGAGGGCGCCCGGCGCTCCCCCGGCCCGCGCCCACAAGGCGGGCGCCACCACGGCGTCGACGGTGTTCTCGGCCACCGACTCCACGGCGGCGCGCGCCACTTCCTTCTCGTCCAAGTCGGCCGGGTCGCGGCCGACGAGCGCGGGCAGCAGGGCGCGGGCCCCGTCCAAGTCGCCGGCGTCCAGCGCATCACCCACCGCCAAAGCCGCCTGCCCCAGGGCTCGGCCGGCCACCGCCAGGTAGGTGGCCAACGCCGTCGATCCGACGGCTCGGCCCGCGGCCACGCCCACGCCGATGCCCACGCCCGCGTGCACCGCGCCCCGCCCCCGATCGTCGGCCCACATCCGTCGCTCGACCGCCCGCAGGGTCCGACCGAACAAGGCCACCGGGTGGTTGCGGCCCAGCGGGGGCTCGCCCAGCAGGCGGTCGGCCACCAAGCCAACCGCCACGGCCCGCCCCCGGCCCCGGCTCACCACCTCCCCACCGCCAGCACCAGGCCCACCGTCTCCGCCACCACGCCGGCGGCACCGAGCACGTCGCCGGTGAACCCGCCGATGCGGCGCCGAGCCAGCCACACCACCGCCCACCCGGCAGCCAGCCCGCCCACCACCGCGATCGGTCCGTGGACCGGGCGCCACAACGCGCCGAGCACGACGGCCGACAGCACGCCTTCGATGGCCACCGGGCGCACCCGCGTGCCCATGAACGCCGAGGCCAAGCCGCCTTCGAGGCGGGCGTACGGGACGCGGGTCATGATCACCGCCATCAACGTGCGCGAGCCGCACCACAGCCCGGCCAGCAGCAGGGCCGAGTCCGGCAGCGACGCCAGGGCGGCGAAGCGCAGCAGCAGCACGCCCACGGCGGCGGCCACACCGAAGGCCCCCGCCGAGGGCTCGGCCATGACCTCCAGCCGGCGAGCGGGCGTGAGGTGGGGCAGCAGGCTGTCGGCCGAGTCGACCAGCCCGTCCATGTGCAGCAGCCCGGTGATGGCCAGGTCGGCGATCACCACCACGGCCGCGGCCATGGCCGGCGGCCAGAACTGGGAGGACACCCACCACAGGCCGCCGAGGGCGAACCCGAGCAGGGCGCCGATGACGGGGAACCAGGGCAGGGCTGCGGGCGACGGCTCCCGGTGGCCGCCGAAGGGCGTGAGGAAGGACAGGGCGGCGCGCATGTCAGGCCTGCTCCACGGCCGCCAGGCGCATGGCCCGGCCGGCCACCACGAGCAGCACGTCGCCGGCCACCTCCGCCACCTGCTGGTTGACGGCGCCCAGGGCGTCACGGAATCGCCGGCCCACCTCGGTGGCCGGGTGCACGCCGAGGCCCACCTCGTCGGACACGACCACGGTGTGGCCCAGCCGGCCGGCAAGGGCCGCCGCCAGCGCGGCTCCGTCGGCGTCGAAGCCGGGCGTGGCCGCGACCCACGTTCCCAGGGCGTCGATCAGCACGGTTTCGCCCGAATTGAGGTCGCGCACGGCCTCGACCAGAGCGGCGCCCGCTTCCACCGTGCGCCAGCCCGCGGGCCGGCGGGTGCGGTGGGCCTCGATGCGAGCGGCCATGTCGGCATCGATCGCCTCTCCGGTGGCCACGTACGTCACCGGTTGGGGCAGGCGCGCGGCCAAGCGCTCGGCCACCACCGACTTGCCCGATGCCGCCCCGCCCAGCAGCAGCGTGATCACCCGGCCGTACCGGCGCCGGCCATGACCGCCGCGTACGCGGCCCGGGCCAGCCGCGACCCCCACACCGAGCGGGGGCCGCCGAAGTCGGCCGTGCGCCCGTCGCCGGGGCAGAGGAGGCAGACGGCGTCGGTGGCCGTGCCCGTGGCGTCGAGCCCCAGGTCGCGCACGGCCTGGACCTTGGCCTCGGTCACCGTCGCCACCGCGTTCACCAGCGCGGCGTCGGACAGGCGTTCGGGGAGGAAGGCGACCAGATTGATGGTGCCGACGCTGAACGCGGCCGGCTCGGGTGCCGCGGCCGCCTGGATGGGGTGGCCGAGTCCGACCGTGGCCGTGACCTCGACGCCCCCGTCGGTGGCCGAGCGCCAGGCCCGCACGTCGGCCGCAGTGAGCAGGCCCACGCCCCGGCCGGGGAGGCCGAGGGACACGGCCAGCTTGCCCAGGTGGTGGTCCGGATCGCGCCGGGCGTAGGACGCGGGCACCTGGGCGTTGACCACCCACCGGCGCACGCCCAACCCGCCCCCGTGGGGCGCAGTGGCCGCCGCTCGCATGGGCGCGGGCAGGCGCCACACCAGCAGCGGTAGCTCACGCCCGCCTTCTCGGCGAGAGCGCAGTTGCACTGATACGACGTCCACGCGTCTCCTTACTCCCGGCGACGCAGGTATCGGGCTCGCAGCGTGCACTGCTCACCGTTGCGGGACAGCCCCGGATTCGCACCGGCGTTCCCTGCGTGGCCTGGAGGACATTAGCGTCCGGCCCATGCCCCGCGCCCAGTCGATCGTGCTCCTCAACACCGGCCACGGGAAGGGCAAGTCGTCGGCCGCGTTCGGCGTCATGGCCCGGGGCTGGGCCCGCGGTTGGACGGTCGGCGTCGTGCAGTTCGTCAAAGGGGGCAAGTGGAAGACGGGCGAGCGCAAGCTGGCCGACCACCTGTCCATCGAGTGGCACACGCTGGGCGACGGCTTCACGTGGGAGTCCACCGACCTGGACGAGACGGCAGCCAAGGGCAGGCACGCGTGGGAGGTGGCTGCCCAGAAGTTGGCGTCGGGCGACTACGACCTGCTCATCCTGGACGAGCTCACCTACGCGGTGAAGTACGGATGGGTTCACGTGGAGGACGTGGTGGCCGGCATCACCGGCCGGTCGCCCCGCACCAACGTGGTGGTCACGGGCCGGGATGCCCCGCCCGAGCTGCTCGAGGTGGCCGACACCGCCACCGAGATGCGCAAGCTCAAGCACGCCTACGACCAGGGCGTCGGCGCCAAGAAGGGCATCGAGTATTGACGGGTGAGGTGGGGGTGGGGCACGTGGCGCGGCTGGTGGTGGCGGGGACGTCGTCGGGCGTGGGCAAGACGACGGTCGCCACCGGGCTCATGGCCGCCCTCCGCGGGCGGGGGCTGCGGGTGGCGTCGGCCAAGGTCGGTCCCGACTTCATCGACCCCGGCTACCACGCCCTGGCCACCGGCCGGCCGCCCCGCAACCTGGACGCGTGGATCTGCGGGCCCGACCTCATGGCGCCCCTGGCGGCCCGGGCCGGCGAGGGCGCCGACGTGTTGGTGGTCGAGGGCGTGATGGGCCTGTTCGACGGGCCGGCCAGCACGGCCGAGGTCGCGATCCTGCTCGGCGCCCCCGTGGTCCTGGTGGTCGACGCGTCGGCCATGTCGGGCTCGGTGGCCGCCCTGGTCCACGGCTTCACCACCTTCGACCCGGCCGTGCGGGTGGCCGGCGTCATCCTCAACCAGGTGGGCAGCGACGGGCACGAGGCGCTCTTGCGGGAAGCGCTCGACCCCCTCGGCATCCCCGTGGTCGGCGTCCTCCGGAGGGACGACGCCTTCGGCTGGCGCGACCGCCACCTGGGGCTGGTGCCAGTGGTGGAACAGGCCGATGCCGTGCGGGCATCGCTGGGCCGACTGGCCGACGCCGTGACCCGCGGGTGCGACCTCGACGCCCTGCTGGCCCTGGCTCACACCGCGCCGCCCCTCACCGCCGCGGGCGCGCTGCCAGCGGCCAGCCGGCAGCCCCACGCCCAGCCCGTGCGCATCGCCGTGGCCGGCGGGCCCGCCTTCAGCTTCACCTACCCCGACAACCTCGAGCTCCTGGCCCAGGCCGGCGCCGAGCTGGTGCCCTTCGACCCGGCCGCCGACGCCACCCTCCCCGAGCACGTCGACGGCCTCTACGCGGGCGGCGGCTTCCCCGAGGTGTTCGTGGACGCCCTGGCCGCCAACCGCCCGCTCCTTGACGACGTGCAGCGACAAGCCGCCCGCGGCCTCACCATTTGGGCGGAGTGCGGCGGCCTGCTCTGGTTGTCCAGGTCACTCGACGGCCGCGCCCTGGCCGATGTGATCCCCGCCGACGGGCACATGACCGGCCGCCTCACCCTCGGTTACCGCCACGCCGTCACCCGGGCGGACACGCCGCTCGCCCCCACCGGAACCGAGCTGCGAGGGCACGAGTTCCACTACTCCACCCTCCACCCGGCGGGCGACGCCCTCGACCTCTCGGGCCGCTTCGGCCAAGGCCGGGCCGGGTTCGCCAGCCCCACGCTGCTGGCGTCATATGTCCACTTCCACCTGGCGGCCACGCCTGAAGTGGCCGAGCGCTTCGTGCGCAGCGCCGCAGCCGGTAGAGTCACGCCGTCGTAGGACTCGGGAAGCCGGTGCAAGCCCGGCGCGGTCCCGCCACTGTGTACCGAGGCGACTCGGGAGCCAGACCCCGGCTACGACATGTCGGCTCATCGTCCTCGAGGGTCTGGGATGGCCAAGTTGACCGGTGTCGGGGTTGGCCCCGGCGATCCGGACCTGCTCACCGCTCGGGCTCTTCGCGTGCTGCGCGCCGCCGGCCGGGTGGTGGCCCCGTCGGTCGCCATCGACGCCGTGGGCCGGGCCGAGTCCGTCGTGCGCCAGGCCGCGCCGGACGTGGCCGTCGAACGCCTGGTGTTCGACATGAGCGGCGACCACTCGTACCGCCGCTCGGCCGAGGCCCTGCTCCCCCACCTCGACGCCGGCGAGCACGTGGCCTTCATCACCCTCGGCGACCCCAACATCTACAGCACGTTCTCGTCGCTGGCCGCGGCCGTCACCGAGCTGCGCCCGGGCACCGAGGTCGAGACCGTCCCCGGGATCATGGCCTTTCAGGACCTGGCGTCGCGGTCGGGCACAGTCGTGCTCGACGGCACCCAGTCGCTCGCCCTCGTCACCGCCCTGGACGGACCCGCGGCCGTAGCCGACGCCCTCAGCGATCCCCGCCGGGCCGTGGTGGTCTACAAGGGCGGTCGCCACCTGCCCGCCATCGCCAAGCAACTGGCCGACGCCGGCCGGCTGGACGGGGCCGTGTTCGGCGAACTGTTGGGCCTGCCCGGCGAACGGGTGGTGCCCGTGTCGGAAGCGGGCGACCAACCGGCCACCTACCTGGCCACCGTGATCGTGCCGCCGGTGCCGCCGCCGGGTCCCGCATGATCTCGTTCATCGGTGCCGGCCCGGGGGCGGCCGACCTCATCACCTTGCGGGGGCGCGACCGCCTGGCCGAGGCCGGCGTGGTGATCTGGGCGTCGTCGCTGGTTCCCGCCGCCTTGCTCGACCACTGCGGCCCCGATGTCGAGGTGCACGACTCCGCCACCATGACGCTCGAAGACGTGCTCACCGTCTACGAACGGCACGGCGACGACGCTCGCATCGTGCGCCTGCACTCCGGCGACCCGTCGGTGTACGGCGCCGTGCAGGAGCAGATCGACTGGTGCCTGGCCCACGAGCGCGACTTCGAGATCGTGCCCGGGGTGTCGTCGGTGTCCGCCGCCGCCGCCCTGGTGGGCCGGGAGCTCACCATCCCCCAGGTCAGCCAGAGCGTGGTGCTCACCCGGCTGGCCGGGCGCACGGCCGCGTCCATGCCCGAGCGGGAGTCGGTGGCCGCCTTCGCCGCCATCGGCTGCACGCTCGCCGTGTTCCTGTCCGCCGCCCGGCCGGTCGAGCTGCAGCAGGAGCTGCTCACCGGGTACGCCCCGGCCACGCCCGCGGCCATCGTCGTGCGGGCCAGCTGGCCCGACGAGCGGGTGGTCATGTCGACCGTGGGTTCACTGGCCGACGACCTCAAGGCGACGGGAGCGACCACCACCGTGCTCGTGCTGGTGGGCCCTGCCCTGGCCGGGGCCGCGCCCCGCAGCCACCTGTACGCGCCCTGGTACGCCCACAAGTTCCGGCGCCGGTCGCTGCCGGGGACCACCACCGGGCGCCCGGCGTGAAGCAGGTGAAGACGGTCGAGCCTCCGCTGTCGCCCGAGGTCGCCGGGGCCACCGCGGGTTTGCGCACGGGATGGACGACGGGCACGTGCGCGTCGGCCGCGGCCAAGGCCGCCGCGCTGGGCTTGCTCACGGGGCAGGCGCCCACCGAGGTCGAGGTGGGGCTGCCGGGTGGCCAGCGGGTGAGCTTCCCCGTGGAGAGCGGCGGCGAGCCGAACCGCGCCATCGTCGTCAAGGACGCGGGCGACGACCCCGACTGCACGGACGGCGCCCGCATGACCGCCACCGTGTCGTGGGCCGACGCCGCGCCGCTGACCCTCGAGGCCGGCCCCGGCATCGGCACCATCACCAAGCCCGGGCTCGGTCTGCCCGTGGGCGCCCCCGCCATCAACCCCGTGCCCCGGCGCATGATCAAGGCGGCCCTGGCCGAGGTCACCGACCGGCCCGTGCGGGTGGTGTTCGAAGTGCCCGGCGGCGAGGCCATGGCAGCCAAGACGAGCAACGACCGCCTGGGCATCGTGGGCGGCATCTCCATCCTCGGCACCACCGGGATCGTGCGCCCCTTCTCCACCGCCAGCTACCGGGCTTCGGTGGTGCAGCAGGTCGACGTGGCCGCCGCCCAGGGCGAGCGCCACCTGGTGTTGGCCACCGGAAGCCGGTCGGACATGGCCGCCCAACGGCTGCTGCCATCGCTCGCCACCGTGTGCTTCGTGGAGGTGGGCGACTTCACCGGCATCGCCCTGCGCCGCGCCGCCGCCGCCGGCTTCACCCGTGTCACCTTCGTGGGTATGGCCGGCAAGATCGCCAAGCTGGCCGCCGGCGTGATGATGACCCACTACCGGCGCTCCAAGGTCGACGGGGCCGTGCTGGAAGCGGCCGCTGTCGCCGGTCGCGCCGGGCCCGAGGTGGTGGCCGCGGCCACGGCCACGGCCACCGCTCGCCACTTCTTCGACGAGTGCGTGGCTGCCGGTGCCATCGAGCCCCTGCGCCTCCTGTGCGAGCAGGCCCGGGCCGCGTGCGAGGCCCACACCGGCGGCGCCCTCACGGCCCACGTCGTGATGGTCGACTTCGACGGCGACCAGGTGGTGGCCCGTGCCTGAGCGCGTGCGGGTGGTGGGCATGGTGGGCGACACGCCGGTGGCCCCCGTGGACGGCGACCTGGTGATCGGCGGCCGCCGCCACCTCGACGCGCTGGCGCTGCCCGCCGGGACCCGGACGATCGCCATCGAGGCCGACATCGCCGCCGTCATGGACGCGGCCGAGGGGGAGCCCGGCCGGGTGTGCGTGCTCGCATCGGGCGACCCCGGCTTCTTCGGCATCGTCCGCCCGCTCGCCGCTCGCTTCGGTTCCGACGTGCTCGACGTGCACCCGGCCCCGTCGTCCGTGGCCCTGGCCTTCGCCCGCATCGGCCGCAACTGGGACGACGCCACCGTGATCTCGGCCCACGGGCGCCCCCTGGCGGAGGCCGCCGCCCTGGCGGCGAGGTGCCACACGGCCGCCGTGCTGGTGTCGCCCACGGCCACGCCCGAGCTGCTGGGCAAGGAGCTGCTTGCCCTCGGTGCCAGCCACACCAGCGTGGCCGTGTGCACGCGCCTGGGCATGGAGGGCGAGTCGGTCACCACCACCGACCTGCACGGCCTGGCCGAAGGGACGTGGGACCCGCTGTCCGTCGTGGTGTTGCTCACCGGGCGGTCAGTCGCGCCGGACAAGGCGCTGGCATGGGGCCTGCCCGACACGGACTTCGAGCATCGCGATGGCATGGTCACCAAGGCCGAAGTGCGAGCGGTGGCCCTGGGCAAGCTCGACCTGCCCAGCCACGGCGTGGTGTGGGACGTGGGCGCGGGCAGCGGCAGCGTGGCCATCGAGTGCGCCCGCCTCATGCCGTCGAGCAACGTGTACGCCATCGACCGTGACGCGTCGCGGATCGGGACCAACGCCGACCGCCACCAGGTCGCGGTCACCGTCATCGAGGGCTCGGCGCCCGCGGTGTTGACCGGGCTGCCCGACCCCGACCGGGCCTTCGTGGGCGGCGGGGGCCTGGCCGTGCTCGACGCCGTGCTCGACCGCCTGCGTCCCGGCGGACGAGTGGTCGCCACCTACGCCGCCCTCGACCGCGCCGCGGTTGCGGCCGACCGACTGGGCTCGCTGGTGCAAGTCGGCGCGGCCCGCGGTGAGCGCCTGCCCGACGGGTCATGGCGGCTGGCCGCCGAGAACCCCGTGTTCGTGTGCTGGGGACCAGCCGACCGATGAACGTGATCGCCGTTTCCGTCACGTCGGCCGGCGCCATGCTGGCCGAGCGCCTGCCCTTCGAGCACGTGCACGGGAACGCGGGCGCCACGGTGCGCGACCGGTGGTCGGAGGCCGACGCCTTCGTGCTGTTCCTCGCCACCGGTGCGGCCGTACGCATCGTGGGGCCGCTGCTCACCGACAAGCGCTCCGACCCGGCGGTGGTGTGTGTGGACGACGACGGCCGCTTCGCCATCGTGCTGTGCGGGGGCCACGCCGCCGGTGGCAACGCCCTGGCCCGCCACGTGGGCAACCTGCTCGGGGCCGAGCCCATCGTGACCACTGCCACGGACGGGCGCGGCCTGCCCGCGCTGGACACGCTGCCGGGGTTCGTGGCGACGGGCGACATCGCCGGCGTCACCGTCGGCGCCCTGGACGGGCGGCCGCCGGCCGTCGACAACCCGCTCGGTTGGCCGCTCCCGGCGTCCTTGGTATCGGGCCCCGGCCCGGCGCGAGTGGTGGTGACCGACGCCATGGTCGCGCCCCAGCCGGGCGTGGCCGTGCTCCACCCACCGTCGCTGGTGGTGGGCGTGGGTGCGTCGAGCGACGCGCCGGCCGAGGACGTGGCCGCGCTGGTGGCGTCCACGCTGGCCGCTTCCGGGTTCGCCCGGGAATCGGTGGCCGCCGTGGCCACCATCGACCGCCGCCTCGACGCACCCGGCATCGTCACCCTGGGGCTGCCCGTGCAGGTGTTCACGGCCGAGCAGTTGTCAGCCGTGGCCGTGCCCAACCCGAGCGCGGCGCCGGCGCAGGCGGTGGGCACGCCCAGCGTGGCCGAGGCGGCGGCGTTGCTGGCCGCGGGCGCGGGCGGCGAACTGATCGTGCCCAAGCACAAGAACGCAGTGGCCACGGTGGCGGTGGCCCGGCGGCGCCAGCCGGTCGGGCACCTGTCGTTGGTGGGCCTGGGCCCGGGCGACCCCCGCCACCGCACCCCCGCCGCGGATGCGGCCGTGCGCCATGCCGAGGTGGTGATCGGGTACGGGCCCTACGTCGACCAGTGCGCCGACCTGCTGTCGAGCGGGCAACAGGTCGTGCGCTCCCCCATCGGCGACGAGGTGGTGCGGGCCAAGGAGGCACTCACCGCGGCCGCCGAGGGACGGCGGGTGGCGCTGGTGTGCTCGGGCGACGCGGGCGTGTATGCCATGGCGTCCATCGCCCTGGAGCTGGCCCCTGAGGTGGCGCCCGGCGTGGAGGTCGACGTCGTCCCCGGCGTGACCGCAGCCCTGGCCGCGGCCGCGGCGGTGGGCGCACCCCTGGGCCACGACCACGTGTCCATCAGCCTGTCCGACCTGCTCACGCCCTGGCCTGCCATCGAGAGCCGCCTGCGGGCCGCGGCCGAGGGCGACTTCGTGGTGGCGCTGTACAACCCCCGCTCGCGAGGCCGGGATTGGCAACTGCCCAAAGCCCTGTCGATCCTGGGCGGCGGCCGCCCGCCCACCACGCCGGTCGCCCTGGTCACCGACGCGGCCCGGCCCGGGCAGCAGGTCGTCCTCACGACCCTGGGCGACGTCGACCCCACCGCCGTGGGCATGACCACCATCGTGGTGGTGGGGTCGTCGGCCACGCAGATGATGGGTGGGCGCATGGTCACGCCCCGGGGGTACCAGCCATGAGCACGGTCGTGATCGACAGCCGCTGCACGGCGTGCGGGCTGTGCCTGTCCACCTGCCCCGAAGGGGCGTTGCAGCGGGCGGCCAAGCGACCGCGTGTGCTCGACGACCGGTGCACGGTCTGCCTGGCCTGCGTCGAAGTGTGCCCGGTGGATGCCATCGAGGAGCGGCCGTGAGCGGGCCCGACGTGCATCCCATCGAGGCCGAGAGCTACCGCATCATGGCGTCGCGCGTCGACCTGTCGGACTGGCCGCCCGGCGCGCGGGATGTGGTGGCCCGGCTCATCCACGCCAGCGCCGATCTCGAGTACGCCACCACCACCGTGATCGGCGAGCACGCCGTACCGGCCGCGGTCGACGCCCTGCGGCGGGGCGCTCCCATCGTCACCGACGTCACCATGGTCGGCGCCGGCATCACCGGCGGCTCTAGTGTGAGCTATCTGTCCGAACTCGGGGGGCCGGTGCCGGCAGGCGTGACACGGAGTGCGGCGGCCATGCAGGTCGCGGCCGAGCGCCATCCCGAGGGCGCGCTCGTCGTCGTGGGCTGCGCCCCCACCGCCCTGTTCGAGGTGCTGCGCCTGGACTGGCGCCCGGCGGCGGTCATCGGCCTGCCCGTGGGCTTCGTGGGCGCGGCCGAGTCCAAACAGGCGCTGCGGGAGAGCCCACTGGCGCCCATCGCCATCAGCAACGTGGGCGAAAAGGGCGGGTCGGCCGTGGCCGCCGCCGCCGTCAACGCCCTTCGGAGGATCGCTCGTGCCTGACCGCTCGACACCCGACGCCCAGCCCGCCCTGCTTCTCGTCGGCCACGGCAGCCGCTCCCCCGCCGGGGTCGCCGCCTACTGGCACTTCGCCTCGGTGCTCAAGGCCGAGGCGCCCGACCTGGAGGTGGGGTGCGGGTTCATCGAGCTGGCCGAGCCCGACCTGGACACCGCCGTCGACGGCCTGGTGGCTGCGGGTGCCACCAGCGTGGTGGCCGTGCCCCTGGTGCTGCTGGGCGCCGGGCACATGAAGAGCGACGGGCCCGCCATCCTGGCCCGGGCCCGGCACCGCCACCCCGGCGTCGAGTTCGCCTATGCCCGCGACCTCGGCATCCACCCCAGCGTGCTGGCCGTGGCCGAGGACCGCATCCGGGAGGCGTTGCCGGCCGGCGATGGCGCGGGCGCGGGCGTCGACCCGGCCACCGATGCCGTCGTCCTCGTGAGCCGGGGGTCGACCGATCCCGACGCCAATGCCGACCTCTACAAGGTCGCCCGGCTGCTGGCCGACTCCCGGGGGCTGGGCATGGTCGAGCCCGCCTACGTGTCGCTGGCCTCGCCCGACGTGCCCGCCGCCCTGGAGCGCTGCCGCCGCCTGGGGGCCGAGCGCATCGCCGTCGTCCCCTACTTCCTGTTCACCGGTGTGCTCGTCGACCGCATCCACGGGCAGGCCCGCGGGTGGGCGGCCGACCACCCCGAGATCGAGGTTCTCACCGGCCCCGAGTTGGGGGCCGACCCCCGCCTGGCCCGGCTCGTGCTCGAGCGCTACGGCGAGGCCCGCGCCGGCGAATCCCGCATGAACTGCGACTGCTGCATCTACCGCGCCCCATTGCCCGGCTACGAGTCGCGCGTGGGCGCTCCCATCCCCGTGGGTCAACACTCCCACCAGCACTGAGAAGGAGGTGATGACACTGGACGAGCAACTCGCCATCGAACCGATCCGGGTCCCCTTGTGGAGCTGGCTGGTCGTGGCCGTGGCCCTGATGGCCATCTGGGCCCTGGCCATGGAGAACGGCGGGGTGTTGGCCAACAACGCCCACACCCTCCACGAGTTCTTCCACGACGCCCGCCACTTCGTGGGCGTGCCCTGCCACTAACCAACGGACCATCAATCCGTTCCGCCGTACCGCCCTTCCCGTTCTCGTAACGCTGGCGCCGCCTATTCGGGCGTGAGCGTTACGAGAACGGCGGCGTTGTCGAATCTGGAGTCGTCAATGACCCGCATCATGCGCCTCGGCGCCCTGGCCGGACTGGCCGGCGGCGTCGCCCTCGCCCTCTTCCTCCGCCTGGTGGGCGAGGGCCCCATCGGCGACGCCGTGCGCCTGGAAGCGACGCGCGCCCGATCCCAGGGCATGGTGCCCAGCGAGATGTTCAGCCGCGCCACCCAGCAGATCGGCGGCATGATCGGCGCCGCCATCTACGGCGTGTGCGTCGGCCTCGTGTTCGCCGTCGTCTTCGCCGTGGTGCGCCACCGGCTGCACAGCCGGGACGACTGGCGCCGGGCCGTCACGCTGGCCGCCATGGCCTTCGTCACCGTCGGCCTGGTGCCTGAGCTGAAGTACCCGGCCAACCCGCCCGCGGTGGGCAACCCCGACACCATCGGCCAGCGCACGGCCCTGTACCTGTTGATGGTCGCCTGGTCGATCGTGACCACCTGGGCGGCCTGGCGCTTCACCCGCTGGCTGCGCGACCGGGGCGCGGCCGACCACGTGCGCCTCCCCGCCGTCGCCCTGCTCTACGCCGTGCTCGTGGGCACCGGGCTGGCCTTCCTGCCCGGCTCGCCCGACGCCGTGGCCGCCCCCGCCACCATCGTGTGGCGCTTCCGCCTGGCCGCCCTGGGCGGTGAGCTGTGCTTCTGGACGGTCATGGGCGTGTCCTTCGGCTGGCTCATGCTCCGGGCCAGCGGCCAGCACGTGTTCGCCTCGTTGCGCCGGCCCCGGCCGGCCGTGCCCACCGACACCTAGTCCGCACCCAGTCCCCACCCCCGCCGTAGATCAGAGCAAGCGCTTGGGGCGACCCTCGCGCGGCCGGGCGAACCGCCCGATGCCGCCGGTACGCACGCCCGGCGGGTTCCACCGCCGCTCGCCGCCGGCCATCGACCCGAGCAACTTCGGGCCGCGCGCCTCCTGGCCGGCCACCCACCACCACGCCAGGGCCAGAGCGCCGAGCAGCGCGACAGCCATGATCCGCTTCCAGCGGGGGTCCTTGGGGAGGATCGCCGCCACCTGCCGGGGCGGCGTCCGGAACGTCACCTTGGGGGCTGCCTTGGGAACGGTGGTGGGCGGGGCAAAGGCGGGCAGCACGCCGTTGTCGACGGGCACGAACGACTGAGGCACCGCCAGCGATGGGGCGATCTCGGGCACGGGGCCGGGCTCGGGCGGCGGCTCCGGAGCGGGCTCCTCGAGAGGCGTGAGGCTCGCCTCGTCAGGCGTGAACGAATCCTCGACCGGACGGTCGAACACCACAGTGAACGACGTGTTGGGGTTCGGCGGCAGGTTGTTGGTGGGAGGTGCGTTGGGGTCCGGCGCCGGTGTGTTCTGGGGGTTGGGGTTCACCCGGCTGGGGTCGGGGACGAGGACCATGTCGTACACGCCGGCGGAGCGCTGCAGGTGGGGCTGCAGGCTGAACGTCAGCGTGGTGGCGTCGCTGTTGAAACTGCCGTTGACACAGCGGGTGGGATCGAAGTCAGGGCGCAGGTTCCAAGCGCCGGGCCGATCGTGGGGAGGCTCCACCCAATTCGATCGAGCCACGCAGGCGGAGACGTGCACGACGGTTGGATCGACGGTGACCGGCCCCGTCGGCGACGGCGGCACCGTCGACGTCGTGGTCGAGGGGGCGGTGACGGGCACGTCGGGCGGGATGGTGGTCGGCTCCGGCGACGACGGCACGTCGGACGAGCGCTGATGGACCTTCAGCACGAGGGTGGCAGGGATGACGCCGTCGACCTGGTACGACACGGCGGAGATGGCCTCGGCGCCGCTGGGATCGTTGACCACGGCCAAGCCCCCCTCGGGCACGGTGGGGTTGGCCTGGACGGTCTGCGCGCCCGGCTGGGGCTCGTTCTGCGGTGTGGCCCAGTAGCCGTACTTCTCGGGGGCGGCCGCCCCCGCGCCCGTGGGCCAGGCCACGACGCCGCCAGACACGGCGAACAGGAGCGCCATCGCCCGGCACGCCAACGTCCTTCGAGTCATGCCCCCCTCGCCTTCGTCCGGGTCCGGGTCCGTCTCCGGGCGGGCCGCTCCGCCTCGGGCCGGCTGGCGCCCGACCGGTTGATCACGTCAAGGTCGCCCCCCAGGTACGACGAGATCACCTGCGGATCGGCCAGCACCACATCGGGCGTCCCCCGGACCACCACGTGGCCCAATTCGAGGGCGATGATCTCGTCGGAGATCGACGTGATCAGGGGCATGTCGTGCTCGATGACGAGCATGGCGCAGCCGGTCTCGTCCTTGATGCGACGAAGGAGCGGCCCCAACGCCTCGGTCTCGCGCTGGGCGATGCCCGACGATGGCTCGTCGAGGATGAGGACCGACGGGTCGTGAGCGATGGCCATGGCCAGGTCGACGATGCGTCGGCTGCCGGTGGAGAGCTCGGCCACGAACTTGTCGCGGAAGGCGCCCAAGCCCATCAGTTCGATCAAGTCGTCGACGGTGAAGGCGACGTCGTCCTCCATCACCTGCACGGCCGGGAGGTTGAGCAGGGCGGCCAGGTGGTCGCGCACCTCGAGGTGGCGTTCCAACCCGATGGCGATGTTCTCGGCCACGCTGAGGGACGGAAAGATGCGGGCGTCCTGGAACGATCGCCCGAGACCGATGGACGCCCGCCGGTCGGCGCCCCAGCCGGTGACGTCCACGCCCTTGAAGAACATGCGGCCGGCGTCGGGCGTGAGGAGTCCCGACAACAGGTCGAAGATGGTCGTCTTGCCGGCGCCGTTCGGACCGATGAGCCCGAGGATCTCGTCGTGGGCCAACGTGAAGCTGACGTCGTCGACGGCCACGATGCCACCGAAGCGCTTGGTGAGACCGCGGACCTCCATGATCGGCGGGCGTTCCTCGCCGCGTTCCCGGGCGACCACCGCTTGCCGGGCGGTAGCTCCGGCGAAGCTCTTGGCCCCGTTGCCCGTGACCGAGGCGGCGCCCTCGAGGAACACCGACCGGAGGATGTCGCCTCGCTCCAGCAGTTCCGCCGTAGGCCCCGAGAAGCGGACCTCGCCCTTCTCCATGAAGTAGGCCCGAGTCGCGACGGTGAGGGCCACGTTCACCGACTGCTCGACCAGGATGATGGTGCAGCCCTGCTCGTGGATGGCCCGCACCATCTTGAGGAGCAGCTCCACCACGGTCGGGGCCAACCCGAGGGACAGCTCGTCGATGATGAGCAGGCGGGGCTTGGCCACGAAGGCCATGCCCAGGGCGAGCTGTTGCTGCTCGCCCCCCGAGAGGTTGCCGGCCATCTGCTCCCACCGCTCGCGCAGACGAGGGAAGCGGTCGAGCACGTCCTCCGTGCGCTGCTTGACCTCCTTGGGGTCTTCCTTGGCGTAGAGCCACGTGCCCGCGCGGAAGTGTTCCTCGACTGTGAGGGTGGGGAACACGGCTTTGCCGCCCGGCACCTGGATGATGCCCAGGCGCGACGTCTCCACCGCGTCGGCGTTGGTGATGTCCCGGCCGTCGTAGAACACCTTGCCGGCCTTGGGCCGGACCAGCCCGGAGATGGCCTTGAGGAGCGTCGACTTGCCGGCGCCGTTGGTCCCCAGCAGAGCGATGATCTCGCCCTCGGCCACGTCGAGGTCGACGCCGAACAGCACCTGCACCTTGTCGTAAGCGACGTCGATGCCCCGGCACATCAGGAAGCTCGGAGCGGCCTCGTCGGAGGCCGGCGCGCTGGCGACGGCGCCCTTGATCGCAGCCAGCCCCTCAGCCGCCGTCTCCGGCGCCCGGCCCCGGCGCAGGTTGTTGCGGAAGGTCCCGATGTTCACGAACTCGCCCCCGCGCCGGCCTGGAGATGTTCATGGGCCACGGCTTCGTCCAACCCCAACAAGTCCCCGCACACCGGGCACGACACCTTGCCGCTGACGTCGAACGACTTGACCTCCTCGACGTGGGCCTCGGCCTGCATGATGAGGTCGTCTTCCTTGGTGGCGTCGACCACCCGCCGGTCGGCCACCAGTGAGGGCACCAGCACGTCGTGGCGCCGGGCCACCCAGCGCAAGAAACGGTCGCGGAAGGCGTAGCCGTTCTCGGCCGTGCCTCCCGGATAGAAGTACAGGTTCAGCACCAGCAGGGGCCCGGTGATCAGCAGGGGAAGGACGCCGGCCAGGTTCTTGCCCAGCAGCGGCTCGAGACGGAGCCCATACACGGCGAACGCCTCGGTGAGCACGGCGCCGGTGACGGCCCACCCGATGGACGTGAGGCCACCAATGACCACGGCGAGGAACACCAGCAGGCTGCTGGCCACGCTGAACGTGCCGGGGACGACCTGGTGCTGGGTGTAGACGAGCAGGACGCCGGCCATCCCGGCCATGCCCCCCGCCACCGCAAAGGCGGCCAAGCGGGTGCGCACCAGGTTGATGGCGTACGCCGGGGCCGCCCGCTGGTTGTCCCGGGCGGCGATGAGCACCCGCCCGCTGCGATTCTTGCGGAAGGCGCTGGCGGCCAGGATGCACACGGCCAGCAGCACCAGGCAGACGAAGTAGAAGGAGCGGTCGTTCTCCAGGTCGATGCGCCCGTAGAGCACGGGCCGCACGACCGTGGCCCGAAGGGTCTTGGGGAGGAGGTGCGCGCCCACCCAGTAGTGGGCGTTGAGCAGGTACTTCTGGACTGCATAGCTGAACGCCAGTGTGGTGACGGCCAGGTACATGCCCTGGATGCGCACGGCGGGCAAGCCGATGATCACCGCGGCCACCACGCCGGCTGCGATGCCGAGGGCCAGGGCCACGAAGAAGTCGATGTTGTGGTTGGCGATGATGCCACCGGCCACTCCGGCTCCCGCCCCGACCAGGCCGAACTGGCCCAAGCTGATCTGGCCGGCCCAGCCCGTGAGCACTACCAACGACACGGCCACGATGCCGAAGATGGGCAGCAAGATGAACTGGGGCAGGTCCGGGTGAGGGATCACGAACGGCGTCCCGATGGTGACGAGCAAGACGACGACGGCGAGCACCACCTTGGCAACTCTCACTTCGAGCATTGACCGCAGCTCGGTGGGCACCGGGCGGAAATGCTTGACCGCCTGCCAGGTGGACACCCCGGTGTCCTGGGCACGGGAGAGGGCGCCCCGCTGGAGGAGCAGGGCCACGAGGATGACCACCAGCATGAGGGCAGACGACAGGTTGTTGTCGCCCTCCTTGGCCACCGATCCGAACTCCAGGATGCCCACGCACATGCCCGCCACCAGGGCGATGCCGATCTTCTCCATGCGGGCGACCACGGCTGCGGCCAGGCCATACAGGAGCGAGTCGAACCCGAGCGTGGCGTTGTTGGGCACGCCGATCAGGGGTGACTGCACGAAGATGGCCATCCCGCCCAGCAGGCCCGCCAGCATCCACGCCACCGTGCCCACCCGGTTCACGGGGATGCCCAGCAGGGACGCCCGCTCCGCGTTCTCAGCAGATGCCCGCAGGGCGATGCCGATGCGCGTGTACCGCAGGAAGGCGCCCAAGGCGATCGACAAGAGGACGACGGTGGCGAGGGCGGCGACCTGGTTGCCAGACAGCAGCGGCTTGCCGTGGGCCCCGACGATCTTCCAGGTATCCCACGGCGTGGGCACGTTGGGGATCTGCGTGGACTTCGATCCCATCCACACCGGAATGAAGAACCCGATGGCCGCGAGTCCCTGGGCCACGCCCAGGGTGACCACGGTGGCGATGAGCCGGGGCGAGCGGGAGAACCGGCGCATGATGGTGATGTCCACCAGGGCGCCGAACAGCGGCGCTCCGATCAGGACGATGGGCAGCACCGTCAGGTAGCTGTGATGGTCCTGCACGTCGAGGAGCAGGGCCCAGATGGCGGGGATGGCGCCGATGGCCGCGGCCGCGAAGTTGATGATCCTGTTGGTGCGGTAGATGAGGATGATGCCGACGGCCAGGATGCCGTAGAGCGAGCCGAGGGCGATGCCGTCGATCAGGTAGGCGGGTGTGAGGTTGAAGTAGGACTTGGCCAGAAGCAAGAAGGCGCCGGTGAAGAGGGCCAGCCGTACGAACCGGGCGACTGGCGAAGTCGTGCGCAGTGCGTCGAGCACGCGGGCAACGGATCGCCGTCCGGCCCAGTCTCCCCGATGGCCCGGTGCAGGCGACGATCGAGGCGGCGTGGGCGTCGCTTCGGGGTCGGTGGGCTCCAGTGTCGTCGTCACTGCCGGCGATCCGCGGTGGGAACGTTCTGCACGTCGGGCAGCACCGGGAACTGGCCGGGCCCGAACCGGCCGGGGCTGGCGTTCACGTAGGCGCCGTTGGCGTTGTTGTAGACGGACGGCTTGTGCTTGTTGAAGTAGACGATGCGCGCGTCCATGGTCCAGTTCCAGCTCCCCGGCTTGAACCCGAGGGTGGCATTGCCCGTGTTCCCCCCGCCCGTGGTGCCCATGGCGGGCGCCTTGGCCTGCATGTCCCGGGGGTTGAGGTTGGGCCCACTGTTCTCGATGAGGTTGGCCATCATGATCCAGTTCATGGCCAGGATCGAGGTCTCCAGGCCGGTGGTGGGCGGAGCGCCCACGCCCCCGCCGGCGTTGAAGATCTTCACCCCTTCGCCACCACCCTGCGACCTGTCCGGTGAGCTGGCTACCAACCCGAAGGCGGCGTCGTACTCGCATCCCTGCGCGTTGTTGGGACAGGTGACGGAACCCACGTAGTTCTGCCCGGTGCTGTCGTAGCCCATGTTCTGCACGTCGGCCAGCAGGTTCTCGGGGAAGTAGTTGTTCTGCTGCTCGCCGTTGTAGAGGAACTGGGGCGCCACCGGGTCGCACAGGCAGATGACCGACGTGGCCGGGTGGTTGGGGTCATCCAGGGCGGCGATGCCGGCCGCCACCTGCTTGGCCGCGGTGTTGATGTCCTGCTCGTAGAAGTAGAAGTTGGGCGTGGGCTCGTTGCAGCGGGAGGCCAGTTCCTTGAAGAGCACGTTCTTGACCGTGTCCTCGTTGTCCTTGTCGTTGGTACTGATGACACCGAGGCGCCGGGGTTTGCCGTTGAAGTCCTGGGCCGGGTTGTTGTGCAAGGCGTACTTCACCGTGCGAGACGGGTTGTTCTGGCTCGATAGTTGGTTGCACCAGAACTCGGCGAACATCGTCTCCATGCGGGTGGAGCTCATGCCCGCGCTGTAGAAGAAGGGCGCCAGCTGGTTGGCCAGGTCGTCGCTGAAGCCCTCGCCCCCCACGGCGATGGTCTGCTTGCGTTCCAGCTCGGCGTAGCAGACGGAGCACAGGGTCGTGTTCCAGAAGACCATGTACGGCTTGTAGGAGTCGACGACGTGGTCCATCTCCTGGGTGAGGCAGGCATAGTCCGGCGGCACCGACTGGCACGTGCCCTGGTAGGGCACGATGTGGACCTTGCGGCCGTACAAGACGTAATGGTCGTTGATGAACTTCTCGAACGCCTTGTCCAGGATCTTGGCGTCGTCGTACGTCTCGAGGAGGCCTTCGGCCTTGAGGATCTGGTTGACCTCGGCGCCGTAGTCGGTGATGTAGTCGACGATGGTGATCTGGGTGGCGGAGACGCCCTGGTAGGTGGCGCCCCCGTTGTTCCGGTACACGGCGCCCGGCGTGCCCGCCACGCACGGAGGTGCCCAGTAGGCGATAGCCGGGTCGAACTCCCGTCCGTTCACGCAGTGGCTGGTGTCTCCGGCGACGGCCGGGTTGCTGGAATCGTTGCTGCCGCCACCCGCACCGCTCGTCGACACGCCCGCCGCCGTCGCCCCGCCCGCTGCCGTGGCCACCGCGCCGCCGCTCCCGCCCGTCCCTCCGGTACCCGTCCCCGCAGTCGCGCCGTTGTCGCCCCCGGGGCCCAGGTCGGTGCTCCCACCGCCGCCCCCACCGACGTTGAGCGTGCTGGCTGCGGTCCCGTGCGATCCCGTCGAGGGCACGACCGCGACAAGGAGGAGCTGCACAGCGATGACCACAGCCAGCGGCGCATAGCGCCGGGCAAGCGTCGTCCTGTTCATCCGGACTTCCCTTCGAGAATTCTGCGGGCCCTTGGCGCGAACGAGCGCGTCAAGGACAGTTATTCAGCACGGCACACCCGTTTTCCCCCCTCCCCGCCAGAGGGTGCAGCATTCGTGTACTTTGCCCCCCCGACGAGCGCGTCCTTCCCCTGACCGCCCAACGCCGCGGCCCATGACGATGCCAGGTGGACCCGTTGTCCGCGTCGCCGACCCGGTCGGTGATCATGCCTCGGATCTTCGTGGCGACACCTCGACGGAAGCCTCGCCCACCGATGGGATCCAATGCCGCGACTGTGACGCAGTCGGAAGACGCACGGCATGGCGCTGGCCTTGCTCTGCCTGGGTGCCGAGGGCGCTCTCGGATCCGAGGCCGCATTTGTCTGTGGCGCGGGATTCGGTATCGCTGGCGCCGGGATTGGGTGTGTGCACCATCCTCGTTCGCACCAGCCGAACCGACCAGGGGTTCGCTCCCCCGCAGAACATCTCATCCGACGGGCCGAGGCGCGGTGGCCAACCACCGCGCCTCGACATTGACCAGCAGTTACAACTGGAGCGACTTCACCTCGAGGAACTCCTCCAGCCCGAACTTGCCCAGCTCCCGGCCGTGGCCGGACTGCTTGTAGCCCCCGAAGGGGGCCAGCGGGTTGAAACTGCCGCCGTTGATCTCCACCTGGCCGGTGCGCAGGCGGCGGGCGACCTGCTTGGCCCGCTCGGGATCGCCCGACCACACACCGCCGGCCAGGCCGTACACGGTGTCGTTGGCCAGCTCGACGGCTTCGTCCTCGGTGTCGTAGGGGATGATGGCCAGGACCGGGCCGAAGATCTCCTCCTGGGCGATGGTCATGTCGTTGCGCACGTCGGAGAAGACGGTGGGCTGCACAAAGTATCCCTTGTCCAGGCCCTCGGGCGCCTCGGCCCCGCCGGTGACCAGCTTGGCGCCTTCTTCCACGCCCTTGTTGATGTACGCGCGCACCCGGTCCCGCTGGGCGGCGGACACGAGCGGGCCCAGGCGGGTGCCGTCGGCGAAGGGGTCGCCGGGGGTGAAGGACTGGGCCGCCTTGGCCGCGATGTCCTCGGCCTCGGCCAGGCGCGAGCGGGGCACGAGCATGCGGGTGAGGGCCGAGCACGTCTGGCCCGAGTTGAGGAAGCACTTGCCCACGCCGTCGGCCACGGCCCGACTGAAGTCAGCGTCGTCCAGGATGATGTTGGGCGACTTGCCGCCGAGTTCCAGGGCCACGCGCTTGACCGTCTGGGCCGCCAGCTCCGACACCCGCTTGCCGGCCCGGGTGGAACCGGTGAACGACACCATGTCGATGTCGGGGTGGGCGGCGATGGCCTCGCCCACCACCGGGCCGGTGCCGGTGACCAGGTTGAAGACGCCGGCGGGCAGGCCCACCTCGTCGATGATCTCGGCCAGGACGAAGGCGTTGAGGGGTGCCACCTCGCTGGGCTTGAGCACGACGGTGCAGCCGGCCGCCAGGGCGGGCGCCACCTTGGCCGCGATCTGGTGCAGCGGGTAGTTCCACGGCGTGATGCAGCCGACCACACCGACGGGCTCCCGCACCACCAGCGAGTTGCCGACCTGCTCTTCGAACGGCGTGCTGTCCAGCAGCTGCTGCATGGACCCGAACGTGACCGTGGGCATCCCGGCCTGGATCATCATCGACAGGTTGATGGGCATGCCCACCTCCTGCGCGACCAGCTGGCCGATCTCCATCATCCGGGCCTGAAGGCCCTCGGTGATGCGCTGCAGGTACTTCCCGCGTTCCTCCACCGACGTCTGCGACCACGCCGGGAAGGCGGCCTTGGCCGCGGCCACCGCCTTGGCGACATCGTCGGGTGTCCCCTCGGGGATGGTGCCCATCACCTCTTCGGTGGAGGCGTTCACCACGTCGATGGTGCCCTTGCCGGCCGACGCCACCCACGCGCCGTCGATGTAGATCTTGTCGCGGTTCTGCATGCGCTTCCCCCTGCCTTCGATCTGGGCTGTCGAACTCGTGGCCACCGTACCTGACCGCGCGGTCAAGTGTCCTCTCGAGCGCCGTCGAGCAGGCGCTGCAGCCGGTTGCCGGCCCGGCGGACCTCCTCCCGCAGCACCAGGTCGAGGCCCGGGAGCCAGCGCCCGCCCCCGTAGCGCAGGTCCATGGTGAGCGTGGTGTTCCCCGAGAGCGCAGCCGCCAGGACCCAGGGAGCATGCTCCCGGCCGTCCTCCTCCTGGCGCTCGAAGCGCACCGCCCCTGCCTCGGGGTCGTGCTCCACCCGGACCATGCGCACCCGCTTGGTGCGACGCAGCGGGCCCAGGCGAGCGCCCAACTCGACCGTCCACGCGTCGCCACCGCATGCGTCGGCGGACAGGACGATGCCCAGCCAGGACGGGTAGGTCGCCAGGTCGGACACCACCGCGAACACCTCGGCGGGCGAGGCCCGCAGCTCGGTCGACGCTCGCAGTTCCATCCCGAGCAGTTTGACCGCGCTCGGTCCGATATACCGGACGTAGCGCGGCCAAAGCGCTCAGGCGGTGGCTTCGCGGTCCTGGGTGGAGCCGTCCAGTTCGTCCAGCATCGCCCCGGCACCGATGGGCAGGCCCCGCACCAGATTGGCCAGAACGGTGGCGGCATGGGCGGACTGGCGGAGGAGCACGTCGAACAGGTGCTCGCGATCCTCGTCGGACAGGAACCGGCGTTCCCGCTCGATGGTCTCGGCCACGCCCCGCACCACGAAGATGTGGTTGGCCAGCTTGTGGGCGGCGAGACCGGGCAGATCGCCCGCCTGGTCGGCCACCAGTTCGCTGTGGCGCACGAGCAGCCGGCAGAAGTCGTCGCGCTGCTCGTCGCTGAAGCGCGCCCACGACCTCCGCAGCGAGATGGCGGTGCCGTCGACCACGGCCAGGCTGTTCAGCAGCCCGTGGGCGAGCACGGCGGCAAGCGGGTCGGACATCTCATCTGAATTCTCGCTCGCCGGGCCCGGTACCTGCACCGCACCGCCCTAATGGGACTGCGCCCCGGCGCCCGGTGGGGCCTTGTCGACCAACCCCAGGTCGACAAGGATCGACCGCCCGTCGCGGTCACGGAACTCGAGCTGCAAGCGCTCCCCTGCCCGCGGCACCACGAAATCCATGCGAGCGCCGATGTTGGCCTGGGGCTGCAACGAGCCCGGCTGCAGCATTGCCGCCGTGGCCGGGAAGTTGGCCGACCCTGCCCGCAGGCGGAACTGGCCGGGCGAGTAGGGCACGACGGCACCGGACTGGTTGGTCAACGTGATGAGCGTCTGCACCGACGCCTTGTCATCGGTGACCAGTCCCTGCACGCCGTGGGTCTGTCCGCCCAGGGCGTCGGAGGACAGGCCGCTGTCGATCTGGGCATGCTCCACGGCCACGATGCCGAACGAGGTGGGGACCGACTCGCCGACCTTGTGGACCACCCGGTGCTGCCCGCCGCCCGTCATGTCGGCCACGCCCACGATCACGCCGACGAGGGCGGCGACCGACACCGCGGCGACGACGGCTCCGTGCAGCCGCGAACTGCCAGCCGGCGCGGTTCTCATCACACCCCAGCGTGGCCCGTCCCCCTTTGGAAAACCTTTCGGGCCAGGGCGCTGTGGCCGTGTCTTGGCCTGCCTTAACCAACCCTTGGCTCAACAGTCGAAGGCGCCATCCCGAGACTTCTTCTGAGCTTCCCGCACGGGAAGAGCGCCCCTCCCACAAGGAGCCAACCCGATGTCCCGCACCCAGATCACCCGCACCCGTCGCACCCGCCGCCTGGCCGCCGTCACCACCGTCGGGCTGGCCGGCATCGTCTCCGCACTCGGCGCGTTCATGCCCGCCCATGCCGCGAGTGCCACCTTTGGCGTGTACCGGACGTACTACAGCCCCGCGTCGCAAGGAGCCACCACCGGTTCCTACGTCACGTGGGTGAACCGTGACAGCGTGGCCCACCACATCGTGGGGTGGAGCCGGTCGGGGAACTGGGGCTTCGACGCCGTCGTGCAGCCCGGTCAGGCCGTGTCCCACGTCTTCGGCGGCGTCGGCATGTTCGCCTTCCGCGACGCCGACCACTCCACGCTCAACCGCAACGCCTACGGAAACGTGACGTGCAGCGGTGCGTGCGGGTCGGTCGCCGTCCGCAACGCCTAGGACCGCAACGACCTGCCGGTCCCCGGTGCAGTGCGGGCACCGGGGGCAGGCACCCCCGCCGGAACCGGCGACGAAGCCACAACAGGAACTGCCGACGCCCCCACCACCGGGGGCGGCGGCGCGATGGGCAACGGGGGCGGGCAGGCGTCCACGCAGGGCGACGGGCTCACCCGTACCAGGCCCCACATCCCCGCCTCGGTGAAGGGCCGGCGGATGTCACCCATGAAGTAGTCGCCCGCCTTCGGTGCCTCGGACCGGCCCGCTTCTCCGGGACTGGTGAGCACCCAGGCGTCGAATGCGGCCCACGCCCCGAAGGCACGGGTGGAGATGGCACTGCTGAACGGCTCCCCGCCCAGGAACTCGGGCTCGGCGCGCGACCTGAGGTAGTGGTCGTTCTCCCATGCCATCCCGCCCAGGTTGAACAGGTGGACCTGGTCGTTGCCCGGGTCGCCCACGACGTGGAACACCATCGGGTCGCCCTCGATCGTGCGCAGCACGGGCGTAGCCGGATCGCCGTGCACCAGCGAGCTGAACGAGTTGGCGTCGTCACCCCGCCCGGCCGCGGTCTGGTAGTTGATCAGAGCCGCGCCGCTCACCTCCGTGGGGTAGGGCATGAAGTCGTTGCCGAGCTGCTTGTCGGTGTCGCTGAAGAACACCGTGAAGTCGCGGTACGAGATCGCCGGCAGGCGGTTGGCCTCTCCGCTCGGTTCCCGGTACTCCTGATCGGCCCGCTCGGGAACGGTGACGTCGACGGCCGTCCCCACGTCGCTCGGGCTGAAGGCCGCACCCGGGGGCGACACGATCACCGCGCCGTACAGCCCGCTCACCCCGCTCAACTCGGGCGCGCCGTGCTGCAGCTTGCCGAACCCGGTCGACTGGCCGGCGCCCCCGAAGTCGCTGATGATGGCGGTGCCGATCTTCTCCGAGTCGGCGTAGTACCAGTAGTCCCGCGTCGAGCCTGGTGCGACCGACTGGTCGCCCGGATTGTTCCCGAGGTTGATGCCGCTCGACGCGAGCAGGTGCTGCAGCTTGGCCAAGTGGAACGTGGCTTGCTCCGACACCCGCTCGTTCTTGAACACGACGTGGACGCAGTCACCCTCGGCCACGTGCAGCGTCAACGGCTCCAACGGTGACGGTGGAAGTGCCTTGCCCGACGGAGCGGTGAGGACGAACGCCGCGTCCGTGCCGGCCGTGGGCTTGTCGACCGCGCTGACCCGGAACGTCTTCTGCGCCGACCCAACCGGGCACACCGCGGCGGGGCCGTCCGGCGCCCCGGCCGGCCGTCCCACCACCTGCCCGTCCGTCAACGTCGGCTCCGCGGCGGAGACGTTGTCGCCCGGCGATACCGGCCCCAGCCGACCGGGGAGGGGCTCGAGAACGTTGGTGTCCACCTTGGGCAACACCCGGATGACGCCCCACGCCCCCTGGCGGACGCGACGGTCCAACCCGTTCATGTACAGGTAGTCACCCGCCTGGGCCATCGCCCGGTCCGGTGGCGCGCCGTGGGCATCCGTCACCCGGCCACCGGCCCCACCGTCGAGCACGAGCGTGAAGCGTTCGGACGGGCCCATGGTCAGGGCGTCCACCGGTGTCGCCAGCACGTCGCGTTCGTTGCCGTCGTTCCTGCTCGACGGGTCGGGGTCACTCGGGTCCGTCCGCCTGTCCTCGTACCCGGACGTGAGGCGGCTGTCGATGTACGCGCGCGTGCCGTCGAGGACCAACGTGTCGACGTTGGGCGAGACGTTGATCGACCGGACCACGAACGGGTCACCGGGGTAGGCCTTGGGGATGGGCGTGAACGGGTCGCCCGAATCGGTGGCAGAGCTGAACAACGTGGACGCGCCCCCCGATCGGTCGGACAGTGGCTCGGCCCGGAGGTTGATGGTCGAGTCCGACACCGGGTTGCCGTCGATCTCCCACATGGCGAACTCGCGGAAGCTGCCGTCGACCAACCCCGGCGCCAACCTGGTGATGCGGCGGCAGTGCTCGACCGCCGCGCACGGGAGCGATGGCTTGTCGATGTCCGGAGGCGCCTGTGTGGGATCGCGTGGGTCAGCCACGTGAATATCGGCGATGGTGCCGGAGCGGATCTCCCGACCGGTCGCCGGGTCGTGGTACGTCGCCCCCTTGGGCTCCACCACGATCTGCCCCACCAACCCGTGCAACCACGCGTGGATGCCGTCGGTGTGGTCGTGGAAGAACACGTTGTCGAGCGGTTGGTCGAGGTACCACCGGGCCTGGACGAACTCGGTACCCGCCCAGTCGCCGGTCGTGTGCGCGTTGGTGAGTGGCGTCGCCAGCTCGATGGACAGGCCCGTCGGAGTGGTGGTGACGTGACGTACCTGGTGGACCTCGATGTCGTTGGTTCCTTCGCCCACGGCCACGTACATGCCGTCGATCAACCGGGTCTCGTCGAACTTCGACGGGCCCACCGAGAGCATGGTGTCGCCCGGCTTCACCGCCGCGAGGAGCGGGTGGTCGTTCAACCGGTAGGGCCGGATCGAGGTCTCGTAGTTGAACCCGACCACGGCACCGTCGCTGCCCGTGATGTCGAACTGCACGTGGTGGATGTGCAGGTTGGCCATGACGTAGCCGTTGAACGCGTTCTCGTCCTTCTCCTCGCTCGTGAGGGTGAGGGCCACGCAGTCGCCGACGTTGCCCCGGATGGCGAGCGGTGTCGGTGGGTTGGGGTTGTTGGCCGCGGCATTGGCATCCACGATGTTCGTCGGGTCGAGCGGGTCCTGGCCGTTGGCCAGGTAGATGCCGGTCTTGTCGTCGGCCGCCGGGTTGTTGGGGTCGCGCGCCAGGGCCAGCAGGGCCCCGGCCTCGTCGACACCGGTCTTGGTGACGCGGATGGGGGTCTCGATGGTCACGACGTTGAAGCGCCGGGTGTTGTCGACCGACGTGTTGAACGGTGACGTGGGATCGGCGTCGTTCACGTGGTGCTGAAACACTGAGTTGTACGGGCAGATGGCGTCGTCACGGAAGGCCCACGGCCGAGGCGGGGTGTCCGGCGGGTTGGGTGCGCTCGGGTGGTCGGGGATCCAGTCGGTCCCGTCCGGGCTCCGCACGAGACGTGTCGACGTGGGCGCCAACGTGGGCGCGCCGCTGTGCCCGTTGGGTGAGAACGGTGGGCGCTGTTCGATGTGGGGCCGCAGCACCGGGTAGGTGAGCATGCCCACCTGGCTGCACGACGCGCACGGGTTGAAGAGGATGCGCGGCCGCGACACCCCCTGGAATGTCACGAACCGGTTCGGGTCGAACTGGTCCTGCGAGAAGGCGTCGATGCGGAACGCACCCAGGTGGCCGTCGACGTCGCCGAACGGCTCCGACGCCGGGAGGTCGGGCCACGCCTTCGTCCACTCCGGCTCGCCGAGGTAGAGGGGAAAGCCGCTCGGATCGTCCTTCTGGATGACCCAGTCCATGGACGACGCGTCGCGATCGCCGCGTGGCGGTGGCGCGCCGGGATCGCGCCCGGGCTGGTCGTTGCCCGTCCCCTGGGTGGCGGGCGGCAGCAGCGCCCGCACCCACGCATCGATGTTGGCGGGGGTCAGCTGCGTCCCGTCGGGGAGCATGTATCCCTGGTCGGCGTTGCGGGCGAACAACCCGAGCCACTCGGCCGAATCGACGGCCGGCGGGACACCCGACGGCGGGTTGATCAACGAGCTGTCCGGGAACGTGCCGTCCGGGTTCAACGTGGCCCGGGTGGTCGACGTGCCCAGGCGGCTCGTGCCGGTGAAGTCGACCGGCAGCTCCCACAGGTCGGGCTGCAGGGTGTCGAACACCCGGCGGATGCCCCACATCCCGGCGAAGTAGTGCTCGGGGATGTGGCAGTGGAACACGAAGTCGCCCACCGCGCCCTGCGCGCCGCCGGCACCGTGGTTGAGCTCGACGTTGAACGTCTCCCCCGGGCCCATCGCCTGCGAGTCGAGGATCACAGAACGCTGGTCGGAGGGGAACTTGTCGGGCGCAGTGTTGCCGTAGTCGAAGCCGAGGTCGGCCAGCGGGTTGGGCGACCAGTGCAGGCCACCGCTGTGCAGGTGGTACACGTGCATCATCTCGGCCCCGCCGTGCACCAACCGGATCTTGGTGGCGTCACTGACGTAGGCCTGGTCGACCGGCGTGGCCGGATCGCCGAAGGCGTAGCTGTCGTACGAGAGCGACTCGAGCTTGCCCTTCTGGGGATCGAGGCGGTTGAAGAACGGCTCGGAGCGGTAGTTGATGGCCCGTGCTCCGGGCCGGTACGCCTCCGTGTTCGGGTCGACGCTGGGCAGGGACTGGCCCGTCACCCGGTTGGGGATCTGGTAGCTCTCGTCGCCGACCTCGTGGAGGATGGTGACGTTCTCGCGGAAGGGCACGGGCGTCTGCGGCGCGAACGCACCGGCCGTCGTCGGGGCCGACGGATGCTCGGTCCCGTAGTGGTTGCACCACTCGATGTCGGTGTCGCTGAGCGGTACCTCGCTGAGGTTGAAGGGTGAGCCATCGCACGGCACGATCATCGCCTGGGCGCCCGACCGCTGCTCTCGGGTCGGTTCCTGCTGGTGGGCGGCCTGCTCGTCGGCGTTGCGCACGGGATCGAAGTACTTCGACCCCGGCGGCTCCACCACGAGTACGCCGAACAGCCCGTGGTCGACCGCCTGCCGGAAGGCCGGGCCCGGGTGCAGGTAGTGGGCCCCCTCGAGCGTCTCGTCGCGGGGGACGTAGTAGCGGTAGGTCTGGGTGCCGCCGGCTCGGCTGTCCGACGCCGGGTTGTTGCCGATGGCGCTCCCCGCCGAGCCGGCCTCGAACTGCAGGCCGTCGATGTGCAGGCCGTAAGACGTTCCCTTGATGGTGTTGGTGTAGGCGATCTCGACACAGTCGCCCTCGTTGGCGCGGATGACGAGCGGTTGGATGACGTCGTCCTTCAGGCCGGGTGTCACGTGGGCGCCACCCGGACCCGGCTTCTGCAACGCCAGTTGGACATCGACGGCGGCGTTGTCCTCGGCCAGCACATACATCTTCCCGAGCGGGTCGTGGTCGCCGAAGTTGTTGAGCGGGATGTCGACGTCGCGGGCGAGGACGTCGAAGTGCTTCACGTTGGCGTCGAGGGCGCACGGATTGCCGGGGTCGGTGGCGATCGGGATGGAAGCCGTCGAGCCGGTTCCGGCGCTCACGCCCGGCACGGCCAGCAACGACGCGACCAGCAGTCCGGCAACGGCGCTGGCGGTCAACTGCGTGCGGGTGATGGGCCGCGGTTCGCGCCCGGTTGCGACCAGGGCCACGGCCAGCAATATCGGGAGGGCGGTGAGCGCGTTCGTCGCTCCCGACGTCGCCGCGATGCCGGCACCTGCTCCGGCGGCGACCATGGCGGCGACGAAGCCGCGGCCATGGTTGCTGCGTGCCGTTCCGACGGCGGCGGCCAGCACGGCACCGGCCGTGGCGCCCAGCAGGACCCAAGGGAAGGCGGCCATGCCGTCGGCCAACCACTGATGGAAGAAGCTCAGGCCGGGGCGGGTGCCGACGCCCTGGGCCCGGTGGAGCTCCTGCAGCCACAACGCCGCCGAGTACGTGCCCGCCGTCGACGTGATGGCAATGGTGCCGAAACGGACATGATGCCGTTGCCCGACCCTGCGCCTGCCGTCGCTGCTGGTGGTGCTCTGTGCCCGCACCGATCTCTCCCCGTGTGCCACCGCCCCGGTCGGCGTGACGACGCCCTCCGCCGTGGTTCAACTCGTCTTCCGGATTGAACCGGTGGGCCACCGGATCGACAAGGGTGACGGGGGGCCATTTCCGGATTGGCGGTGACACGCGTGGCCCGGTCGTTGTGCTCCCGGATCTGGCCGACTGATCGGAGAGTTCCCTTGTGCTGCAAGGGAATTCTGGCACCGTCGGCGCGAGCCGATGCCTCCGGGGGGCAGGGGACCTAGGACCAATGTCCCCCGGGGTCTTACGACGTGGGAACGACGCCCAGCTGCTGCATCATCGACATGACGTCGTAGTACTCGCGCTCGCGGTACACCTTGCCGTCGCGCACCTCGATGATGTCGCACACCGGGACCGTCACCTGCCTGCCGGTGGCCGGGATCCCCGCCAGCTCCTCCTTGTGGGTGCCCCTGGCCGTGAACTCCATGATCGAGGCGTTGCCCTCGGCGTACTGGCAACGAAGCTCGAAGGTCAGGTCCGGGAAGGCGCGCACGTAGATCTCCACCTGAGCCACGCCCGCATCCACCCCTGGCAACTCCACGCCGTCGTTCCCCGTGTAGGTGTAGTCGGGGTGGAGCAGGGCCCGGAATCGCTCGATGTCCTGCTCCGTCACCGCCTCCAGCATGTCCTGGTGGACACGCGCTGCATCACTCATGACAAGCCCCCCCTTTTGTCGATGGCTGACGCCATCATGCGCCTCGGGCTCGTGGCCATTCCATGAGCCAGGCGGGCTAGTCCGACAACGCCTTCGAACGGTCGAGTAACGCTCGCCGTCACGACTGCCGGGTGAGGGTCGCGGTGGGCGCCGGTGGTCGGCGCGCGAGGAGGACGGCGTGAAGACGGAAGCGGTGGAGTTCCTGAGTGGCGGTGACACCGTGCGGGGTGACCTGTACCTGCCCGAAGGGTCGGGTCCGTTCCCCACCATCGTCATGGCCGGCGGGTGGTGCTACGTCAAGGAGCTGCGCCAGCCCGACTACGCCAAGGAGTTCGTGGCCAACGGCTTCGCCGCCCTGATCTTCGACTACCGCCGCCTCGGCGCCAGCGAGGGTGAGCCCCGCCAGCACCTCGACCCATGGGACCAGATCGAGGACTACAAGAACGCCATCTCGTTCCTGGAGACCCTGCCCGTGGTCGACGCCGATCGCATCGGCGCGTGGGGCATCTCCTACAGCGGCGGCCACGTCCTGATCCTCGGAGCCACCGACCCCCGGGTGAAGTGTGTGGTGTCCAACGTCCCCGTGGTGGACGGATGGGAGACCATGTGGCGAGCCCAGGGCAGCGTGAAGTTCCGGGAACTGCGCAACACCATCCTCGAGGACCGGCGCAACCGCTTCGTCAAGGGTGAGTACGGCTACCTGGCCATGTCGGCCGAGACCTACGAGGTGCTGTCCACGTGGCCCTTCGAAGAGGTCACCACCGGCTTCGAGGAGCTCAAGCGCACGCAGGCGCCTGCCCACGAGCACCACAGCACCATCGCCTCGACCGAGTTGCTCATGGACTACACGGTGTTCCCGTACGTCAAGCGGCTGGTCGACACGCCCACGCTGATGGTCGTGGCCGAAGAGGACGACATCACCATGTGGGACCTGGAGCTGCAGGCGTTCAACGACATCACCACGCCCACCAAGCGCCGGGTCGTCCTGCCCAAGACCACCCACATGACGCTCTACAGCGACGTGAGCGCGCTGGAGGTCGCGGCCAAGGTCGCGGCCCGGTGGTTCGACGAGCACCTGAAGCAGCCGTTGACGTTCGAGCGTTTGCTGGAAGGGTAGGCGGGCCGGCGAGCTCGGGGCGCCGCCGACTCACCGACCGCGCACCACTGGCATCATGGGTGCGTGCGCCGCGCCCGCCGGGCTGGGATCTGCGTCGTGGCGGGCTGCGCCCTGGTCACCGGGTGCACGCCCGGGTTGGTGCATCGAGAGGCGCAGCCACGCACGAGTTCGACCAGCACCGTGGCACTGCCGTCGAGCGTGGCCCCTCCCTCGACAGCCGCGCCGGACACCACTGCCGTTCCCCCGAGCCCGTCCTCCCCAACGGGTGCCCGGCCCCTCTCGGTGACCTTCGACTCCCCCACCGAGGGCTTCGTCCTGGCCACCACCGCCTGCGCCCGCCCGCCGTGCACCACCATCGAGCGCACCCGTGACGGCGGCCGCACCTGGGCGGCCGTCCGGGCTTCCACCATGCCGGTCAACGGGGTAAAGCGAATCCGCTTCGGCTCGTCGCACGACGGCTGGCTGTTCGGTCCATCGCTGTACGCGACCCACGACGGCGGTGGAACCTGGCGAGCGGTGACGATGCCCGGTCCCGTCCTCGCCCTGGAAGCCGCCGGCGGCCGGGTGTTCGCCGTCGTCGGCAGTTGCCCTTCCGGCACCCAGGGCTGCCAGCCCGACGACGTGCACCTGTGGCGGGCGGACCAGACCGGCGACCACTGGACCGAAGTGCCGGGCGTGGCGGGCCGGAGCGCCGCCGCCGACCCGTCGCCGCTGGTGCTCCACGGCCACGCCGGCTGGCTGCTGCTCGGCGACGCCCTCTTCTCCACGACGGACGGCTCGACATGGAGCCGCACCCCGTCACCTTGCCCGCCCGACACCTCCATGGCCAGCGTGGCTGCCCCCGGTACCGCCGTGGGCTTCCTCTGCATTGACGGGGCCGCCGCCGGGAGCACCGAAAAGACGCTCGTCGTGTCGACGGACGGCGGACGCACGACCCGGGTCGCCGGCGCCCCACCCCGCGGCGGGAGCAGCAGTTCGCTGGCGGGACTGACGACGCAGACCTGGATCGTGGCCTCCTCCTCCGGCGCCAGCTGGTTCTACCGCTCCACCGACGGGGGCCGGACCTGGCCCGGTGTGACCACCTACACCGACGGCGGCGCCGGCTTCACCGAGTTCGGCTTCACCACCGCCAGCCAGGGCGTCGCCATCCACCGCATCGACGAGGCGTCGAGCGAGTTGCTCATGAGCCGGAACGGCGGGATCACGTGGAGCACCATCAAGCTCTGATCCCCCGCTGGCGGCCTCTGCTACGCCCGCTTGCCGTCCAGCGTTGCGATGGTCTCCGACGCCAGGCGCGCCTTGGCCACCTCGCCGGCGCGCGCCAGGTCGGCCCGGGCGTCGACGGCAAGGGCGCGTGCGCGGGACCGGACAGCGTCGCGGGCCGCACCGCGAACGGCCGTACTGCTGTCCACCAGCGCCAGCGCGGCGGTGAGCGTGGCTACGCCCCGGCGGGACAGCTCGGCTTGCTCGGCATACGCCTCGGCCGCGGCCTCGGCGACGTCGACCAGCATGTGCTGGACCTCTCGCCGGCGCGCGGCGCGCAGCTTGCCGAGGGTACCGGCGGCGAGGGCGCCGCCTTGGGCCAGGATGGCGAGGCGAGGACCAGGGGCCGCCAGCGTCGAGCCCAGGTCCACCGCCCGCCGAGCATGTTCGACGGCAGCGTCGCCATCATCCAAGAGCGACTGGATCGCCGCGTGCGCCAGATGGGACCGGGCCAGCACCACCGGATGGGCGTTCGGCGCCTGGTCCAGGAGCCACGTGTCGGCGGCCGCGTCTTCCAGGAGGACCTTGCGGGCATCGGGCGTCGTGTCCAGCGCGGCGCCGAGGGCCGGAAGCTCGTCCAACCACGCGCGCAGCTCGAGCTCGGCCTTCGAAGGCGCTCCCGGCGTCGTCATTCGAAGCTCCTTATCGCCCGCCACTCCTCGTCCACGACGGGGTCCTGGCCGAGTTGGTTCAGCACGTTGTCGCCACCGAGCACGTTCTTGCCGGCGGTGAGCAGTGCCTTGCTCGCTTCCTCGGCCGTCTCCTGTATGGGAAGCAGGGTGTGGGCGACCTCGTCGGCGTCCACCTCGATGCCCGCCTTGCCTGCGGCTTCGGTCACCGGCTCGATCACGGGCTTGACCAGGTCGTCTGCGAACTTCTGGCCCAACCGGCCCGACGCTTCGGTCATCGTGCGCAGCCAGAGCAGGCCATTGATGCCGTTGGCGTTCACGCCCCAGCGGTTCATGGTGTCGACCGTCTCGGTGCCCATGGCCTCGAAGTGCTCGACGGTGTCGGTGACCTCGGTGACGGTGCCGAGCTTCTCCTTGATCTTGTCGATGCCCAGCGTCTCGGTGAGCTTCTCCTTCTGCTCGTCCGAGATGGGCAGGTTGGCGATCGATCCCTCGAGCTGCTCGGCCGCCTCGGTGAGCGCCTTGCCGGTTGAACCGACCGCCGCCACCGTCGCCATCCCGGGGAGGGGCGGTGGCTTGGGCGCCTCGTCGCCCGTACTCGAGGCCCCGTCCCCGCTGCTGCCGCTACCACTCGTGCCCGCGCCGCTGGCGCCGGCCCCGACGGCGACCGGCGGGGTGGGCGGTGTCACCGGCGTCGCCGGCGCGATGCCGGTCGGCGTGGTGGGCACGACCGGGACCGCGACCGGCCCCGTCGGTCGGCGCTTGGTCCCCGGCGGTTCCCCGGATGTCTCCGGCGATTCCGGCTTCTCCGGCGCTTCCGCCGGTGACGCGGTGCCCCCGGCCGCGGTCGCCGCCGCGGTGGCCGCAGGCTCTTGGCCAGGCGTTCCCGCTGCCGCGTCGCCCAGGTCGACTCCGCCGAGCTCGATGAGATCGACCAGATCACGCACCAGCCGACCACCACCGCGGCGGATGGTGCCGACGAGGATGCCGGCGCCGCCCAGGACGGTGAGGATCAGGCCGACAGCCCCGCTGACCGTGCCCAGCGGGTTGCCCTGGACGTCGATGAGCACGGCGCCCGAGCACGTCTGGCCGTTCTCGAGATGGGCCACGCCCGCCACCTGGTACAGGCCGGCGCCCATCCACGCGTAGTCGTCCACCACGACGGCGCCGCTGCGGCCATCGCTGCCGCCTCGCTGTGAGGACGACCCACTGTCGACGGTGAGGTTGATGCCGGCGAAGGACAACACGAAGCTTCGCGACCGCACCCTCACCGGTGACGTCACGTCGTACGTGATCGTGTCGTCCTTGTGCACCTTGATGGCGTTGGACGGATCGTCCACCGGCAACGGCGCCACGTCGATCCCGTTGACCGTCGCCCTGCAGGGCCCCTTCACGATGGCGCCCGCCGGGGTGGATGTCAGGACGACGGCCAGGGAGGCAACCGCCAGGGCGCCGAGCCCCGCCAGCGCCGGGCGTACCCTCACCCGAGCCCCGCCTTCCGGAGGACCTTGTTGTACCGGCGCACGCCGACGGCCCGGGCGGCCGACGGCAGCACGACGGCGAGCACCACGGCCACGACCACCATCTGCACCAGCGCGGCCCGGGTCAGGACACGCACGCCGTACTGCTGGAGCAAGATCGCGCTCCCGAGGCCCAGCCCCAGACCCGATACCAGCGACCAGATGCTGAGCACCGGCCGCCATTTCAGAGGTTGGGGCCGCGACCGCACCGCCCCGCCTTGCACCGCCATGCCCCGCACCATGCGTCCCCCTTCACGGAACCCTCATCTGGGACGGTACCGATGATCGTGCAGGATTTCACCGGGGTCTTTCGGTGCACCAAGGCTGACAGCAGGCAAATCGCCGCCATTGCGCGAAAGGCAGGTGACTGGTCGGCCAGGGCGGCAGCCCGGCCGCATGATCGCCGGCCTTCAGGACGTGCCGCTGAAGTCGACGTCCTTGGTCTCGACCGTCCCTGCCATCCGCCCCGGCGCCGTCTGGTACGTCCAGTAGAGGTTCGTGTGCGCGATGACCTGATCCGGTGGCGGCGCCCCCCAGGGCGTCTGATCCTCCGTCGTGTGGGCGTCGCTGACGAGGGTCGCGTCGTAGCCCCTCACGAGCGCGCCATGGAGCGTCGAGCGGATGCACGCGTCGGTCTGGGCACCGACGACGACGAGTCGTC
>DASRGI010000130.1:0-12039 GCA_035651095.1 Acidimicrobiales bacterium | reverse complement strand
CCCGGAGCGCCATGCCGGGCTGGACTTCGAGGACGACGTCGAGCTCGACCCCGGTGGCGTCGTTCAGCAGGTCTCGCATGAGCGGCAGGTAGCGCGCCTCGATGCGCTCTTTGGCCAACGTGCTGGGGACTCCGAGGATCAGGGTGTCGTTATCGGCAGTGAGCGGGGCAACCCCCTCGAACCACGCCCGCCACGTGGCCTCCGTCACCTGCGTCCGCAGTGCTTCGGAACAGAGATTCCACAGTCGCTCTGCGTTCGTCACCAGCAGTTCTGCCTCCCCGACCGCGAAAGTGTCCACAAGCTGTTCCACACCTGTGGAAAGGAGCTGTCTTCTGCGGTACCCAGTAGTCCGTCGATGTGTGGAGCAGGCCCCGGGGAAGTGGGTGGGCCGGCGAGAGTGGTACGCCCACGGCGTGGAAAGGGCACGGTAGCACCGGGGCCTCCCTCTGGCGAGAGGCGGCGGACAACATTTACCGACGTTCTTGCCCGCCCCTGTTGCCGGGTCGCTCGCCCGGTTGCCGGCGGTGGTCGCCAGCCCCTACCCTGGACCGCCGCACGGCGCCGAGGAGGCCATGGGTGAAGCGAACGTACCAGCCGAACAACCGCAAGCGGGCGAAGAACCACGGGTTCCGCCATCGCATGGCGACGCGCGCCGGTCGGGCCATCCTGAAGGCCCGGCGACTCAAGGGTCGTCACCGGCTCTCGGCCTAGGACCACCGGTCAACCGGGTCTGGCGCATCAAGGATCGCCAGACATTTCTTGCCCTTCGGGCGTCGCGCCGGCGGGTGCGTAAGGGCCCGATCACGGTAACGTTTGCCCCTGCGGTGAAACCCGCCCCGCCGCAGGTCGCGTACGCGATCGGCCGTAGGGTGGGAGGTGCCGTCGTACGCAACCGGCTTCGTCGCCGAATGCGTGCCATCGTTGCCGATACGGCCGGCGAGCTGGCACCGGGTGCCTACCTGGTGGGAGTGGCGCCGGAGGCGACAACCCTGTCGTTCGGAGAGTTGAAGACAATCGTGTTGCAAGCACTGCAGGCTGTCGGTGAGGGCCGCCGGTGACCGCGCCGACTGTCTCGCGCCCGGACGCCGGTCGGGGGGCGCGCCTGTTGCGCGGCGCCATCCGCCTGTACCAGCTGGCTCGCAGCGGCCGTCCGTCGCCGTGCCGCTACTGGCCCACGTGTTCGAACTACGCGCTCGAGGCGATCGAGCGCCACGGCGCCATCCGTGGCACCTGGCTGGCCGCCAGGCGCATCGGAAGGTGCCATCCCTGGGGTGGCCATGGGGCCGATCCCGTCCCGGAATGAGGTAATTGATGTTTCAACTGCTCGCCAACGTCTTGGCGTTCTTCTACCACCTGATCCCGTCGTACGCGGCAGCCATCACCATGCTGACGCTGGCGGTGATGTTGGTGCTCTTCCCCCTCACGCTGAAGAGCACGAAGAACATGCTGCAGATGCAGCAGCTCCAGCCCGAGTTGAAGAAGATCCAGCAGCAGTACAAGAGCGACAAGGCCAAGCTCAACGAAGAGATGATGGCTCTGTACAAGCAGCACGGGGTCAATCCGGTGGCCGGCTGCCTGCCCATGCTGTTGCAGATGCCGGTGTTCATCGTCATGTACCGCGTGATCGCCGGCCTGAGCCACATGTCCAACGGGGTGCCCGCCCCTCGCTACCTGGACAAGAACACCGATCTGTACAAAGCGCTCATCAAGAGCGGCGGCCACATGAAGTCGCTCGGCATTGACCTGTCAAGCGCTGCCAGTCACCAACACAGTTCCTTCGCTGCGGCCCTCCCCTTCTTCGTCCTGGTGGCGCTGGTGATCATCACCCAGTACATCCAAACCCGGCAGATGACCGCTCGAACGCCGGCGTCGGCCCAGACGGCCCAGACCCAGATGATGACCCGCATCATGCCGATCTTCTTCGGGTTCATCTCCTACAGCATTCCTGCAGGCGTCAACGTCTACTTCCTGGTCTCGGCCCTCTTCCGCATCGCCCAGCAGGAAGCGATGTACCGGTTTGACCCGCAGTTGTCCCTGCATGCGCAGAACGTGAAGGACAGCAAGGCGACTGACACCAAGACGAAGCCCATCGATACCAAGGCCAAAGACGTGCCTCCCAACGGCAAGAACGGCAAGAAACCGACTGGAGACGGCCGACAGGTATCGAAGGACGCTCGCCGCAAGCGGCGCGGGCGCTAGCCGTGGAGTGGGTGGAGACCACCGGACGGACGGTGGAGGAAGCCAAGGACCGCGCGCTCGATCAGTTGGGGGTTGATGAGGTCGACGCCGAGTTCGAGGTGCTCGAAGAGCCCAAGACGGGGCTCTTCGGGCGTTTGCGTTCGGAGGCCCGGGTGCGCGCCAGGGTGCGACCGACGCGGCCCCGGCCCAAGGAGGACCGGCGGGACAAGCGCCGACGGCAGCAGCGGGGAACCAACGGCGGCGGCGGTCGTACGGGCGGCGGCGGCCAGCAGAAGGCGAACCAGAGAGATGACGGGGAGCCCAGGGCTGAGGGTCGACCGAAGCCAGACCAGCCACGCGTGGCGGACAAGGGAGGTGCGGTGTCAGAGGATGTATCGATGGCCGAGCAGGGTGACGTGGCTCGTCAGTTTCTCGAGGGTTTGTTGGAGCGCATCGGCATGCAGGGCTCGGTGGCCGTCCACGAGGTAGACGAGGACACCGTGGAGGTAGCCGTCGAGGGCGACGACCTCGGCCTGCTCATTGGCCAGCGGGGCGCGACGCTCAGCGCTCTGCAGGAGGTGACCCGCACGGTGGTGCAGCGCCAGACTGCCGGGCGCAACGGTCGGCTGTTGGTGGATGTGGCGTCGTATCGCCAGAAGCGCCGGGTGGCGCTGGAGCGGTTCACCCGCCAAGTCGCCGACGAGGTGAAGGCCAGCGGCGAGCGTCGGGTGCTGGAGCCCATGCACCCGGCCGATCGCAAGGTCGTGCACGACACGGCCAACGACATCGACGGCGTGTCCACGACGTCTGAGGGCGAGGAGCCCCGGCGACGGGTCGTGATCCTGCCCGAGTAGCGCTGATTGGTGGGGCTTGCCCCCCGCCCGAGCGTTGTGCGGCCCGCCCGGTGGGGCGGGCCGCACCGCGTCGCAGAACCGTATCTGGCCTACGCTGGGCCGCCGTGGACCGGCTTGTCGGGGTGCTGCAGCGGGCGCGGGCGCTGGGGTTCCTGGGACCCGGTGCCGTGGAGGCCCACATTGAGCACGCTTTGGGCTTTGCCGCTGCCTTCTCGGAGGCGCCACCATCCTTTGTGGACTTGGGGAGCGGAGGAGGCGTGCCGGGGCTGGTGCTCCTAGAGGTGTGGCCCGGCAGTCGAGCCGTGCTGCTGGATGCCAACGAGCGGCGGACGACCTTCCTGGCCGAGGCGCTCACCCAGCTGGACTGGGCTGATCGGGCCGAGGTGGTGCGTCTCCGAGCGGAGGAGGCGGGACGAGACGGGCGCTTTCGGGCCATGTTCCCCGCCGTGGTGGCCAGAGGGTTCGCCTCCCCCCCGGTGACCGCAGAATGCGCTGCTCCCCTCCTGGCGGTTGGCGGCACGCTGGTGGTGTCGGAGCCGCCCGAAGAGGTGCGACGTTGGCCCGTCGAGGGCCTGCAGCGGGTGGGGCTGGCACCGGCCGGGGTGTGGGCGGGCACGGCACGCTTCCAGGTGCTCGTCCAGCTGAAGCTCTGTCCGGCGACGTACCCGCGACGGGTGGGCATCCCGGCCAAGCGGCCTCTCTGGTGAGGTTTCACGTGAAACGTGGTTGAGGGTTGGCCCCGGGACGTTTCACGTGAAACAGGGGGAGTGCTTGACCAGAGAGGGCGCAGCGGCCAGGATGGGCCCGTGGCCCTTTCGGACAATGACGGTCTCGCGCAGCGCGGGCGCGCCATCTTCGAGCGGCTTCGGTCCAGCGGAACTGACCCGGACACGGACGAAGCGGCCCAAGATGGACCGCAGGCAGCTGGCGAGCCCAATGCCCCGGAAACAGACCAGCTTCCCGAGGATGCGCAAGCCCCAGGAGTGAGGCCTGACGAGGAGGCGCTGCCGGAAGAGGTCCAGGCGAGCCAGGCCCCTGAGGAAGCGAGCCAAGTCGGTGGCGAGGCGGGCCACACAGCGCTCGCCGGGGAGACATCCGAGCCGATGGCGCCCGGGGAGGGCCTGGTGGCGGCGCCTAGCGGGCACGCAGCGACCAGCGACGAGCCGGAGAAGATGGCTGGAGGGCCGAGCGAGGGTGACGGGGAAGTCCAGGCTGGTCCCGAAGCTCGCTCGGACGGGCCTGTCGCGGGCTCGTCTCCCGAACACCGCGCCGATGCGACGCAGGCCATGAGCCCCGGAGATGGCCAGTCGAGCGGAGGGTCCGTTGGCGCTGTCACGGTCGCAGGCGCGGACCAAGGCCAGGCGTCCACGGGGCCGGGCGGTATCGGCCAGCCCTCCCCTGAGCGACGTGAAGGACCCCCACAGCCGGACGTGCGCCTCGCCGGCGAGCAAGCAGCCCCGACCGCAGCCACGAGAGCGGACCCGGACCCCGGGGCGGGACCGGTTCCTCATCCCGAGAGTGCTGGAGCTTCTCCGGCGGCTGCGACTCCCGAGGACACGGCAGAGCCTGAGGAAGCGGGCTTCGTGCTGGCGGACGAGGCGCCCGAGTCGTTGGTGAACGTGGTCGTCGAGGCGGCCGCGGCCCTGAACGACGTGCCGAGCGCACCCGGTCCGTCCAGTTTCGCCCGGTCACTCCCCCGCGTCATGGCCATCGCCAACCAGAAGGGCGGCGTGGGCAAGACCACCACGGCCGTCAATCTGGGTGCGGCGCTGGCTGAGTTGGGCTACAGGGTGCTGGTGGTTGACCTCGACCCCCAGGGCAACGCCACCACGGGCCTGGGGGTGAACCCCCGCTCGCTGGAGACGTCGGTCTACGACGTGATCATGCACGACACGCCCCTCGAGGATTGCATCGAGCCCACCAGCCTGCGCAACCTGTTCGTGGTCCCGGCCACCATCGACCTGGCCGGCGCCGAGATCGAGCTGGTGCCCGCCTTCAGCCGGGAGCTCAAGCTCCGGCGAGCTCTGGAAGAGCAGGCCGACGACTTCGACTACACGCTCATCGACTGCCCGCCCTCGCTGGGCCTGATCACTGTCAATGGCCTGGCGGCGGCGACCGAGGTCATCGTTCCCATCCAATGCGAGTACTACGCGCTCGAGGGTTTGGGACAGCTGCTCCGCAACGTCAGTTTGGTGCAAGCAAACCTCAACCCGAAGTTGGAGGTGAGCGCCATCATCCTCACCATGTTCGATGCCCGCACCAAGCTGGCGGAACAGGTGGCCAACGAAGTGCGAGAGCATTTTGGCGAGAAGGTGTGCCGCAACATCGTGCCCCGGACCGTCCGCTTGTCCGAGGCGCCTTCGTTCGGGCAGCCCATCATCGTGTTCGATCCGTCATCTCGCGGGGCCATTGCCTATCGCGAGCTGGCAAAGGAGGTGAGCGGTGGCGCGCCGCAGCGGGTTGGGTAAGGGCCTGGGCGCCCTCATCCCCACAGAAGTCATGGGCGACCGCCAGTCGTCGCTCGCCGAGCTGCCCATCGGCAGTATAATACCCAGTTCTTTCCAGCCTCGGAAGATGTTCGACGAGGAGAGCCTGGCCGACCTCACCGCTTCGGTGCGGGAACTGGGCGTCCTCCAACCCATCCTCGTGCGGCCCGCCGAGGACGGGCACTACGAGCTCATCGCCGGCGAGCGGCGCTGGCGGGCGGCCAAGCGGGCGGGGCTGCAGACCGTCCCCGCCCTGGTGAAGGACGTGCAGGACGCGTCGAGCCTCGAGCAGGCCCTGGTCGAGAACCTTCACCGCCAGGACCTGAACCCACTGGAAGAGGGGGCCGCTTACCAGCAGCTCATCGAGGACTTCCACCTCACCCACGACGAGCTGGCCGCGCGTGTGGGCAAGAGCCGGGCCGCCATCAGCAACACCCTGCGCCTGTTCCAGCTCCCGCCGACCATCCAACGCCTGGTGGCCGACAACCAGCTGTCGGCCGGCCACGCCCGCGCCCTGTTGGGCACACCCGACCGTGCCTTCCAGGAGGCCCTGGCCAAGCGGGCCGTGGCCGAGAGCCTCTCGGTGCGGGCCGTGGAGGACGCCGTGCGCAGCCGCAACGAACTCGGCGCCGCGGTGCCCTCGGGTGCTGGTGGGGGAGGGGCGGGCACCGCCACGGCGGGCCGGCTGCGCCCTCCCGGTTTGATGGAGCTCGAGGAGTTGCTGTCCCGGCACCTCGACACGAGGGTGAAGGTCGAGATGGGCGGCAGGAAGGGCAAGATGGTGATCGAGTTCGCCGACCTCGAAGACCTCGAGCGGTTGTACACGTTGATCACCGAGCCCGTCACCGAGTAAGTCGTGAAACTGCTGCTCACCACCCTGGCTGTGGGCGTTGCCATCGGCCTGATCCTCAGGAGACCGGTGCCGGCGGCGGTGGTACAAGCCGGTATAGGTGCTGCTCGGGGCTAAGCCTCAACCTTGAAGGTGAGCTTCATCCACAGCTGTGGAGAAGCCTGTGTGCAAGGTTCGTGCAGCAATCGCGGGGCGACAACGCTCCAGGGGGTGAAGCGCGTCTTGCCCCTCGACGGGTCGGCCAGACGTCGGGCTCAGGCCGTGTCTTCCAACCCCGCGCAGGGCGCCGCCGCCCACAGCCGCAGCGCGTCGGCCACTGCCTCGGCCACTGCGCCGGTGCGTTCCACGACAACCGCGGCCGGGCCGAGTTCACACAACACGGCGGGCATCCGGGTCTCCCGCAGCACAGGGAGGGTGAGGCCGTGGACGCCGCCGTCGGGGACGCCCACTACCCGGGGGAGCGCGGACTGCAGCTGTTCGGCCAGCCGGCGGCCGGCGTCGGACTCGTAGTCGGGCCGGGCGTAGTAGGCGGTGGTGCAGCCGGCCCGAGCGGCGGTGACCTGGATGCCCACGAAGACGTGGGCGCCAGCGTTGTTGGCCGCGGCCGCCTGGTCCGAGGGATCGTCGTGGGCCACGGCCGTGGCCACCGCGCCCAGGCGGGCCAGGGCTCGGGTCATGGCCGTGGTCAACGCGTGCAACCCACCCGGCTCGCCCACCACCACCAGGCGCCCGGCCAGGGTGCGGGGGCCTCGTCGCAGGCTCTCGGTCTCCCGTACGGCGGCCACCACCGTGTCGCCCTGGTGGGCGGCCCGGCCCGTGAGCCGGGCCAGGGCCTGGAGGGTGGACGGCCCGCACACGCCGTCGACGGGGAGGCCGGTGTTGCGCTGGAACTCTCGCAGGGCCGTCTCGGTGTCGGGCCCGAAGATGCCGTCGACCCGCCCAGCGTCGAACCCGAGGGAGCCGACCTGGCGCTGGAGCTGGGCCACGTCGTCGCCCCGGAGCATGGGCTGGCGCAGGTACAGCAGGCGGTCGCCCAGCTGGTAGCCGGCCTCGACCAGCGCCCCCCACGTCTCCCGGCCGCAGATGCCGTCCACCCGCAGGCGGCGCCGTTCCTGGAAGGAGCGCACGGCCTGGTCGGTGGCGTCGCCGAACGTGCCGGGTGCGTCCCCGGTAGCGGTACAGCCAAGGCCCGCCAGGCGGCGCTGCAGGTCGCGAACGGCGTCGCCCCGGTCGCCCCGGCGAAGGGGCAGGCCGGTTACAGGAATGCCTGGAGCTCCTGGAGCAGCTGCCCCTTACCCTTGGCGCCTATGAGCCTCAGCTGGACCTCGCCCTCCTTGAACAGGATGAGGGTGGGGATGCTCATGACCTCGAATCGGCGGGCCACGTCGAGGTTCTCGTCGACGTTGAGCTTGGCGATGCGCAGCTTGCCCGCTTGCTCGGTGGCGATCTCCTCCAGGATGGGGGCGATCATCTTGCAGGGGCCGCACCACTCTGCCCAGAAGTCGACCAGGACGGCCTCTTCGGCGCCCTTGATCTCTTCGTCGAACGTGGCATCGGTGAACGTGGCGATGTTGGCGGCCACAGGTGAACCTCCTGGTGGGATGTGCGGGTGACGTACCCAACACGTGGGCGCATCGACCAATTCCGTACTACCAGTTGCGGGGCGTCTCCACGATCACGTGGTCGGAACCGGTGGCCTCGAGCCACCGTTCGGCATCGATGGCGGCCATGCAGCCCGAACCGGCAGCCGTGATGGCCTGACGGTACACGTGATCCTGCACGTCCCCGCAGGCGAACACGCCCTCGACGTTGGTGCGGGTGGAGTCGGGCGCGGTGACGAGGTACCCGTTGTCCTTCATCTCCAACTGGCCCTTGAACAGGCCCGTGTTGGGCACGTGCCCGATGGCCACGAACAGGCCGGAAACGGGCAGGACGGTCTCATCGCCGGTGACCACGTTGCGCACCTTCACGCCGTTGACGTTGGTCTCGCCCAGGATGTCGACCACCTCGGAGTCCCACAGGAAGGTGATCTTGGGGTTGCGGAAGGCACGGTCCTGCATGATCTTCGACGCCCGCAGCTCCTTGCGCCGGTGGATGACGGTGACCTTCTCGGCGAACTTGGTGAGGAAGGTGGCTTCCTCGAGGGCGGAGTCCCCCCCGCCCACCACGGCGATCTCCTTGCCCCGGAAGAAGAAGCCGTCGCACGTGGCGCAGGTGGACACGCCGTAGCCGGTGAGCCGGGCTTCGTTGGGGAGGCCCAGGGTGAGGGCCCGGGCGCCGGTGCTGACGATGACGGCGTGGGCCTGGACCTCCAGCTCGTCGTCGATCCACACCTTGAAGGGCCGCTCCGAGAAGTCGACCTTGGTGACCCGGCGGGTGAGGAAGTCGGCCCCGAAGCGGGCGGCCTGGGCCCGGAAGATGCCCATGAGCTCGGGGCCCTGGACGCCCTCGACGAAGCCGGGGTAGTTCTCGACGTCGGTGGTGAGCATGAGCTGGCCACCGGGCTGGTCACTGGTGGAGGAGGGCTCGCCCTCGATGACCAGAGGATCGAGGTTGGCGCGAGCCGCGTAGATGGCGGCGGTGAGGCCAGCCGGGCCCGACCCGATGATGATGACGTCGCGAACGAGAGACATGCGGTCGACTCCTACTGAGGCGTACGTCGCCTGGTCCACAGGAACAGGCCGGCGAGCGTGAAGATTCCGCCCAGGCCCGCCTCGGTGACCCAGACGGCCCGGGCATGGGAATCGAGGGGCCCGGTGAGGTACGTGTCGAGCACCCGGACCAGGCCGACCGAGAAGAGGATGAGGGCGACCGCGCCCATGACCGCGGCCAGCAACCCGAACACCAGCACCCGGGCCACGGTGATGATCGGCACGGTGGTCTTGTCCCGCACCCCGGTGACGACCCGCTCGATGGTGTCTGCTGCCTGGACCGCCCAGTCGTCGCCGGTTTGCGCCATGGGCGGGAGACTACCCTCGCCCGGGATGCGCCTACCCCTTGCTGTCGTCGCCGCCGGCCTGGCGTCGGCGCTGGGCGCGCTGATCCTGGGCGAGTACCCCCTCACCGGCACCACGCCCTACGTGGCCGGGGCACTGTTCGGGTTGGTGGTGGCCGAGCTGGCCGTGTTCGTGGCCGGCCACGGCGGGCTACGGGGGCCGGCCAAGCTGCTGGTCGTTGCCCTGCCCGCGGGTGGGATGGCGTGGGCGGCGTGGATCTCGGCCGGGCGGGACTGGCACTTCGTGCCCGGCGGCGCCTGGGCGGGGGTGGCCCTGGCCCCGCTTGCCGCTTTCCTGTGGTTGCGCAGGGGCCCGGCCGCTACAGGCTGAGGACGGTCAGTAGCTCGCAGGACGAACGGGCCACCACGAAGGCCCGGTACTGGAACGACCCGCTGGGCGGGCTGAGCCGGTAGGCGAGGAGCACGGCGGGCTGGCCCTGCCACGTGAGGGTGGCGGTGTAGGCCAGGGGGCCGAGGCCCTTGCCATAGGTCTCGCGAGTGGCCGACTGGCAGGGGGGCGTGCCCACGAGCTGCTTGTTGGTCCGGGCCTCGGCGGCGCTCGGGGTGCCAGTGGTCGGAGCGGCCGCCGCCGCCCCGGCGGTCGTCGTGGACGCGGCGCCGTTCCCGGCGAAGGGGCCGGACGAGTCGGCCGCGCCGGCCGCGGTCCGGCCGTTCTCGTTCACGGCCGAGCGGACCACGGCCAGCAACGCCTGGGGATCCTGCTGACTGCCCAGGTCCCCACCGTCGATGGCCGAGGCCCCGGAGCTGGCCGCCGTGGATGTCTTGCTGGGGCTGGACCGGCCCCGATCGACCAGCAGGGGCACGGCCACGGCCAGAGCGACGAGCACGGCGGCCGCGGCCAGGAGGGAAGGGCGGGGGGCGGCCGCCTTTCGCCGAGGCGGGGCCAGGCCGATGTCGTCCCCGGGTGCGGGCGAGGCGCCGGACACGTCGAGGGCGGCGGCGATGGCCCGGGCCCTGGCCACCTGGTCGGCCGGCGCCACGGGTGCGGCCACGGCGGCCCGCACGGCGTCGAACTCGGCCAGGCGGGCGCGGCACCGGTCGCAGGTAACGGCGTGGGCGGCGGCGGCGACGTCGGCCGTGTCCTCGCCGTCGAGGGCGGCCGACAGCGCCTCGTCGTCAGGGTGGGGGGTGCTCATGATTCGAACCTTGGACGGTCGTCGGGGTCGGTCGGGTTCCTGAGGAGGGGCACGAGGGCGGCCCGGCCTCGGGCGATGCGGGAGCGGACGGTGCCGGGCGGGATGCCCAGGACCTCGGCGATCTCGGCGTAGTCGAGCCCGCACAGGTCTCGCAGCACCACTGCGGCCCGGAAGTCCTCGGGCAGCCGGGCCAGGGCGGCGTCGATGTCGAGCCGCGTGGCCGTGGTGCTGTCGGGCCCGGCCACGGGTGTCGAGGCCGCGAGCAGCGCGTCGGGGTCGGCCACCGGCCGGCGAGCCCGGCGGCGCAGCTCGTCGAGGGTGGCGTTGACCGCCACCCGGTAGGCCCAGGTGGAGAAGCGGGCGGTGCCGTCGAAGCGGGCCAGGCCCCGGATGATGGCGATGAGGGCGTCCTGGGTGGCGTCGGCCGCGTCGGCGTCGTTGCCGGTGAGCCGGCGGCACACGGCCCACACCCGGTCGTAGTGCAATCGCAGGAGCGAGTCGCGGGCTGCTCGGTCCCCGGCCCGGGCCGCCTCCACCAGGGCACGATCGTCGGGCGCGTCGGCGATGGGGCCGAGCGTATTAGCCCGTGATCGACACTTCGTCGATCTCGGCAGTGGCGTCCGGCCCCAGGTCGGTGATCCAGAGGAGGACGGCGCCGCCCTGGACGCCGTGCAACGAGAAGGTGGCGTCGCCGTTGATGCCCCGCTTGGTCTCCAGCGGCTGGCCCCATCCGCCCAACGTGTCGGCCCCCGAGGCGGCCACGTACACCGAGGCGGCCCAGCCCTGCACCGACGACGTGACCTTGAGCTCGTTGAGCTTGGCCGGGTTGTCCAAGGTGAAGGCCAGGCCCACGCCCGGCTTGAGGTTGCCGAACAACCGGCTGTTGTAGTGGTCGCTGTGCCAGGCGGTGCTTGGGTCGCCGTCGATGGCGTTGTTCACCTCGGTGTCGTGCTCGCTCCCGTCGCCCGGCGCCGGGTCGAAGGCCCGTACCGAGGCGATGTGGAGGGGCGTCGCCGGCTGATGGGTGCTGGTGGGAGCGGCCGGCCTGCCGGGACCCGAGTCCGACCGGGTGAGCAGGGCCACGGTGACGACCAGGGCGAGGAGCACGACGGCGCCGACGGCGGCGACGGGCAGCCACGAGGGGCGGGCCCGGCGAGGCAGGGGTGCGATGCCGCCGGGCGGCGTGGGGTCGCGCACCACGAAGGGGATGGCGTCGTCGTCGCCCAGGTCGACGGCGCTCAGCGCCTCCTTGAAGGCGACAGCAGAGCCGAAGCGCTCGTCCGGCTCCTTGGCCATGGCCTTGAGGACGATGGTCTCGAGGGGCTTGGGGATGCCCGCCACCAGGCGGCGCGGGGGCATCGGGTCGCTGCGCACGTGCTGGAGGGCGGTGGCCAGCTCGGTCTCGGCCCTGTAGGGCGGCCGCCCGCACAGCATCTCGTAGAGGACGACGCCCAGGGCGTAGACGTCGGACCGGGCGTCGGGGGAGCTGCCTTCCACCTGCTCGGGCGAGAGGTACTTG
>DASRGI010000129.1:0-12031 GCA_035651095.1 Acidimicrobiales bacterium | reverse complement strand
CCGCTCCAACGCGGCCAAGCGCTCGTTGTCCTCGCCCTCGGCGCCGCCGAGCAGGTAGCAGAACGACTCGGCCGCCCCCCGCCCCACCCGGCCCCGCAGCTGGTGGAGTTGGGCGATGCCGAAACGGTCGGCGTCCTCGATCACCATCACGGTGGCGCTGGGAACGTCGACTCCCACCTCGATCACCGTGGTCGCGACCAGCACGTCCACCTCCCCCCGCCGGAAGGCGGCCATGGCCGACTCCTTGTCGGCCGCTCGCATCTGCCCGTGCAGCAGGCCCAGCCGCAGCCCGGCCAGCGTCGACGCCTGCAGGCGTTCGAACTCCTCGGTGGCCGACCGGGCCTGGACACGCTCGCTCTCCTCCACCAGCGGGCAGACCACGTACGCCTGGCGCCCGGCCTCGACCTCGGCCCGCACCCGCGCCCACGCCTCCGCCTCCTCCAGCGGGCCCCGGGCCCACGTGGTGCGCACGGGCGTGCGACCCGGCGGCAGCTCGTCGAGGGTGGTCACGTCCAAGTCGCCGTAGACCGTCATCGCCGCCGTCCGGGGGATGGGCGTGGCCGTCATCACCAGCACGTCGGGGTCGTCGCCCTTGCCCCGGAGGGCGGCCCGCTGCTCCACACCGAAGCGGTGCTGCTCGTCGATGACGACCACGCCCAGGTCCCGGAACGCCACCCCCTCGGTGAGCAGGGCATGCGTGCCGATCAGGATGTCGACCGACCCGTCGTCGAGCCCGGCGGCCAGCTTGGCCCGCTCGGACGCCGTGGTCCGGTTGGTCAGCAGCTCGACCTTCACGGGGCGGTCGGCGAACAGCGATCCCGTCTGGTCGGGCACGGAGAGGTCGCCCAGCAGGGACCGGATGCCCAGGAAGTGCTGCTCGGCCAGAACCTCGGTGGGCGCCATGAGGGCGCCCTGGTGCCCGCCCTGCACGGCCACGAGCAGGGCACTGACGGCCACCACCGTCTTGCCCGCGCCCACGTCGCCCTGGAGCAGGCGGTGCATGGGGTGGGGTCCGGCCAAGTCGTCCTCGATGGCCTCGATGGCCCGGCGCTGGGCACCGGTCAGGGGGAACGGAAGGGCGGCGTGGAACCGCGGGACCAGGTCACCGGTCACGTCGTGACGGATGCCCTTCGACTCCCGCTCCACCGCTCGCTTGCGCATCACCAGCGACACCTGGAGCCGCAGCAGCTCGTCGAAGGCCAGCCGCTTGCGGGCCGCCCCCCTGGCCGCCATCGACTCGGGCTCGTGGATCTGATGGAACGCCCACGTCCGCTCGGCCAGGTCGAGCCGGTCCCGCAACGCCTCGGGCAGCGACTCGGCGAACTCGCCTGCCCGCCGCAGCGCCTCCTCCACCCAGCCGGCGATCTCCCATGTGTCCAGGTCGGCCGACTGCGGGTAGACGGGCACGATCCTGCCCGTGCGGTTGCCGATGAGGTCGACCACCGGGTTCACCATCTGGCGCTTGCCCCGGTACAGGTCGAACTTGCCGAAGAAGGCGGCCTGGGTGCCCTCGCTCAGCTGCTTGGCCCGCCACGACTGGTTGAAGAACGTGATCCGCAGGAAGCCGGTGCCGTCGGTGATGTCGACCTCGGCCATGACCTTGCCCGTGCGGGCCCGCCGGGTGGTCGCCCGCTTGACCGTGCCCAGGACCAGGCCCTCCTCGCCCGGGCGGAGGTCGGCGATGCGGGCCTCGTTGGTGCGGTCGACGTAGCGCCGGGGGTAGTGGGTCAGCAGGTCGAGGACGGTCTCGATCTCCACGGCGGCCAGGGCCTTGGCGCTGCGCTCGCCCACGCCCTTGAGCTCGGTGACGGGGATGCCCGCCAGTTGGCTCAGGCGTCTACTCAATGCTGAAGAGGTACGGGTAGAGCGGCTGGCCCCCGTGATGGACCTCGGTGCTCACGTCGGGGCGGTGCTCACCGAGCCATTCGGTGATGCGGCGGGTGTCGGCCGCGGTGGCGCCCTCGCCTTCGATCACGGTGACGATCTCGTGGTCGTCGGTGACCAGCTTGGCCAGGAGGTCGCACCCGGCCTCGCCCAGCGAGCCCGACACCACCTCGATGCGCTTGCCCGACAGCCCGAGCCAGTCGCCCTCCCTGATGGGCCCGGCGTCGGAGTACGAGTCGCGCACGGCCCGGGTGACCTCGCCGCTCACCACGCGGCCGGCGGCGGCGAGCATGGACGTGGCGTTCTCGTCGGCCGAGGCGTAGGGGTCGTACTCGAGGAGGGCGGCGAAGCCCTGCACGATGCTGTGGGTGGGCAGCACCCGCACGGCCTTGCCGGTGAGGGGCGCCACCTGCTCGGCCACGGCCACGATGTTCTTGTTGTTGGGGAGGATGACGACCTCGCCGGCGGGCGCCGCCTCCACCGCTTCGAGGATCTGCTGGGTGGAGGGGTTCATCGACTGGCCGCCGGTGACGATCTGCTGCACGCCGAGGGAGCGGAAGATGCGGCGGATGCCGTCGCCCGTGGCGACCGCCACCACCGCGGTGGGCACGGGGACCGGTTCCGGTTCCGGTTCGGTGGGGGCGGCGGTGGCCGCCTCCCGCACCCAGCGCTCCTCCTCGACCTGCTCGAACAGGTCGGTGACCCGGATGTTGCGGGGCCGGCCGGCGTCGAGAGCGGCTTCGATGGCGGCGCCGATGTCGTCGGTGTGGATGTGGCAGTTCCAGATGCCATCGCCCCCGACCACCACGATCGAGTCCCCCACGCCCGCCCACACGTCCTTGAAGGCGGGGACGGTCTCGTCGGGGGCTTCGAGGAAGTACATGACCTCGTAGCGGAGGCCGGACACGTTGTCCTCGTCGTGGGCGGCCGCGATCTCCGGGCTCAGCGCGCCGGCGCCGGTGCCACTGTCGGCCATGACGGGCGGCTCCGGCAGCAGGCGCCCGGCGGCCACGTGCAGGGCGGCGTCGAGGAACAGCAGGAACCCGGCACCACCGGCGTCGACCACGCCGGCCTGCTTCAGGACGGGCAACAGCTCGGGCGTGCGCTCCAGGGCCTCGGCCCCCGCGGCCCGGGCGGCGTCGAGCACGTCGACCAGCGTCTTGCCCGCATCGGCCGCGCCGCGTGCCCCCGCCGCCGACTCCCGCACGACGGTGAGGATGGTGCCCTCGACCGGGCGCATGACCGCGCCGTAGGCGGCCTGCGACGCCATCTCCAGGGCGTCGGCCAGCTCCTTGGGCCCGGCCCCGTCGCCGTCCTTGCAGCCGTCGGCCACGCCCCGCAGGATCTGCGAGAGGATCACGCCCGAGTTGCCGCGGGCGCCCATGAGCGAGCCGTGGCTGATGGCCTTGCACGTGCTGGGCATGTCGACGCAGCCGTCGAGGGCGGCCACGACCGACTCCAGCGTGAGGGCCATGTTGGTGCCCGTGTCGCCGTCGGGCACCGGGTAGACGTTCAGCCGGTTCACGGCGTCCTGATGGGCGCGGAGGGCGTCTCTGTAGGCCGTCACGGTGGCGCGAAGGTCGGGAGCCCCCAGCCGCTCGAGCAAGGTCATTGGTGGCGATGCTAACCTTCTCCGGTTCCCCCCAAGACTCGAGGAGCGTGACGCGTCCCATGGCAGCGGTGTGCGAGGTGTGCGGTAAGCATCCCTCTTTCGGCATGAGCATCAGCCACTCGCACCGGCGCACCAAGCGTCGCTGGAACCCCAACATCCAGCGTGTGCGGGCGCTGGTGAACGGCGCCCCCAAGCGGGTGCACGTCTGCACGTCCTGCCTGCGGGCGGGCAAGGTGCAAAAGGCCGTCCGCTAGCCCGGACGCCTCCCCGGCCGCTTGGCCGCGCTGCCACCGTCATCGCGGCGCGAGCGCGGCCAACTGCCTCACCCTCCGTGCACTGACTAGTCAGATCGGGCGCGCGGACATCCCTCACTCAGTGCCGCGAAATGGCGCGTTCGTGCCATGCAGGTCTGCGGGCCTTCCGCCGAAGAACCACGAAGAGTGGTCAACGAGCCGGGAGGCAGAATGACGGCAGCGACGGCAGCACTCGACCCCCGATGGGTCGATCGAGCATGGGGGCGTCGCCTGTTGGCGCTCGTTGCAGCAATGGCCTTGCTGGCCACACCGATGGCGACCGCGGCCTCGGCCGCCGCCCGGTCCGCGGGCCGGGCCGTGTCGGTGATCGTGATGAAGGCGTCGAACGACGACCCGCGCCCGGCCGAGCAGGTCAAGCGCCTGGGCGGGCACGTCGGTCAGTCGCTCCCCATCGTGAACGGCTTCGGTGCCACCGTGCCCGAGTCGATGGTGCCGGCCCTGCAGGCCAGCCCCGGCGTGATCTCGGTGACGCCCAACCGCACCGTCAAGGTCAAGGGCCAGTACGGCGCCAACGGAGGTGTGGCCAGCGCCGTCTACACCGACGTCACCAAGGCGTCCAAGGCCTGGGATGCCGGATTCGACGGCACCGGCGTGAACGTGGCCGTGATCGACACGGGCGTCGACACCACCGGCGACTTGGCCGGCCAGGTGATCCACGCCGAGGACTTCTCCACCGAGGCGGGCACGGCCGACGCCAACCGTGACACCTACGGCCACGGCACCTTCGTGGCCGGCATGATCGCGGGCACGGGCAAGGGCTCTGGTGGCGCCGTCAAGGGCGTGGCCCCGGGCTCCAAGCTCGTGTCGATCAAGATCGCCGGTCGCAACGGCAACACCGACGTGCTGCGGTTGCTGGCCGCCCTGGAGTGGGTCGCCACCAACAAGGACGGCTACGGCATCCGGGTGCTCAACATCTCCCTGGGCGCCACCGCGACCCAGAGCTACGTGATCGACCCGCTGGACTTCGCCATCGAGCGGGTCTGGAACTCGGGCATCGTCGTGGTCGCGGCTGCCGGCAACAACGGCAACGCCCCTGGCACCATCACCAAGCCCGGTGACGACCCGCTGGTCATCACCGTGGGCGCCAGCGACGACCACACCACCGTGAACCGGGACGACGACACCGTCGCCGCCTTCTCCGGCGCCGGCCCCACCCAGGACGGCGTCATGAAGCCCGACGTGGTGGCCCCCGGCACCCACGTGGTGTCCGTGCGCTCGCCCGGTTCGCTGATCGACCAGCTGTACCCGCAGGCCCAGGTCAGCACCCCAGGCCAGACCAGCCCCGGCTACTTCAAGGGCTCGGGCACGAGCTTCTCGGCCGGCGTGGTGTCCGGTGAGGCGGCCCTGATCATCAGCCGCAACTGGAACCTCAACCCCAACCAGGTGAAGAAGCGGATCCGGGCCAACTCCCCCGCCCTGTCGACCACGACGACGGTCGCCTCCGCCCTCGGCGTGACGGTATCGACCACGACGGCCGTGCCCCAGGGCCAGCAGGGCCAGGGCCAAGTCAACGCCTACCAGGCGGTCATGAGCGACGACCTGACCGAGGCCGCTGTTCCCCGCAAGGTCGCCCAGGGCACGGGCTCGCTCCAGGCCACCCGTGGCGCTGGTGCACTCCTGAACGACGACGGCACGGTGATGACCGACGCCCAGGCCAACGCGCTCACCGGCTTCGACCCTGTGCAGTACTTCGGGTCCCAATGGGCGGGTTCGCAGTGGGCCGGTTCCCAGTGGGCGGGCAGCCAGTGGGCCGGGTCACAGTGGACGGGTTCGCAGTGGGCCGGTTCCCAGTGGGCCGGGTCGCAATGGGCGGGCTCGCAATGGGCGGGTTCCCAGTGGGCCGGCAGCCAGTGGGCCGGGTCCCAGTGGGCGGGCTCGCAGTGGGCCGGCAGCCAGTGGGCCGGGTCCCAATGGGCGGGATCGCAGTGGGCCGGCAGCCAGTGGGCCAGCCTGAGCTGGGCGGGCAGCCACTGGGGTTGAACAGCCCCGCAGGACACGGCCCTGGAGGTGGCCAGGGCGAATCCACGGCCCCACGCGATCAGCGTGGGGCCGTGGCGCGTGCCCGGCCCGAGCAGGGCACGACCGGCACCCCCACCGACCACCCGATCACCGCCGACTCGGCCTGGGGCGTGGCCAGGAAGGACAGCCGGCCGAAGGTACCGGGCACGTGCAGGCCGGCGACGTCGAGCTGGAGGCGGCCGTCCGGTCCGATGCGGTAGGTGGGCGGGCCGGGCACGTCGACGTCCGGCCCCCGCAGCGGCGTCGCCTGCACCTGCACGACCTGGCCGGGGGGCAGCGAGCCGAAGATCACCACGCCGTCCATGCGCCCGTCGCAGGCGTACAAAGTGCCGACCTCGGACGGGCGGGCGGGCAGCGGGTGGGCGGGCAGCGCCAGGGGGGCGGCGCCGGCCCGGGCAGGGTGAGGCGAGGAGGTGGTGGCCCGCACGACGAGCAGGGCCAGCACCACAGCAGCAGCCACCAGCCAGACGGGGAACCCGGCCTCCGGGGCGACGGACGGAGGAGGCGGTGGCGGGACGGGACCGTCGAGCTCGACCACCTCGAGGTCGGGCCCCGCGTCCATCTCAGTGGCGGGACTCCCAGCCGGGGTCGACGGGCCCGCTCCCCCGGCCCAGCCGCACGGCGGCGGCGATGGCCCGGGCCGTGAACTGCTTGGCCGCCACGCAGGCGTCGGCCGGCTCCATGCCCCGGGCCAGCTCGGCGCAGATGGCGGCCGACAGCACGCAGCCGGTGCCGTGGGTGTCGGTCGCGTCGAGCCGCGTGCCCTCCAGCCATGCGGGATCGGCGCCCGCAGCCACCACCAGGTCGTCGGCCGTTTCGCTGCCCGTCACCATCACCACCTTGGCCCCCCGGGCGATGAGGGCATGGGCCGCATCCTCGGGATCGTCGAGCCCGGTGAGGGCCCGGGCCTCGGCCCGGTTGGGGGTGACGACGGTGGCGAGGGCCACGAGCTCGTCGAGGGCCCTCGGGTCGTCGAGCAGGGAGTGACCCGTGGACGACACCAGCACGGGGTCGACCACCAGCGGCGTCACGCCCAGGTCACGCACGGCGGCGACCACGGCGGCGACCACGGCCGCGTTGGCGAGCATCCCCGTCTTGGCCGCGGCCACGCCCAGGTCGGAAACCACCGATTCGATCTGGGCCCGCACCACCTCGGCCGGTACCGGGTGCACGGCCTGCACGCCCACGGAGTTCTGGGCGGTGACGGCGGTGACGGCCACCGCCCCCCACAGGTCATGGGCCTCGAAGGTCTTGAGGTCGGCCGCTATCCCGGCCCCGCCGCCCGAGTCGGACCCGGCGATGGTGAGGGCAACCGGTCTCACGCCCAATGATGTTGCCACCCGGCGACCGGCAGCTCGCCCTCGCCCAGCCGCCGCTCGTTGGGGTCCGACGTGCAGCGGCCGATGGCGATGGGCTGTCGCAGCCCGGTCTCGGCGAAGGCGGCCACCACGTGGCCGGCGTTGGTGGCGGTGAAGACCAGTTCGTAGTCCTCGCCCCCGCCCAGGGCTTCGTCCATGGTGGCGCCGTCGCGCACGGGCACGTTGTCGATGACGACACCCACGCCCGACTGGTCGGCCAGGTGGCGGAGGTCGGCGGCCAGGCCGTCGGACACGTCGACCATGGCGGTGGCCCCGGCCCGGCGGGCGGCCCGTCCCTCGGACACCCGGGCCTGGGGGCGACGGTAGGCGTCGGCCAGTTCCTTGGCTTCGTCTTCACGACCCTCTCGCAGCACCCGCAGGCCGGCGGCCGACCCGCCCACGGGACCGGTGACGAAGATGGTGTCGCCGGGCAGGGCGCCGGCCCGCAGCACGGGCGGGCGGTTGCCGGCGTCGCCCACGATGGTGACGGAGATCACCAGCTGCGATCCGCTGGACAGGTCGCCTCCCACGACCGGGCAGCCGTAGGCCTCGACGGCGTCGGCGATGCCGCGGAACACGACGTGCAGGTCGGTCTCGGGGGGCGCGGCCACCGCCACCAGGGCGTGGGTGGGCTCGCCCCCCATGGCGGCGATGTCGCTCACGTTGACGGCCATGGCCTTCCACCCCATGTCGTCCAGGCCCACGAGGTCGAGGTCGACGTGCACGCCCGCCACCACCAGGTCGGCGGCGAGCAGCAGCCCACCCCGGGGAGCGACCACGAGGGCAGCGTCGTCCCCGATCCATGTCTCGCCCGCGGGCGGGCCGGGGAGCAGTTGGCGGAACCGCTCGATGGCCTCGAACTCGCCGGTCATGACAACCCTGCAATAACGTCCATCCCCGCCGAGCGTACGCCGTCGAAGAGGGAGTCCCATCCGGTGCAAGGAGTGATCAAGTCGTATGACCCGGGGACCAGGGCGGGGGTCGTGGTCCGGGATACCGATCGCACCGAGTACGACCTGGCCGACGACGCACTGGCAGGGTCCATCTTCCGCATGCTGCGGCAGGGGCAGCGGGTGGTGTTCGACCTCGACGGCGAGGGCCGGGCCACCCATCTGCACACGGGGGCAGAGGTGGACATGGCCAGCCCGGAGGCACCTCCTGGGCCGTGAGGATGCAGCCCGGAGGCACCTCCTGGGCCGTGAGCCGGCGTCTGACGTTTGCGTCAGCGGTTGGTCCAGGAAAGAGGGGGGTCAGTAGGATTTCATCAGGCCCGCGTTAGATGTAAGGAGAAGCTCGGTGAGCTCCACGTCTCCCCTCACGAAGAATCGCAAGTTGCTCGATTGGGTGGGGGAGATCGCCGCCCTCACCACCCCGGACCAGGTCGTGTGGTGCGACGGGTCGGCCGAGGAGTACGACGAGCTGGCACAGCTGCTCGTCGACAACGGCACCTTCACCCGCCTGTCCGACGCCAAGCGCCCCAATTCCTACTGGGCGGCTTCGGACCCCGGCGACGTGGCCCGGGTCGAGGGCCGCACATTCATCTGTTCCGAGCAGGAGTCCGACGCCGGGCCCACCAACAACTGGCGTGACCCGGCAGAGATGAAGGCCACCCTCACCGAGCTGTTCCGGGGGTCGATGCGCGGCCGAACCATGTACGTGGTGCCGTTCTCCATGGGCCCGCTGGGTTCGCCCATCGCCCACATCGGCGTGCAGCTCACCGACTCGCCGTACGTGGCCGTGAACATGCGGATCATGACCCGCATGGGCAAGGGTGCCTTGGAGGTCCTGGGCGACGGCGATTTCGTGCCCTGCCTGCACTCGGTGGGCGCACCCCTGGAGCCGGGCCAGGCCGACGTGCCCTGGCCGTGCGACGCCGAGAACAAGTACATCGTCCACTTCCCCGAGACCCGCGAGATCTGGTCGTACGGGTCGGGCTACGGCGGCAACGCTCTCCTGGGCAAGAAGTGCTTCGCCCTTCGCATCGCGTCGGTCATGGCCCGCGACGACGGCTGGTTGGCCGAGCACATGCTGATCCTCAAGCTCACGTCGCCCTCGGGCGACACCCGGTACGTCACCGGGGCCTTCCCTTCGGCGTGCGGCAAGACCAACCTGGCCATGCTCGTGCCCACCCTGCCCGGTTGGAAGGTGGAGACGGTGGGCGACGACATCTGCTGGATGAAGTTCGGGCCCGACGGCCGGCTGTGGGCCATCAACCCCGAGGCCGGGTTCTTCGGCGTGGCACCGGGCACCAACACCAAGACCAACCCCAACGCCATGCTCACCCTGGACGGGAACTGCATCTTCACCAACACGGCCTTGACCGACGACGGCGACGTGTGGTGGGAAGGCATGACCGACGAGCCGCCCGCCCACCTCACCGACTGGCGGGGCCAGGATTGGACGCCCGGGTCGGGCACCCCGGCCGCCCACCCCAACGCCCGCTTCACCGCCCCCGCCTCGCAGGACCCGGCCATCGCCCCCGAGTGGGAAGACCCCCAGGGCGTACCCATCGATGCCATCCTCCTCGGCGGCCGGCGGTCGAGCACCGTTCCCCTCGTGACCCAGGCCTTCGACTGGGACCACGGCGTGTTCCTCGGGTCGATCATGGCGTCGGAGACGACCGCCGCGGCCGAGGGGCCCGTCCGGGTGCGCCGGGATCCCTTCGCCATGCTCCCCTTCTGCGGCTACAACATGGCCGACTACTTCGCCCACTGGCTGTCGATCAGCGCTCGGGCCTCGGCCGACAAGCTGCCGAAGATCTTCTACGTCAACTGGTTCCGCAAGGACGCCGACGGCAGGTGGCTGTGGCCGGGCTACGGCGAGAACAGCCGGGTGCTCGAGTGGGTGTTCCAGCGGGTCAGCGGTTCCGCCGATGGGCGAGGCGGCGCCGCCGAGACGCCCATCGGCTGGGTGCCCCGGCCCCAGGACCTCGACACCGAGGGCCTGGCCGTGTCGGCCGACGACCTGGCCGAGCTGTTGAAGGTCGACCCCGACGACTGGCGGGCCGAGATCCCGTTGATCGAGGAGCACTACGCCCAGTTCGGCGACACGCTGCCGTCCACGCTGCGCGACGAGCTCGTCAACCTGGAAAAGCGCCTCTCCGCTTCGTAGCGATCAGGGGGTCGGGGCGGCGCCGGCGGCGCGGAGGGTGTCGCCCACCGACGCAGGGACCTCGATGCGCCAGTTGGCCTGCTCCAGGGCGCTGCGGCTCATGCGCAGTTCGCCGCCGTCGATCCCCTCGGTGCGGAACCGGAACACCCACTGGTCGCCCTCGTCGATCACCTGCTCGAGCACGGTGGTGCCGCGCTGGCGGGCCGTCCCGATGGGCGTCCAGGCCGGCTTGTCGGGCTTGGCCGCGTCCACGTCGAGCGCGTACTCGGTGGGGTTGACCACCGTGATGCGGGCGATGAACGACGGGCCGGCGAGCAGGTGGTTGGCGGCGAAGACCACCAGCACGACGACGGCGGCGACGACCGCCCACCACCACTGGGGCCGGACTCGGACATGGGGCGTGCCGCCGGGAGCGGCGCGGACTGCAGTGGGCATGGAAGACCTTTCGAAGCGGGAGACGTTCAGGCGGTGATGGCGACGACCTGCGTGCGGCCCGCGCCGGGCGGCGCTCGCTCGCATGTCGAGGCCGTGCGTCCCGTCCGTACCACTCCCGGGGCCCGCTGCGGCACACGCTGGCGCCCCGACAGGGCGGCCAAGACCACGACAGCCACGGTGACGGCCAGCATCGACGGTGTGGCCCCCGAGTCCTTGGCCAGCGCGCTCACGGCATCGGAGCCGTGGGGGTCCACGGTCGTGGTGGGCGACCCGTGCAGGAACGTCAGCGCCGTGGCCACGACCGTGGCGCACATCACGAGCAGGCAGGCCCGGCGCATCCGCACGATGCTAGGTCGGATATGCCCCGCTACGATCCGCGCATCCGATCCCATGAGGAGGACGACCTGTGGCCGTGAGCGCGTACGTGCTGATTCAAACCGAGGTCGGTAAGGCGGCGCAGGTGGCCGACGAGGTCGGGCGCATCGACGGCGTGGTGTCGGCCGAGGATGTCACCGGGCCCTACGACGTCATCGTGCGGGCCGAGGCCAACTCGGTCGACGAGTTGGGCCGGATGGTCGTGAGCAAGGTGCAGCTCATCGACGGGATCACCCGTACGCTCACCTGCCCGGTGGTGCACCTCTAGCCCACCCCGAACCGAGCGGCAAGGGGCGGCGGGTCCGGCGTCTACGTGCGGCCGACGAGGAGGGCGCGGATGCCGAGGCCCATCACGAACAGGCTCCCCAGCCCATACAGGACGTACAGCCACTTGCGGGCGACCTGGTCCTTGTACGAGTAGATGATCCCCACGGCGATGATGGCCACGAAGCCGTAGAACATGTGGAACTGGGGGGCCTTGAGCTTCTCCCCCGCCACCAGGCCCACGCCCAGCGCCACCTGCACGAACACGGCCACCTGGGCGGCGCCGATGAACCACCACAGGGCGCGCGTGCGCAGCGCGGGGATGCGATGAGCGGCCAGGGCCCACAGCCCGGCCAGCCCGTTGCCGATGATGACGACCCAGGCCCAAGCCTCGTGGACCTGGCGGAGCGATGCGAACAGCCCGGTTCCTCGCTCCCTATCGGGCGGCGGCCGGCGTGTTGGCCGCGTAGGCGGCCTCCGCCTCGGCCTGGGCCTCGGCGGCCACGTCCACCAGGTCGGTGATCTCGACCTCGGTGAACCCGGCCATGGACCGGAAGTGCCGAGCCAGGTGGATGGGGTTGTCGTCGGTCTCGCCCCGGAACCCGCCGAAGCTGAACAGCTTGTCGACCGTGCGCTGGAAGTCGAGCGCGTTCTTCTGC
>DASRGI010000128.1:0-39338 GCA_035651095.1 Acidimicrobiales bacterium | reverse complement strand
GCTCGTGGGCGTACTGGAACGCCCTCGCCCTCGTGGACCACCTCATGCAAGCGGCCCCCGCACCCCCCGGCGCCTGACCTGCCCCGCCCGGCGCGGGACCACTGCACGCGCAAAGGCGCGGGCGTCAGACCTCGCTCTCGCGCAGCTCCTCCACGGCCCGGGGGCTCCCGCACCACCGGCAGGAGACCTCCTCGACCGTCTCGGACAGCACGGACTCGTCCTCCACGGTGAGCTCGCCGCCCACGGTGAAGTGATGGAAGGCGCGGGTGCGGCGCGTGAGCGTGACGTCGAAACGGGTGAGGTTGCCGCACGCCGAACACCGGTACCGTCGAGGGAGCACGGCAGTGAGACTACCGTCGAGGGCGATGAATCCCCGGCTCACGGCAGTGTGCGACCTGACCGTGGCGGCGGCCCGAGAGTACGCCGGCCTCCACGAGTACGACGGCCGGATCCAGGACCTCAGCCCCGCCGGCGTGCAGCAGAACCTGGCCCGCCTGGGCAACGGCCCCAACGAGTCCGACCTGCACGACGAGGCCCAGCTCCGGGCCACGGAGGACGGCCTGCGGGCGTGGTTCGGCGAGGTGGAGGACCACCGGCGCAACCCCCTCCACCACATCGAGAACCTCGACCTCGCCTGCTACGACCGCGAGTACGCGCCCGCCGAGGTGCGCCAGGAGGCCAAGCGCCGCCACCTGGCCCAGTGGCCCGAGGCCGTGGACATGGCTCTCGAAGCGCTCGACCAGGTGCCCGCCCCCGTGGCCGCCGCCCTGGCCAACGCGGCCAAGGGCCTCGGTGCCGGGCTGTCTCCGGGCGACGACGACGGCGCCACCGCCCGCGCCCTGGAAGCCCACGCCCGGCTGGTGGCCCACATCGAGCAATTGGCCGAGCACGGCGACCCCGACCCCGCCCTGGGCGCCCAGAACCTCATCAAGCTGATGGGCAGGGGCGACGCCATCCAGGTCGACCTGGGCCGCCTGTCCCGCCAGGCCGACAGCGAGCGCGACCGCCTGCGGGTTCTGCTCGACGACGCCGCCGAACGGCTGCGTCCGGGCGTCGCGGTCAACGACCTCGTCCAGGAGCTCCTGGCCGACCACCCCACCACGCCCGACGAGATCTACGCCGAAGCCCAGGCTCAGATCGACGAGGCCACCGCCTTCACCATCGAGCACAACCTGCTCCCCGACCCGGGCGGCGTGTGCCTGGTGGGACCGGCGCCCGAGTCCCGGCGGTGGGCCATGGCCATGATGTCGTGGGCCGCGCCCAAGGAACCCGACGCCCCGTCGTGGTACTACGTGACGCCGCCCGACCCGGCGTGGCCGCCGGAGGCCCAAGAGGAGTGGCTGTCGGTCTTCAGCCGCACCACCCTCCCGGCCATCACCGTGCACGAAGTGACGCCCGGCCACTACGCCCACGGCCGCATGCTGCGCCAGGTCACCAGCGACGTGCGCGTGCTGTGCTTCTCGGGCGCCTTCATCGAAGGATGGGCCCACTACGCCGAGGAACTCTTCGTGGAGGAGGGCTTCCGGGCAGACGACCCCCGCTTCACCATTGGGGTGTGCATCGAGGCCCTCATCCGGGTGACGCGGCTGGCGTCGGCCATCGGGCTGCACGACGAATCGATGACGCTGGAGGAGTCGGTGCACCGCTTCGAGCAGGACGCCTTCCTCAAGGGCCCGGCGGCCCTGGCCGAGGCCAACCGGGCCAGCTACGACCCGACCTACGGCCGCTACACGTGGGGCAAGCTCGAGATCCGGGCCCTGCGGGACGAGGCCCGGGCTCGATGGGGCAAGCGGTACAAGCACCGCCGCTTCCACGAGGCCCTGCTGGCCTTGGGCGCGCCCGCCCTGGGCCTCATCGGCGACGCCATCGGCGACGACTGAGCAGATCCCCCACCCCGAACACACGTTCGGTTACCGTGCCGGGCCGTGGAACAGCGGCAGCGGTCCTTCGACGACATGGGCGCGCCCCTGTCCGACGTCACCTTCGTGGTGGTCGACCTGGAGACGACGGGCGCGTCCCCGAACGCCGACGCCATCACCGAGATCGGCGCCGTCAAGCTGCGGGGCGGCGAGTGCCTGGGGACGTTCCAGACCCTCGTGAACCCGGGCGTGGCCATCCCGCCCCCGATCGTCTACCTCACCGGCATCACTCAGGCCATGGTGCTGCCCGCGCCCCGGATCGACGCCGTGCTCCCCGCGTTTCTCGAGTTCGCGGGCGACGCCGTGCTCGTCGGCCACAACGTCCGCTTCGACCTCGGCTTCCTCAACGAGAGCCTGCACCGGCACCACTACGCGCGCCTCCCCCACCGCTTCGTCGACACCTGCGCGCTGGCCCGCCGCCTGGTGCGCGACGAGGTGCCCAACTGCAAGCTCGGCACCCTGGCCGACCACTTCCGCACCGCCCGGCGCCCGTCCCACCGGGCCCTCGACGACGCCCTGGCCACGGGCGAGGTCCTCCATGCCCTGCTCGAACGGGCGGGGAGGCTGGGCGTGCTCGCCCTCGAGGACCTGCTCGATCTGCCCACCGTCCACGGCCACCCGCAACTGGCCAAGCTCAAGCTGGCATCGGCCCTTCCCCGCAAGCCGGGGGTGTACCTCTTCAAGGACGGGGGCGGCCGGGTGCTGTACGTGGGGAAGGCCGTCGACCTCCGGCGCCGAGTGCGCAGCTACTTCACGGGCGACGAGCGCCGCAAGGTCGGCCAGCTCCTGCGGGAGACGGCCACCATCGACCACGTGGTCACCACGGGTGAGCTGGAGGCGTCGGTGCTCGAGGTCCGCCTCATCCACGACCTGGTCCCCCGCTTCAACCGCCAGTCCAAGCACTGGCGCAAGTACGCCTACCTCAAGCTCACGCTGGACGAGCGCTTCCCCCGGCTGTCCGTCGTCCGCCAGGCCAAGGCGGGCGACGGGTGCCTGTACCTCGGGCCGCTGGGGTCGACGGCCGCCGCTCGCCTGGTGGCCGAGGCCATCGAGACGGCGGTGCCCATCCGCCGCTGCACCACGCGGGTGAGCGCCAAGCTGCTGCGGTCGGCGCCGTGCGCGCCGGCCCAGCTGGGCGTTTCGACGTGCCCGTGCTCGGGCGACATCTCCCAGGTGGGCTACCGGGCCGTGGTGGACCAGGTGCTGGCGGGCCTCACCGAGTCGCCCGAGCTGTTGCTGGGGCCGCTGGAGCAACGCATGCGGGCGCTGGCCGGCATGGCACGCTTCGAGGAGGCAGCCACCATGCGGGACCGGGCCGCGGCCCTGGCCCGGGCCGTGGCCAGGCAGCGGCGGATCGACGCCCTGCGCCGGGCCGGCCGGCTCACCGTCGAGGTGGCGGGCGAGGGTGGCGCCGTGCTCGAAGGCGGCCGGCTGGTGGCGACGTGGGGTGCCGACGGCGGGCAGGTGACCCTGGCCGGCCCCGGCGGCGGCCCCGGCTCCGGCGACGCCGCCGCGGCGTGGACGGACGGGCCACTCCCCCGCCACCTGGCCGACGAGGTCAGCGCCGTGGCCGCCTGGCTGGACGCCCGGGCGGCGCGGGTCCGGGTACTTGCCTGCGAGGGCGAATGGTCGTCGCTCCTCCCCCGGCTCCCCCGCTACGAACCCCGGGGGGCCGGCCTCAGGGCGTCAGCTTGATCTCCTTCATCACCACGTCGGCCCCCGCCTTCACGGGCACGTCGGGACCGGGGAAGTCGAAGACGCCGGGCTCGCCCGCGTCGACGTGGAGCACCAGCCAGTAGCGACCGTCGCTCGATGCCTGGCTCACGTGCACGACCACGTCCTTGGTGGTGCCGGCGGCCACGTGGGTGCGGCCGGCCACGGCCCCGGGCCGGCCGCCGTCGTCCACGTGCACGGTCATCCAGCCGCCGGCCACCGCGCCCAGGATGGTGACCGCGCTCACGGTGATGCTCTCCTTCCCGACCTGGTCGAACACGTCCACCGAGCCGGTGACGACACCCGGCGCGGGAGCGGTGGTGGCCGTCGTCGTGGTCGTCACCGCCTTCGACGGCGGGAGGGGTTCGGACGACGACTGGCAGGCGGTCAGGACCACCGGCACGGCGAGCAGGGTGACAAGGAGCAGGGCCCGCATCGCCGGGTAGCGTGCCACCCCATGCTGCACGCCTTCGTCCTCATCGACGCCGAGCCCGCCCGTATCGCCGACCTGGCTGGGGAGCTCACCGACGTGGAGGGCGTGGCCGAGGTCTACTCCGTGGCCGGCCAGGACGCCGACCTCATCGCCGTGGTGCGGGTGCGCCAGCACGACGACCTGGCCGACGTCGTCACCCGGGGCATCGCCAACTGCCAGGGCATCCTCGCCACCCGCACGCTGGTGGCGTTCAAGGCCTACAGCCGCCATGATCTCGAAGCCATGTGGGACCTGGGCTCGGCCGGCTGACCGGCGGGACGGCTAACCGGCCGCATCCTTCGACACCCGTACCAGCCGCTCCAGCACCTCGCCCGCCTGCCCGCCGTCGACCGATCGGGTGGCGGCGGCGAGGCCGTCCACCAGGTCCGTGGCCAGGCCGGCCACCACGATGGCGGCGGCCGCGTTGAGGAGCACGATGTCGCGATGAGGCCCGGACTCGCCGTCCAGCACCCGGCGGGCGAGGTCGGCGTTGGTGGCGGGGTCACCGCCCCGGAGGTCGGTCAGGACCGTGCGCTGGAGGCCGAGCTCGGTTGGGTCGACCACGAACGTGCGCACCTCGCCCCCGTCCAGGGAGAGGACGGTTGACGTGTCGGTGGTGGTCAGCTCGTCCAGGCCGTCGTGGCCGTAGACGACCATGGCCCGCGTCACGCCGTTGGCGTCGAGCACGCCGATGACCTTCTCGGCCATGGCCGGGTCGGACACGCCCACGACCTGGCGCCGCACATGGGCGGGGTTGGCCAGCGGCCCAAGGAAGTTGAAGACCGTGGGCACGCCCAGCTCCCGCCGCACGGGCACGGCGTGGCGGGACGCGGCGTGGTAGCGGGGGGCGAAGCAAAAGCCCATGCCCGCCTCGGCGATGCAGCGGGCCACGCCCTCGGGACCGAGGTCGATGACCACGCCGAGGACTTCCAGTACGTCGGCCGAACCGGCGGCCGAGGAGGCGGCCCGGTTGCCGTGCTTGCACACCCGGGCGCCGGCGCCGGCGGCCACGAAGGCGGCGATGGTGGAGACGTTGATGGAATGACTGCGGTCGCCACCGGTGCCGCACGTGTCGATGAGCTCGGGGCCGGGCGGCGGGGTGACGTGCTCGGCGTGGTCGAGCATGGCCCGCACCAGGCCGGTCATCTCCTCGATCGTCTCGCCCTTCATGCGCAGGCCCATGGCGAAGGCGGCGATCTGGGCGTCGGTGGCGTTCCCGTCCAGGATGTCGCCCAGGGCGGCGCCGGCCAGGGTCGACGTGAGCGACTCGTGGCGCATCAGCTGGCCGATGACCGCGGGCCACCCGCCCATCTCGTTGAGGCCTAGTCCCACCAGATGTCTCTCTCGAGGACGCCGCGGGCGATGAGGCCCAGCTGCACCTGGGTGGTGCCCTCGACGATGGTGAGTTGGCGGGCATCCCGGTAGTACAGCTCGGTGAGGTGGTCCTTCATGTACCCGGCTGCACCGAGCAGCTGGACGGCCATCCCCGAAGCCCGTACGGCCAGCTCGGTGGCGTAGTACTTGCTCATCGAGAGGTAGGGCACCCACTCCTTGGTGAACTGGCCCCGGTCCGCCATCCACGCGGCCCGGTAGGTGAGCAGGCGGGCGGCCTCGATCTCGGTGGCCAGCTTGGCGATCTCCCACTGCACGCCCTGGAAGTCGGCCTCGACCTTGCCGAACATGGCCCGTTCCTGGGCGTACTCGGTGGCGTACATCAAGGCGCCTTCGGCCAGGCCGATACCGCGGGCGGCCACGATGGGCCGCATGGCGTTGAGGCCGAGCATGGCCAGGCGGAACCCGCCCACGTCGCCGATGACGTTCTGGGCGGGCACGCGCACGTCGGTGAGGAGCAGCTCACCGGTGTCGACGCCCCGCACGCCCATCTTGCGGTCGGTGGAGCCGACCTCGACGCCGTCCCACTGCCGCTCCACGATGAAGGCGGTGATGGAGTCGTGGTTGCGGGCGGAAACGTCGGTCGACGTCTTGGCGAACACCGTGTACCAGTCGGCCTGGACCACGCCCGACATCCAGCACTTCACGCCGTTGAGGATCCAGCCACCCTCGCCGTCGGGCACGGCCTTGGTGCGCATGCCCATGACGTCGGACCCCGCCTGCGGTTCGGACAGCCCGAAGGCGCTGCGCTGCTCGCCGCTGGCGATGCCCGGGAGGTACTGCTTCTTCTGCTCCTCGGACCCGGCGATCATCACCGCGCCGGTGGGCAGGCGGGTGAGGAGAAGCATGAGGGCCGCCGCGTTGGAGTACTTGGCCACCTCCTCGATGGCGATGGCGAGGCCGAGGATGCCGGCGCCCGAGCCCCCGTACTCGTCGGGGATGCACAGCCCCAGGAGGCCGGCGTCCCGGAACACCTCGAACAGATCCTGGGGGTACTCGCCCGTTTCGTCGATCTCCCGGGCCCGGGGCTTGACCTTGTCCTGGGCGATGCGACGGCAGGTGAGCTGGAGCTCGCGCAGCTCGTCGGGCAAGTCGAAATCCATGCCGTGAGGCTAACCGGGCGGCACCCTGGGTCTCGATGGCAACCTGGTCCTGATGGGGAAGCTGGGTGCTGGTCTCGTGATCGTGGTGACCCTCTTCCTGGGTGCGGGCGCCTTCTGGGCCGCGCCCATCGCCGCCAGCGCCTCGCTGGCGTCCCGCAAGGGCCTCGGCCCGGGGATGGGCGCGTTCTTCGGCCTCATCCTGGGCTGGTTGGGCTTCGCCGTGGTGTGGCTCGAGGAGCCCGCCCCGGTCTCGTCGCGCTGACGCCGAGGGCCAGAAGATCCCAGTGAAAACCCCGTCGCCGTGTGCGACCATCGCCGCAGGACGGCGACCAGGGGGGTCGAGGATGGACGCACTGCCGACCTGGGTGTGCCCGGCAGGCCATGTCGTCACCGGCGCGGCTGCGTGCCCGGTGTGCGGCGCGGTCCGGGCCGATCACGACCAGGCCCTCGAGGCCGCCGTGGACCGACTCCTTGCCGCCTACCAAGCTGCCCGCATCCGGTCTGCGGGTCAACCGTGGGCGTACGAGGTCGCCAACGACGTGTGCCGGAGCGCGGCGGCGGCCCAGGCGGCCCTGAAGGCGGCCCGCTCACCCGGTGCGGACAAGGTCACGTCGTTCCTGGAAGGCGCCTCGCACGACGACTTCTACGGCAAGGCCGCGCACGCCCTGAAAGGCGGCGTGCAGGCCGCCAACGCCGTCGGGGCCGTGACGGGCAACGCCGCGCTGCAGGGCGTCACCGTGGCCGGCGTGCTCGCCGTGCTGGTGGCCAGCATCGCCGCCGGGTATGCCGCCGCCGCCCTCGTCACTGCCTACGTCATCACCCTCGCGCCCACCGGAGCGGTGGTCAGCCAGACCCCCCGGGTGGTCAAGAACCTCTCCGAGTCGTTGACGCGCTCGCTCCAGCGGCCCAATGACGGCCGCCAGCTCGTCGACGAACTGCTCGTGCCCGCCGAACGGAAGCTGTTCGCCCTGGCGCCCGGGCACGCGCCCGTCCTGCGGACGTCGACCGCGACGGCCGCGCTCGACAAGGGGGTGGGCGCCGCCCTGTACGTGGCCGTCCTGGCGGGAGGCGCGATCGGCGTGGCCGCGCAGCTGGCCGCGTGACGAGGGTGGGCGAGGCGAGGGCTCGCGAGGGCTCGCGAGGGCTAGGCGGTCTTGCGCCGCTGGCGGATCATCCGCCGGCGCTCCCGCTCGGTGGCGCCTCCCCAGACGCCGTCGCGCTCGCGGTTGGCAAGCGCGTACTCCAGGCAGGGCTGGCGCACGGGGCACGCGTTGCAGACGGCCTTGGCCGCCTCGGCCTCCTCGTCAGAGACCGGATAGAAGACATCGGGGTCCACTCCCCGGCAGGCGGCCCGGTGCCGCCAGGACAAATCCATGACTCGGGATCACTTCCTCTACGTGCTGTGCGTGGTGCGTTGCCTGGTGCGAAAAGTTGCGCTGGCTCCGTACCCTGCCATTCGCTGGGGTAATCGGACAAACAGGCTGGAAGCCTGAGCGATTCAACTGGTGGGCAGGGACGACTTCTTGCCCTGGTACTTGGCGTCCTGGGCCTTGAGGACCTTGATGACGATGTCGTCCGCCACCTTGCCCGGTGCAGCGCCTGCGGAAACGAGGTAGTACACCCCATCCTGGTACAGCGCTCCGACCACCACCTGCTCGTTCGTGGCGGGCGGCGTGGGGGGAACCCGCAGCACGCCATTGGGCTGGGTACCAATGCTCAGCTCAGGGTGCTGGGTCTGCTGGGCCCCGCCGAACGACACGGCCGTCGACGTGGCCGAGCTGACGAACAGCCGGCCGGTGTCGCCGCTCTTGAACTTCACAGCCAGGACGTTCACCGTGTACGGCCCGCCGGCGACCAGGTAGGTGTGGTTGGCCCCCACCGAGGCCTCACCCTGCTGGAGGAGCCCCTCGTAGGCGGGCGACGGGAAGACGGCGACGATGCCCTTGAGCGACAGCGGGCCCTGGGGCGGGGGCGGCGAGGACGCCGTCCCCGGGTACACCGTGGGGGCCGCGGCCAGGCCCAGGGCCGCCTGCACCTCCGCCGGGGTGAGCACGGTCCCGTCGAGGAACACGGCCACCTTGTCGGTCGAGGTGAGGGTGGCGGCCGCGGTGGTCGACGTGGTGGTGGGTGCCGTCGTGGTGGTGGTCGTGGTGGCGGCTGTCTTCTTGCTGCCGCCGCACGCGCCTGCAACCAGGGCGAGCGACACCAGCAAGGCAGGAAACATGACGATCCGTCGCATGTCCCGAACCTACCCCCCCAAGTCGGCCAGGAGGGCGACCTTCGTGTCCTCGGAGAACCTCGTCCCCTCTGCGTAGTTCGGGTGGTTGACGGCCAACACCACCGGTTCGGTGGCGAAGCGCTCCACCTGCTCGGGCGTGAGCGTGAACCGCACGTAGTGGACGGACGCGGTGACGTCCTCCCGCGTGAGCTGCTCGGCGTGGGCCTCCTCCACGTCGCAGCGCACCACCACGCGGCTGGGCCCCTCACCGATCACCAGCTCGACCGCCCGCTCCACGCCGACCAGCTTGGGCAGCCACTCGACCATCTGGTCCTTGGAGGTCAGTTCGACGAACAGCGTGGCCGACAGCTCGCCGGCGTCGGGGATCAGCGGGTTGTAGACGTCCAGCTCCGTCTGGATCTGCTCGTCCGACAGCATGCGCTCGGCCCGGGCCATCTCCTGGATCTGAAAGCGGATGGTGTCCCGGTTCTCGAACACCAGGGTGACGACGGGGCCGACGGACACCCGCCGGACCCGCTTCAGGGCGATGACCCGGTCGCGGAATTCGTCGCGCTCCCGCTCGTAGGCGCGCAGGTCGGCGATGTCGGCGAGGCTCAGCTTCTGCCCCATCCTCGCCCTCCTTCTTCGGGGATGCCGTAGGCGCGGGCCATGAACTGGATCGGGTGCAACGGCCGCTTGCCCGTCTCCTGGGTGATGGCCCCGTTGGCCAGGTGGCAGTCGCCGGTGACGACATCGGCCTCGTTGGGCGCCGCCTTCTGGATGGCGTCGGCCAGGGGGGCCGCCACCTTGCGGGCCAGTTCGTAGTTGTCGGCCCGGTAGCCCCAGGTGCCGTCGATGCCGGAGCACTTGTTGACGAGCGTGACCTTGGTACCGGTGAGCTTCATGAGGTCCCGGCTCTTGAGCCCGATGTTCTGGGCTTGCAGGTGGCAGGCCACGTGGTACGTGACGGACTCGGGCACCTCGCCCTCGAAGGTCGTGTCCAGCTCGGTTCCCTCGTCGCGGTGCAGCTTCACGAGGTACTCGGCCGCGTCGTACGTGTGGGCTGCCACCAACTCGGCCTCGGGCCCACCGACGTAGTTGACGTAGTCCTTCTTGAGGACGTAGCCGCATGTGGGTTGGGGCACGACGATGTCCTTGCCCTCGCGCACGCTCTCGGCCAGCTTGGCCACGTTCTCCTTGGCCGCCTTGACGAAGTTGTCGACGTCGCCGCCGTGCAGCAGCGGCGCCGCGCAGCACGACGTGGTGCCGGCCAGCGTGCACTCCACGCCGTTGCGCTCGTACACCCGCACCAGGTCCTGGCCGATCGCCGGCTCCATGTACTCCACGAAGCAGGTGGGGAACACGGCGGCGCCCGCCTGGCGGTTGCGGCCCAGCGCCGTCTTGGCCCGGTTCTTGAACCAGGTGGTGAAGCGCTGCTTGGTGTACGGCGGCAGCAGGCGATCGGCGGCGATGCCCGCCGCCTTCTCGATGATCTTGCGCATGGGCTTGGACTCGAGCGACTTGTTGGCGATGGCCGCCATCGGGCCCGACGCCACCTTGCCCAACAGGTCGGGCCGGCCCATGGCGTGGATGGCCACGCGCTCGGTGATGGGCGTGCTGCCGTTCTTGTGGCGCACGGCCTCGGCCCGCATCATCAGCCGCGGGAAGTCGAGCTCCCACTCGTGCGGCGGTATGTACGGGCACTTCACATAACAGATCTTGCACTGGTAGCACTCGTCGACCACGTGGTCCTGCTCGGCAGGCGTCATCTGCTCGACGTCGCCGTCGTACTTGTCGGCGTAGTCGAACAACGTCGGGAACGACGGGCACAGGTTGAAGCACATCCGGCAGCCGTGGCACAGGTCGTACACCCGCGTCAGCTCGTGGCGGAGGTCGGTCTCGTCGAAGTAGGCGGGGTGCCGGAAGTCGTACGTAGTGGTCACAACAGCGCTCCTCGTGCGCGGCGCGGGCCCGGACCCCGAGAGGCCCGGACCCGCAACCAACTCGGGAATTAGGAGATTGCCTGGAGGCCCTGCGTGAAGCGGCCGGCGTGGCTCTTCTCGGCCCGAGCCAGCGTCTCGAACCATTCGGACACCTGGTCGAAGCCCTCGTCGCGCGCGGTGCGAGCGAAGCCCGGGTACATCTCCGTGTACTCGTAGGTCTCGCCCTCGATGGCGGACTTCAGGTTGTCCTCGGTGGGGCCGACGGGAACGCCAGTCACCGGGTCGCCCACTTCTGCCAGGTAGTCGAAGTGGCCGAAGGCATGGCCCGTCTCGCCCTCTGCCACCGACCGGAACAGGGCGGCGACATCCGGGTAGCCCTCCACGTCCGCCTTCTGGGCGAAGTAGAGGTAGCGACGGTTCGCCTGCGACTCGCCGGCGAACGCCTCCTTCAGGTTCTCCTCGGTCTTGGTGCCCTTCAACTCAGCCATACCTAACCTTCCTCGTATCTCTCGTGCGTGGTTGACACTCGTCGCACAGCCCGCGGAAGACCACTTCCACGTCCGTGACCGCGAACCCCGTGTCCCGCCCTCGCGGGAGCTCGATCCCGGGGAACTCCGCATACACGTCGCGGACTTTCCCGCACTGATGGCACACCATGTGATGATGCGCGTCGGTGTTCGGATCGAAACGCATGGACCCCGTGCCCAGGTCCAGCTGCTGGATCTCGCCCATGTGCTGCAGGTCCGACAGCGTCTGGTAGACCGTTCGCAAGGAGATGGTGGGCAACTCCTCCCGGGCTGCGCCGTACACCGACTCGGCCGTCGGGTGCACCTGGTTGCCCTGCAGGAGGCGGAAGATGCACTGCCTCTGGGGCGTGACCTTCAGACCGCGGTCACGAAACAACTCGGTGAGCTCGGCGGGGGTCTTCACGGCGATCGCCACCCTAGCATGCACGTGTTGTTAATCAACAATTATTGCTGATTAGCCGCGCCGGTGCTCGAGTGGGCCGCCCCTAGGATGCGGCGGTCATGACGACGACTCGGCAGGACATCGTCAGCGGCGGACGGCATTCGGCTCGCAACAGCCTCACCCTCGTCGCCGCTATCGCAGTCACCCTTCCCGGCCTGATTGTCCGGTTCACCAGCCCCCACCTGGGCCACTCGGTCGAGGCCGTGCTGTTCGGGCTCACCATCGTGGGGTCGGCCTTTCTCCTCTCGTGGGCCGCCGAGGTGGCCCAACTCGACATCTCGGCCGGCCTGGCCATCGCCCTGCTCGCCTTCATCGCCGTGCTGCCCGAGTACGCCGTCGACCTGGTCTTCGCGCACAAGGGAGGCGCGGCCGTCCAGGAATTCGGTGCCGCCTGCCGGTCGGCGGCCGACATCGCTGCCAAGGTGGAGTCGCCCTGTTCCCTGGCGCTGGCCAACATGACGGGCGCCAACCGGTTGCTCATCGGTGTGGGCTGGACGCTGGTGGCCTTCGTCGCCTGGTACCGGTGGCGCCAGCGGGGCCAGCGCCACACGGAGATCGTGCTGGAGCGGTCGCACTCGGTGGAGCTGTCGTACCTGATGCTCGCCACTGTGTACTCGCTCACCCTTCCCCTCAAGCGGACGATCACGCTGTTCGACGCGGCCGTGCTGGTGGCCATCTTCGTGGCCTACACCATCCGCATCTCCCGGGCGCCGGCGGAAGAGCCCCACCTGATCGGGCCCGCGGCCATGATCGGCGGCATGTCGGTGGCCAAGCGCCGGACCGGCGTCATCCTCCTGTTTCTCTACTCGGCGGGCGCCATCCTGCTCACGGCCGAGCACTTCGCCAGCGCTCTGGTGGCCACCGGGCAGTCGTTCCACATCAGCGAGTTCCTGCTCGTGCAGTGGCTGGCACCGCTGGCGTCGGAAGCGCCAGAGCTGTTGCTGGCGGGCATGTTCGCCTGGCGGCTCAACACCAACGCCGGCCTGGGAACGCTGGTGTCGTCCAAGGTCAACCAGTGGACGCTGCTCGTGGGCACCCTCCCGATCGCCTTCGCCATCTCGGCCAAGGGGCTCCACGGCCTGCCCATCATCGCCCAGCAGCGCGAAGAGCTCTTGCTCACCGGGGCCCAATCGTTGTTCGCTGTGGCCATCCTGGTGAACCTGTCCATGTCGAACAAAGAGGCCCTCACCCTGTTCGCCCTCTTCTGGGCGCAGTTCCTCATCGGCGCGGTCGTGCCCGAGCAGTGGCACGGCGCCGAGCGGGTGATCGTGTCCGCCGTCTATGTCATCCTCGCCATCGCCATCCTCTTCAAGGACCGAAGCCCGGCCCGCACGCTGCTGAGGCAGGGATTCAGAACGCCCTACCACGAGCTTTCGCAGTGACCCCGCCGCCCGCCTTCGACCGGGCTTCGTCCCTCGCCCGGCTGGGATCGGATGAGTTCGACGTGCTCGTCATCGGAGGCGGGATCACCGGGGCGGGCGTGGCCCTCGACGCTGCTGCCCGGGGGTTGCGCACGGCCCTGGTCGAACGGCGGGACTTCGCCTCGGGAACCTCCTCCAAGTCGTCGAAGCTGGTGCACGGCGGGCTGCGTTACCTGCAGCAGAAGGAGTTCCGGCTCGTCTACGAGAACTTGGCCGAGCGCCAGCGGCTGCTCGACAACGCACCCCACCTCGTGTCGGTGCTGCCCTTCCTCATCCCGCTGTTCGGCAAGGAGGGCATGGTCAACAAGACGGTGGCCAAGGCCTACTCGACCGCCTTGTGGTTGTACGACCTCACCGGTGGTGTACGCATCGGCCGCCGCCACAAGCGGGTGTCCGTCGAGCAGGCCATGGCCCACATGCCGTCGCTGAAAGACGACCTGCTCGCCGCCGGCTTCATCTACTACGACGCCCGGGCCGACGACGCTCGGCTGACGTTGACGGTGTTGCGCACCGCGGTGCTCGACCATGGTGCCGTGGCCGCCAACTACGCGCCGGTGGTCGGGCTCTTGCGGGACGGCGGGAGTGCCGTGCGGGGCGCGGTTCTGGAGGATGGCACCGAGGTGCGGGCCGGGGTCGTCGTCAACGCGGCCGGCGTGTGGGCCGACGAGGTGCGGGCCATGGACGAAGGCCAGGGAACGGGCATGCTCCGCCCGGCCAAGGGCGTGCACCTGGCCGTGCCTCGGGAGAAGGTCGAGTGCGACATCGCCGTCGTCATCCCCGTGCCCAAGGACCGGCGCTCGATCTTCGTCGTCCCGTGGGACGACCGGGTGTACCTGGGCACCACCGACACCGACTACGAGGGCTCCCTCGACGACCCCCAGTGCACGCCGGAGGACGTGGCCTACGTGCTGGGCGCGATCAACACGTTCGTCCGCGCGCCGTTGACCGCGTCCGACGTGCTGGGCACATGGGCCGGGCTGCGGCCGCTCGTGGCCCGGGCGGGCAGCGAGCGCACGGCCGATCTGTCCCGGCGCCACCGGGTGACGACGTCGGCCGGCGGGGTCGTCACCGTCACCGGCGGCAAGCTCACGACGTACCGCAAGATGGCGGCCGACACCGTCGACGAGGTGTTGCGCGCGTTGGGCCAGAACGCCCGGCGGCTGCGCCCCTCCCCCACCCGCCGGCTGCCGCTGCGAGGCGCCGAGGGCTTCGCCCGCATCGAGGACGAGCACCTGCGGTCGCGGTACGGGAGCGAGGCCCGCGTCGTGTCCGTCATGATCGAGGCCAACCCCTCGTTGGGGGCGCCGTTGGTGCCGGGGTTGCCCTACGTGCGAGCGGAGGCCGTGTACGCGGCGCGCTACGAGATGGCCCACACGTTGGAGGACGTGCTGTCCCGGCGCACGCGGGCGCTGTTGCTGGCGCGGGACGCGTCGGTGGCGGCGGCCCGCGACGTCGCCACGCTCGTGGCGCCCGAGTTGGGTTGGTCGGCCGGTGACGTGGACGCCCAGGTCGCCGCCTTCACCGCGCTGGCGGTCCACGAGCGGGATGCGGCCGGCCTGCCCCCTGCGGAGGTCATGCCGTGAACGCCAACCGGGGCGAGCCCACGCCGCCCATCGACCTGCCCGACCAGGCCATCACCACGCGGTTCCCGGGCCGGCCGGTGGATGCCGCATTGGTGGAGCGGATGCGGGGCGTGTGCTCGTCGGTGACGGAGGGCGACGCCGACCACGGTCGGGACTGGTGGCCGCTGACCTTGACGTGGGCGGTGCGGGGCGAGGTCCCGGCGCTGCCGGGCGTGGTGGCCCGGCCCGCGTCGACCGAAGAGGTGGCCGGCGTGCTGCGTGTGTGCAACGAGGCGCGCGTCCCCGTCACCGCCATGGCCGGTCGCAGCGGCGTCTGCGGCGGGTCGATCCCCGTCTTCGGCGGCGTCGCTCTCGACCTGTGTGCGTTGAGCGGCATCGTCGGCGTCGACGACCGGTCCCTCCTGCTCGACGTGCGGGCCGGCACCTTCGGCGACGTGCTCGAGGACGAGTTGCGTTCCGCCCACAAGGTCACGCTGGGCCACTGGCCCCAGTCCATCGCCCTCTCCACGGTGGGCGGGTGGCTGGCCTGCCGGTCCGCCGGCCAGTACTCCACGCGGTACGGGAAGATCGAGGACATGGTCGTCGGCCTGGAGGTCGTGCTCGCCGACGGGTCGGTGGTGCGCACGGGTGGGCGCGGTCCTCGCTCGGCGGCCGGGCCCGACCTGAACCAGCTGTTCGTCGGCAGTGAGGGAACGCTCGGCGTCATCACCGAGGCCCGCCTGCGCGTGCACCCGCTGCCGCCCGTTGAGCAGCGCGCGGCCTGGTCGTTCTCGTCGTTCGAGGAGGGCTTGGAGGCGTGCCGCCGGGCGCTGCGCCGGGGTGCCACACCGGCCGTGCTGCGGTTGTACGACGACCGCGAGTCGGCCCGCAACTTCGCGCTGGAGGACGACAGCCGCCACCTGCTGATCGTGCTCGACGAGGGTGACGAGTCGTTGGTCGAGGCCACCTTGGCGGTGGTGGGCGAGGAGTGCCGCACCGGGCGACGCGAGGACGAGGCGTTGGTCGAGCGCTGGATGTCGCATCGCAACGACGTGTCTGCGTTGGAGCAGGTCGTGCGCCAGGGCATCGTGGTCGACACGTGCGAGATCGCGGCCCGCTGGTCGGCCCTGCCCGTGATCTACGAGGGCGCGCTGGCCGCGGTGAAGGCGGTGAAGGGAGCGTGGGTGGTGAGCGCCCACCAGTCGCACGCCTACACCGACGGCGCTTGCCTGTACTTCACGTTCGCCGGCCAGCGCGAGGATGGGGACGAGTTCTACCGGGAGGCATGGGACGCGGTGACGCGGGTGACGTTGGAGGCGGGGGGCGCCCTGTCGCACCACCACGGCGTGGGCCTCAACCGGGGGCGGTACATGGCCGACACGCTGGGCTCGGCGTTCGGCGTGCTGGCGTCGGTCAAGGGCGCCCTCGACCCGGCCGGCATCCTCAACCCGGGCAAGCTGGGCCTGGCCTCGCCGTTCGGAACGTCGCCGTGGTGAGAGAGCGTTCCGGTTCCGTCGACTGGCGGGTCGCCCTGCGCGGTGCCTTGGTGGCGCTCATCGTCGCCCTGCCGCCCGTGGTGGTGGTGCGGCTGTTGAAGGGCAACGACCTGGAGGGGCGGGAGTCGAACCTCTGGGTGGTCAGCGTGCTCGCCATCTTCTTGGGCTTCGGGCTGTGCGGGTACAACGCCGGCCGCCAGCGCCCCCGCTCGGCCTTGCTGCACGCGGCCGCGGCGGCGGGCCTGGCCTTCGGCGGGCTGGTCGTCTACACGGTGTTCCGGCACCTCGTCACCGGCGATCCCATCACGCTGGCGTTCGTGGTGCGGCTGGTGCTGGTCGGGCAGATCACGGTGTCGCTCGGGATCCTGGGCGGGTACGTCGCCACCCGGCGGCGGGGACGGGCGGGCTCGGCGGCGTGAGCGTCCTCGTGGTCGACGTGGGCACCAGCGGCGTGCGGGCCGCGGTGGTGTCGCCCGACGGTGCCGTCGAGCACGTGCACTACCGGCAGGTGCTGCCGTCGTCACCGGTGCCGTCGTTCGTGGAGTTCGACGCCGCCGAGATGCGGGCGGCGGTGCTGGAGGTGGCTCAGGCAGCTTCGGCGTCGGCTGCGTCGGCTGCGTCGGTTGCGTCGGGGGGCGGCGGCCATCCCATCCGGGCCGTCGGCATCGCCAACCAGCGAGCCTCGTCCATCGTGTGGGACCGGGCCACGGGCGAACCCGTCGGCCCCGGCATCGGCTGGCAGGACCTGCGCACGGTCGGCATGTGCCTCATGCTCCAGGCCCAGGGCATCCGGGTCGCGCCCAACGCATCGGCCACCAAGGTGGCCGCCCTGCTCGACATCTGGGACGCCGACCGGTCGCGGGACCTGTGCTTCGGCACCGTCGACACGTGGGTGGCGTGGGTGCTGTCCGAGGGTTCGGTGCACGTCACCGACGCGTCGAACGCGGCCGTCACCGGCCTCGTCCACGGCGACGCGTCCGGCTGGGACACGGCGGTATTGGACGCGCTGCGCATTCCCGCGTCGGTGCTGCCCACGATCGTCGACTCGTCGGGCGTGGTGGGGGCGGCCACCGCGCTGCCGGGAGCACCCGTCATCGCCGGGATCGCCGGGGACCAACAGGCGTCGTTGGTCGGCCAGGGGTGCGTGCGGCCGGGGCTGGCCAAGATCACGTTCGGCACAGGCGGGATGCTCGACCTGTGCGTGGGTCCGTCGCGTCCGGCGTTCGCGGCCCGGGGGCCGGGCGGGTGCTTCCCGATCGTGGCCTGGCGGCGCGGAGGCGTGGACATGTGGGGCATCGAGGCGGTCATGCTCTCCGCGGGCACGTGCGTGGAGTGGCTGCGGGACGACCTCGGCGTACTGGAGTCGTCGGCTGACTCGGCTTCGGTGGCGGCCCAGTGCGCCGACACGGGCGACGTGTGGTTCGTGCCGGCGTTGCTCGGGTTGGGCACGCCCCTGTGGGACTTCGGGGCCCGGGGCACGTTGCTGGGCCTGACCCGGGGCACGGGCCGCCCCGAGCTGGTGCGGGCTGTGCTGGAGGGCGTGGCCCACCGGGGGGCCGACCTGGTCGAGGCCGCCGTCATCGACGGGGGCGTGCCCATCGAGTCGTTGCGGGTGGACGGGGGCATGAGCGCCAACGAGGTGTTCGTGCAGGCCCTGGCCGACGCCGCCGGGCGGCCCGTCGAGGTGTCACCCGTGCTGGAGGCCACCACGCTGGGGGCGGCGTACCTGGCGGGCATGGCCGTGGGCGTGTGGGCCGACGAGGAGGAGATCGCCTCGACGTGGAAGGCCCGGGCCGTGGTCGAGCCCAGCGGCCGGCGGGTGGACCGGGACCGCTGGCGCGAAGCCGTGTCCCGCGCCCAACACACCGTGCCCGAGCTCAGCGCCCTCGACTTCTGAGCTCTCGCTCGCCCGCTCCACCCCCGCCCCCTTGTGAAAGCATTCTCGTAACGAAAATGCCGGCTATCCGGGCGTCAGCGCAACGAGAACGCGTTCACCTGGCCGGCCGATCCGGACCGCCCGCTGCCCGCCCGCCGCCGCCCCGATCCCCCATCGCTGTTACACCCCCTTTGTACAGTCCCCTTCGTGCCGTCACTCGCCCCACGTGGCCGGGGCCTCGCAACCCGTCACCCGTGCATGGGGCCGCCCCTTCCGCTCTACGGGCTCGATATCGAAACCGACACCTCGTCCGGGGGCCTCGACCCCCGGGCCGCCGCCATCGTGGCCGTGGCCGTCTCCAGCGCGCGGGAGACCGTCGTGGTCACCGGTGACGAGCCCCACCTCCTCGCCGAGCTGGATGCCCTGCTCGGCCGCCTTAGGCCAGGGGCGCTCGTCACCTGGTACGGCTCGGGATTCGACCTCCCCTTCCTCGCCGATCGGGCTGCCCGCGCCGGCATCCCCCTCGGCCTCCGTCTGGCCCTGGATCCGGCCATCGAGGTACGCAGCCCGCTGCCCGGGCATGCGGGTGCGTATCGCGCCTCGTGGGGGCGTCACACCCACCTCGACGCCTATCACCTGTTCAGGGAGGTCAGCCGAGCCGTACTCCTCAGCTGCTCGCTCAAGTCGATGGCCCGGTTCTTCGGCCTGGAACCGGTCGAGGTCGACCGCGCCCGCATTCACGACCTGGCCCCGGCCGAGCTGACCCGCTATGTGGCCAGCGACGCCGCCCTGGCCCGGCGCCTGGCCGCACTGCGGTGGCACGCGGCCCCGCCCCACTTGGACAGCGCCCGCTGGCCGGGTCAGTCCGTCGCGCCCGCGTAGCGGGCCAGCACCCGAGCGGCTGCCCGCCGCCCCACGTCGGCCAGCTCCGGGGGCCCTTCGACGCGCGCCTCGGGACCGACTCGCAACAAGACGCGCTCCAGCCAGGCCCGCCCGCTCACCGGCAGCACCACCCGCAGCGAGCCGTCGGGCAGGTCCTCCACCGAGGTGGTGGGGTACGTCTCGACGACCCATCGGGCGGCGGCCGGCAGCACCACCGTGGCCTGCTCCATACCAGGGCCGGGCCGGAACACCGCGCCCGGCACCGCGGCCGAGGCCGGGTCCGGGCGCTCGAAGTGCTCCCCGGTGGGACGCACGGAGCGCATCCGGTCCACGCGGAAGTGCAGCACGGCGTCGGCCCGGTGGCAGTAGGCCGACACATACCAGTGGCCGCGCTCGGCGAACACGGCGAACGGGTCGATGGCCCGGGTCGTGACCTCGTCGCGCGAGGCCGAGTAGTAGTCGACCTCCACCCGCTCGGCGTCGTCGGCGGCTGAGCGCAGGTCGGCCAGCAACGGGGGGGCATCCAACTCCACGGCCACGCCTCGCGACCCGCCCAGCACGTCGGCCAGCTTGTCCAGAGCGCTGGCCAGCGGACCGCGCCTGCCCGAGCCCGAGCCCGAACTCGAGCCCGCATCGGACGTGGGCTCGTCCGCCCCTGGCACCGCCAAGAGGGCCTGCCCGGCCGCGAGCATGGCGAACCCGTCAGCAGCCGTGAGGTGCAGCGGCCGCCGGAAGTAGTCCGGCACGTTGGCCGTCACTCCATGCTCGTCCACGACCAGTTCGATCAACTGATCGGGTGAGTAGGGCGGCAGGCCGCAGCACGCGGCCAGCAAGAGCTCGTTCTCGACGGTGGCCACGTCCATCCCGAACCGCTCGCCGATCTCTTCGAACGTCGCCGTCCCTCGTGCTGCCAGCCAGGGCATGATGGCCAGCAGCCGGCGCAGCCGCTCGCCGGCGTCCGGGCCCCGGCTCACGAGGCGGCCCCGGCGTTCGCTCCGGCCACAGCCCGCAGCCACCCGGCCACGTCCTCCCTGACCTCGGGTGGGCCCAGGACCTCGGCGTGATCGAGCATGCCGAGCACCCACGACCGCAGCCCGGCCCGGTTGGTCACCCCCACCCGGACCACCACCGACCCGTCCGGCCGCCACTCCCGCACCGCCGGCTCCCCCACCTCAGCGGTGACCTTGGCGGCCAGCACCGCGTCCACCGCCACGTCGACGTCCACGGCCTCGCCCTCGCCCACTCGGAAGGGCTGACCCGGCAGGGTGGCGGCAGGATCGAACCCCTCAGGCACCTCGAATTCCCCCGGCGCCCCCACCCGCACCTTGCCCTCGATGCGGTCGGCCCGGAACCGGCGCAGGGCCTCCCGGGCGTGGTCGTGCCCCACCACATACCAGAACCCGTCCCTGAAGAGCAGCCCGTACGGGTCGATGGTCCGCTCCTCGCCGTGGTACCCGAACGACACGGGCGCCCGCCGACGCCAGCCGTCGAACAGCGAGGGCAGTGCCTCGACCGAGGGCAGGGCGGCCAGGGCAGCGACATCGGGCACGCCGTCGCCCGCCGCCCCAGCGCCGCCGGCGCCGCCATCGCCCCCATCCAGCTTCCACCCGGCCGCCGTCCCCCACCCGCCGGCCAGGGGCACAGCAGCGAGGGCCAGGTGGAGGGCAATGCGCTCATCGGCGGTCAGATCCAGGTCAGGAAGCTGGTACTCCTCGGGCCGGATCCGGTAGCCCACCCGGCCCCCCTCGCCGTCCAGCGACACGGCCTCGACGGGGATGCCCTCCTCCCGCAGCACCCGCTTGTCCCGCTCGAACGCCTGGCGCCGGGCCTCGTCCGCCCCCGGATAGGGCGCCTCAGGGTCCAACTCCGCGGCGATCTCCTCCAACGTGAGCGGCCGCCGGGCGTTGAGCAGCAGGGCGACGAGGTTGGTGAGCCGGGCCAGCCGGTCGGGCACTGCAGCCTCCTTCCAGGCAGGGGTCCGCGTCACTGTTACACCCCCTCTGTACCGTCCACCAGTGATGGTCCGGTTCCTCCACACAGCCGATCTGCAGCTGGGGATGACCCGGCGGTACCTCACCGCCGAGGAGCAGCCCCGCTTCACCCAGGCACGCATCGAAGCGGTGCGGGCCCTGGGTCGGCTGGCCGCGGCCGAAGGCTGCCAGTTCGTGGTGGTGTGCGGGGACGTGTTCGAGGCCAACCAGGTCGACCGCCGGGTGGTGGCCCGCACCCTCGAGGCCCTGGCCGACGTGCCCGTGCCCGTGTACCTCCTCCCCGGCAATCACGACCCGTTGGACGCCGGCTCCGTGCTCACCTCGCCCGCCTTCGCCGCCCGGCAGCCACCGAACGTGACCGTTCTCGCCCAGGCTGTCCCACTGTCCGTGGCGCCTGGGGTGGAGCTGGTAGCCGCACCGTGGACGTCCAAACGCCCGCTGGCCGACCTCGTGGGCCAGGCCGCGGCCGCCCTCCCGGCCGACGGGACCACCCGCATCGTGGTCGGCCACGGCGCGGTCGACGTCCTGTCGCCCGACCGGGACAACCCTGCCCTCATCAGCGTGGCCCCGCTCGAAGCTGCCCTGGCTGCGGCCCGCATCCACTACGTGGCCCTGGGCGATCGCCACTCCACCACCGCAGTGGGCGGCACCGGCCGCATCTGGTACTCGGGCGCGCCCGAGGCCACCGATTTCGACGAGGTCGATCCGGGCAACGTCCTCGTGGTCGACCTCGGCGACGGCAGCGCCAATGTCACCCGCCACCACATCGGCCGCTGGGCCTTCGTGCGCCAGGCCTTCACGCTGGACGGGCCCGCCGATGTCGACGCCCTCGCCAGCTGGTTGCAGGACCTCCCGGCCAAGGACGAGACCGTCCTCCGGCTCGACCTCGCCGGCCTGCTCACCCTGCGGGAGCAGGCCCGACTCGACCAAGTGCTGGCCGCCGCCGCCGACCGCTTCGCCGCCCTCGACGTCTGGGGCGCCGGCATGGTCGTCGCCCCCGACGCCGACGATCAGTCCACCCTGGGCCTCAGCGGCTTCGCCCAGCACGCGCTGGAGGCGCTCGAGGCCGAAGCCGTGGGAGCCGACCCCGCGGTGGCAGCCGAGGCTCAGGCGGCGCTGGGCCTGCTCTACCGCTTGGCGAGGGGGGCGGCATGAAGATCCTGCGCCTGCGCGTGCGCAACTACCGGGGTGTGGCCGAGCACGAGGTCGAGTTCGCGCCGGCCGGCGTCACCGTGGTCCAGGGCGACAACGAGGTGGGCAAGTCCAGCCTGGCCGAGTCGCTCGATCTCCTGTTCGACTACCGGGACGACAGCACCCACCGGGCGGTCAAGGCCGTGCGCCCCGCCCACCGGGACGCCGGCGCCGAGATCGAGGTCGACGTGGAAGCCGGCCCGTACCGCTTCACATACGCCAAGCGCTTCCACCGCGACCGCTTCACCACCCTCACCGTCACCGCACCGCGGCGCGAGAACCTCACCGGCCGGGAGGCGCACGAGCGGGCACTGGCCATCCTCGAAGAGGCGGTCGACATGCCGCTGTGGCGAGCGCTGCGCCTGCAGCAGGGCGTCCGGCTCGACCAGGCCGACCTGTCGGAACAGACGTCGCTGGCCGCCGCCCTCGATGCCGCCGCCGCGGGGGCATTGGCCGGCGAGCGCGAAGCCACGCTGGTCGAGCTGGCTCGGGCCGAGTACGAGCGCTTCCACACGCCCAAGGGCAGTCTCAAAGCCGAGGTGCTGGCCCTGGCCAAGGCCGAGGCCGACGCCGAGGAGCGGGCCGACGACCTGCGCCGCAAGCTGGCCGAGCTCGAAGACGACGTCGAGCACTGCGCCTCGCTGGTCCGCACCATCGCCGAGCTGTCACAGGAGGCCACCGAGCAACGCCAGAGGGTGAGCGGGTACCAGGCCCGGTGGAAGGAGGTCGAGGGCCTGCTCTCCCATCTGCGACAAGCCGAGCTCGAAGCCCAGCTGGCCCAGCACACCAAGACCACGGCCGAGGCCGAGGTGGCCCGGCGCCTGGAACTGATCGCCTCCCTGGCCGAGGCCGAGCGGGCCGAGGGCGCTGCCCGAGAACAGCACCAGCTCAGCACGCCCGCACTCGTCGCCGCGGCCAAGGCGGTGGCGGATGCCGAGGAGCGGGCGAGCGCGGCCGAGGAGCGGGTTCGCACCCTGTCGGCCGAGCTGCGGTCCCACCAGGCCGCCTTCACCCACCACCGGGACCGGCACGACTACGAGGTCCTGGCCGAGCGCTTCGCCCGGGTGCAGGCTGCCCAGTCCGAGCTGGCCGCCCTCGACGCCCTGCTCGACGGCAACCGCGTCGACGACGAGGCCCTGGCTCGCATCGAGGATGCCCATCTGGCCCTGGCCCAGGCCCAGGCCCGGGCCGACGCCGCCCGTCCCGTCGTGGTGATCGAGGCGCTGGCACCCGTCTCCGTCGCCCTGCCCAGCGACACCGCCCAGCTCGTCGCAGGCGACACCACCCGCACGCCCCTCGGGCCCGACAGCGCCGTGGTCGTCGGCGACCTGGCCCGCGTCACCATCGAGAGCCAGACCCAGGCCGATCGGATCATGGCCCAGGCCGAGCACGCGCTGGCCACCGCGCTGGCCGCGGCCGGCGCCCCCGACCTGGCCGAGGCCCGGGGCATGGCCGCGGCCCGCCGGGATGCCGTCCGGTCCGTCGAGCACCTCACGCGCACGCTCACCGACAACCTGCGCGACCTCACCCCCGAGCGCATGCAGGCCAAGATCGAGCGTCTGGCCGAGCGAGTGCAGGGCGACGGGGAGACAGCCACCGTCGTGCACGACTTCGAGACAGCCCGGCAACTGGTGGACACGGCCGAGCAGGAGTTGGCGCGGGCCGAGGCCGACGCCGTGCTCGCCCGCGAGGAGCTCGACGGCCACCGGGCCACCTTCGCCCGCCTGGAGCAGAAGGCCGACAAGCTGGCTCGGGACCTGGAGCTGGCCGCGCACCAGGTTGAACGGGCCCGCCAGTCCCTCACCGCCGAGCGGGCCGGCTGCGCCGACGAGGCCCTGCACGACCGCCTGCTCCAGGCCACCGACGCTGCTCGCCGGGCCGAGGCCCAGCTCGCAGCCGCCGCCGACGTGGCCGACCGGGCCCGCCCCGACGACCTCAAGGCCGCCCTCGACAACGCCACTGCCGTGCTCGACAAGCTCGACGCCGAGCGGGCTGGTGCCGAGCGCACCCACACCGAGATCCGCACCAAGTTGGCCCTCATGGGCGACGAGGGCCTGCACGACAAGCTGGCCGAAGCGGAGGCCGATGTCGAGCATCGGCGCCGCCAGCGCACGCGCACCGAGGAGAGGGCGGCCGCCGCCCGCCGCCTCTACGACACGCTCCTGCGCTGCCGGGCCGAGGCCCGCCACGCCTACGTGGGCCCGCTGCGGGCCAAGATCGAGTCGCTGGGGCGAGTGGTGTTCGGTGACGACTTCGCCGTCGAGGTGGCCGACGACCTGCGCATCACCCGCCGCACCCTCGGGGGCGTCACCCTGGATTTCGACCAGCTGAGCACGGGCGCCCGGGAGCAGCTGTGCGTCCTGGCCCGGCTGGCCTGCGCGGCCTTGGTGGCTGAGGACGGGGGTGTGCCCGTGATCCTGGACGACGCCCTGGGGTGGTCGGACGCCCGGCGCCTGGAGCGGCTCGGGGCGGCGTTCAACGTGGTGGGCCAGCAGGCCCAGGTGATCGTGCTCACGTGCATGCCTGAGCGCTACCGGCACATCGGCTCGGCCACGCGGGTGCGGCTGGAGAACGTGCGATACTGAGAGGGACGGTGAGCCGGCCGGGTGGCCGCGGCGTCGCCCTGGCAACGGGGACGGCGTCGAGGAAGGTCGGGGCTCCACAGGGCAGGGTGCTGGCTAGCGGCCAGTCGGGGCGACCCGCAGGACAGTGCCACAGAGAACAGACCGCCGATGGCAGCTCCGGCTGCACAGGCAAGGGTGAAACGGTGCGGTAAGAGCGCACCAGCGCCCGGGGTGACCCGGGCGGCTCGGCAAACCCCACCCGGAGCAAGGTCAAGCGTGGGAGGGCCGGCCCGGCCAGTCTCCCCAGGTAGACCGCACAGAGGGATGGCCACCGAACCGGTGTCCCGCAAGGGCCCGGGGAACAGAACCCCGCCTACAGGCCGGCTCACCGTCACCCACCAGGGCTTTCGCGGGGAGAGGCGCCCTGACCTGCGATTTCATCTCCGGCTGTTTCCGGCCCTATTCGCTGCTTTCCGATCCTCCCGCGGCCTGGCCGCGGCCTGGCCGACCCCGTGCTGACCGTGCCCGCCGATGACGCGGGCCGGGCGCGAAGGGACCCCCTCGCCGTCGGGCCAGGGGGTCCTCAAACGAAGAGGCACGGGCCGAATTGCTTCAGCAGCCGGCCCGAATGGTGCGCACGACTGCACACGAGACGATGGCGCTCGGCGTCCGGTCAGCCGCCCGCCGCGCTCTTGTGCAAGGCCGGATCATCGGGCGTGGCCGTGACGGGCATTCGGAGATCGCCGCTGCCGGCCGCCCCGTCGCTCAGACCGCGGCGAAGCGGCTGGCGGGCGCCTCCAGGCTCCCGTCCACCGGGCGGATCTCCACCAGCCGGGGCGATGGCGTCTCGATCCACGCCCTGCTCGACCACTCGGCGGCCAGCGTGTCCCACCCGGGGATGGCCGGCCAGCCGTGCGGTCCCAGCGACCCCTCGACCACGGGCTCGTGCACCGACTGGTAGCGGTAGTCACCCGACAGCCGCACCCGGTCGCTGGCGTTGGCCGGGGCGCAGTGGATGGTGAGGCTCAGGAAGATGACGGCGTCGCCGCACTCGAAGTCGGCCGTGCGCCAGCGGGTCTCGTCCTCGGGCACGACCACGCCCACGCCGCCCACGCCCTCGGCCAGCACCGGCTCACGCAGCCCATCCCGGTGCGACCCCTCGACCAACCGCAACGACCCCAGCTCCTGCGAGCAGTCGCCGAACGGCATCCACAGCGTGAACACGTCGGCACCGCCCTGGATGAGCGGGTAGTCCTGGTGGGGCGGGGTGGGGAAGGCGGAGCCGGGATAGGTCACCCGGGCGATCTTGCGAGGGTGCACCAGCACGTCGTCACCCGCCAGCACCCGCACCGGCGCCAGCAGGGCCGGGTCGTGGGCCAGCCGGTGGAAGCTCTCGAGGCTCTGGATGGCGGTGTACCCGTCCCACCAGTTGGCGTCCCCTTCCCGGCGGATCAGGTCGCCGGGCTCGGCGTCGACAGGATCGGAGTCAGGGGCCAACCACCCCAGGGGCGCCAGCGCGTGCGCGATGTCCCGGCGCACGGACCACACCAGCTCCGGGTCGACCAGCCGGCGGAAGAACAGGTACCCATCCTGGTGGAACCGCCGCGTCAGCTCATGGGCGCCCATCGCCAGCGACGACTCTCGCAACTCCCCCACGTTCGTCATAGTTCCTGACAATCTAACGCGAGACCTGCACGACGTGTAGGTTTTCCTACTGAACAAACCCGTCCTCGATCTGGAGCAACGTGCGCGCCACCTACCTGCGCTGTGAGTACCTCGTCGACCCCCTCGGCATCGACGAGGCCCGCCCTCGCCTGAGCTGGCTGCTGGAGTCGACCGAGCCGGGCCGGCGGGACGAGGTGCAGACCGCCTACCACGTCATCGTCGGGTCCGAGCCGCACACCAACGACGTGTGGGACAGCGGCCGGGTCGCCAGCGACCGGACCAACCAGATCGAGTACGAGGGTCCGCCCCTCCGCTCGGGCCAGACGTGCTGGTGGGCCGTGCAGGTGTGGGACGGCGAGGACCGACCGTCCACCTGGTCACCCCCCGCCTCGTGGGAGATGGGCCTGCTCGACCCGGCCGACTGGGTGGGCACGTGGATCGCCCCGCCCGCTCCCCTACGCCAGGCCGTGGCCACCGACATCGTGCTGCCCGGCTGGTCGGCGCCGCCTGCCGTCCACCTTCGCCGGCGCTTCACGCTGCCAGCCGGCGCCCGGCGGGCCCGGGTGTACGCCACCGCGCGAGGCGTGTACGAGCTCCACGTCAACGACCAGCGCGTGAGCGACGACGTGTTCGCGCCGGGCTGGACCGACTACCGCAAGCGCATCCCGTACCTGACCTACGACGTGACCGACATGCTCGCGGCGGGCGACAACACGATCACCGTCCACCTGGCCGACGGATGGTGGTGCGGCAAGCTGGCCTGGCTCGATCGCCAGCAGTACGGCACCCACACCAGCGCCCTCCTCCAGCTCCACGTCGAGCTGGACGACGGCACGACGGTCACCGTCGCCACCGACGACCAGTGGGAGGCGACGGTCGGGCCGATCCTGTGGTCGGACTTCCTGGTCGGCGAGGCCTACGACGCCCGGCGCCGGATCGACGCGGCCACGGCATGGCTCGCCGTCGAACCCGTGGACCCGCCCGACGGCGCGGCTCTCGTCGGCATCCGCAGCCCGACCGTGCGCCGTACCGAGGAGCTGGCGGCCCGGACCGTGGCCGAGCCCACGCCCGGTGCCTTCGTGTTCGACCTGGGCCAGAACATGGTGGGCCGGGTGCGGCTCAAGGCGCAGGGGGAGGCCGGCGCCGTCGTGCGCATCCGCCACGCGGAGATGTGCAACCCGGACGGCACCATCTACACACAGAACCTGCGGGGGGCGACGTCCACCGACTTCTACGTGCTGGCCGGCGATCCCGACGGCGAGGTCTACGAGCCCGCCTTCACCTTCCACGGCTTCCGCTACGTCGAGCTCACCGGGTACCCGGGGCGGCCCGACCTCGACGCCGTCACCGGCATCGTCCTCGGCTCCGACCTCGAGATGACGGGCACGTTCGAGTGCTCCGACGAGCTGGTCAACCAACTCCAGCGCAACATCGTGTGGGGCCAGCGGGGCAACTTCCTGGAGGCACCCACCGACTGCCCCCAGCGGGACGAGCGCCTGGGCTGGCTGGGCGACGCCCAGGTCTTCGTGGCCACCGCCTCGTGGAACATGGACGTGGCCCCCTTCTTCACCAAGTGGATGCAGGACGTGGTCGACGGCCAGCACGAGTCGGGCCTGTTCCCCGACGTGGCCCCGCTCATCCCCGGCGACGTGGCCACGGGCGCACCGGCGTGGGCCGACGCCGGTGTGATCGTGCCCTGGAACATCGCTCGGTGGTTCGGCGACCGGCGCATCGTCGAGCGCCACTACGACGCCCTGGCCCGGTTCGTGGACGGCGTGCACGAGGCCAACCCCGACCACCTGTGGCGCAACACCGCCCACGACTACGGCGACTGGCTGGCCATCGACGCGCCCACGCCCAAGGACGTGGTCGCCACCGCCTACCACGCCGAGAGCACGCGCCTCATGGCCTGCATCGCCACCGCTCTGGGCCGCGACGCCGACGCCGAGCGCTGGCACCGCCGGTGGGACGCCATCAAGGGGGCCTTCAACCACGCCTACGTGACCCCGTCCGGCCGCATCGTGGGCCACACCCAGACCAGCTACGTGCTCGCCCTCGCCTTCGACCTCGTGCTCGAGGAGCACCGGGACGCGGCCGTGCGCTACCTGGTCGAGGACATCACGTCCCGTGCCGACCACCTGTCCACCGGGTTCCTGGGCGTGGGCCACCTGCTGCCCGTGCTGGCCGACCACGGCCACCTGGACGTGGCCTACCGCCTGCTCCTCCAGGACACGTTCCCCTCGTGGGGCTACTCGATCAAGCACGGGGCCACGACCATCTGGGAGCGCTGGGACGGCTGGACCGACACCACCGGGTTCCAGACCTGGCACATGAACTCGTTCAACCACTACTCGCTCGGGTCGGTGGGGGCCTGGCTGTACCGGGACGTGGCCGGCATCGGGCTCGACCCGGCGTCGCCCGGCTACCGGCACGCCCTCATCCGGCCCCGGCCCGGCGGCGGCCTCACCCACGCGTCGGGCAGCTACCGGTCGATGCACGGCACCTATGCCAGCGCCTGGCGGGTGGAGGGCGACACCTTCCACCTCGACGTGACCATTCCGCCCGGGGCGTCGGCAAGTGTGCACGTGCCCACGTCCGACCCGGGCGCCCTGACCGAGGGCGGCAGGCCCGTGACCAGCGTGGACACGGACGGGCCTGCTGCCGTCGTCACCGTGGGCTCCGGCAGCTACCAGTTCGCCGCTCCCGCACGTTCATTCGGATAATGAACTATTGTGGGACGTCGATGACCTCAGCCACCGAGGACCTCATGCTGGCGGCCAAGCGGGCCATCGCCCAGTTCGAGTCGGAGGGGTACTGCTTCGCCCCCCGCCTCCTGAGCGACGAGGCGCTGGAACGAGCCAACCGCATCTGCGACCGCATCATCGCCACCGACTACGCCACCGGTGTGGCCCCCCACGCGGTGTCGTGGCGACCGGGCGACGATCCCAACCTCCTGGTGAAGATCGACCAGCCCCAGCGAGCCGACCACGGCCTGAGCGCCCTGCTCGCCGAGTCCGGCATCGGCGCCTTCGCGGCCGGCCTCACCGGTGCCGACATGGTGCAGGTCTGGGCCGTCCAGCTGCTGCACAAGCCGCCCAACACCGACACCGGCTCGGTCGCCGTCGTGGGGTGGCACCAGGACGAGGACTACTGGCACGAGTGGTGGGAAGGCGAGGTCTTCACCTGCTGGCTGGCCCTCAGCGACGTGACCGCCGACTCCGGCCCCATGAACTTCGTGCCCCGCTCGCACCGCTGGGGCTTCCTCAAGAGCGGCAACTTCTACGACACCGACCTCGACTCGCTGCGCCAGGGCATGCCCGTTCCCGAGGGCGAGACCTGGCGCGAGGTGCCGGCCGTGCTGGCGCCCGGCGAGGCCAGCTTCCACCACCGGCGCACGGTGCACGGCAGCGGTATCAACCGGGCGAACTGGCCCCGCCGCAGCCTGGCCGTGCACATCCGCACCGAGCGCTCCCGGCCCCTCGTCCTGGCCCCCGAGGGGTACCAGGACGAGCTGAGCGACGCCCGCATCTGCCCCGCTCTCTACGGCACCCTCTGACCTCGACGATCAGGAGGCGGGGAGGCGGAGCTCGGTGCCGCCGGCACACGTCCCCTCGCCGAGCGGGCGCCCGTCGGGCGTGACCGTGCGGCACCGGCGGGCCCGACCCTCGGGTGAGCGCACCACCACACTGGCGCCGTCCAACACCAGCTCGGTGCCGTCGAACAGCCGGCGGCGCTCGCCGTCGGGGCCGGGGGCGACGCGCAGCTCGAGGTCGAACTCGCCCGCCGCGTAGCAGGCGTCGTTCAGGTCGAGGGGCACGTCGGCCAGCCGGGCCACGACCGTTCCCGCCCGCTGCAGCACGGGCCAGCGGTCGAGCGGGGCGTCCACCAGCACCGTCCCGCCCCCCTCGTAGGCCGCGCCCGTCCACGTGTCGACCCACGAGCCCGCAGGCAGGTACACGGCCCGCGCCCGGACCCCCTTTTCGACCACCGGCGCGCACAGCAGGGCGTCGCCCAACAAGTACACGCTGGTCTGCACCCACGCCTCAGCGTCGTCGGGGTCGTGGAGCATGAGCCCGCGCATGATGGGCATCCCCACCGACGACGCTTCGACCGCCGCCGAATACAGATACGGGAACAGGCCCGTGTGCCACTGGGCGGCCCGGCGCCAGCAGTCGACGGTCTCGTCGTCCGTCCAGAGGTCCACGGGCGTTCCCTGGTGGAAGGCCAGGTGGTCGCGCATCACCGGCGACATGGCGCCCAGCTGGCACCAGCGCAGCCACAGCTCCTTGTCGGCGCTGCCCCCGCCCAGGCCGCCGCCCAGCGCGGGGAAGCCCATGTTGCCGCCGATGTCGGGTCCCCACGCGGCCACGCCCATCAGGCCCAGCGAGATCCCCGCCGGCACCACCGACGCGATGCCCGAGGTGCTGCTCCAGTCGCGGGTCTGGTCGCCCGGCCAGAACGCGGGGGCGAACCGCTGCGCGCCCAGCCAGCCGCCCCGGGCGAAGAACACGGCGCCGGGCTTCTCCCGGTCGACCACCTGCTTGGCGGCCTGGTGGTACAGCAGCGGGTAGCGGTTGTGGGCCTCGTCCCCGCCCGTGCCATCGCACATGCGGGCGCCGGGCGGCACGAACTCGCCGAAGTCCTCCATCCACCCGTCGAAGCCCTCGTCCACGAGGATGCGGCGGAGCACGTCCTGCCACCACACCAGGGCGTCCGGGTTGGTGAGGTCGACCATGGCCGCGCCCTGCTCCAGCGAGTGCATGCCCACCTGCTCGAGGATGCCGAAGGCGTCGCCCTCGTAGGGGTGGAGCATGTCGACGTACAGCGGCCGGCCGTCGTCGCCGGTGATGGCGAAGCCGCGCGCCACCGCCTCCTGCTCGAACGGCGTGTTCCGGTACAGGAACGGGTTCACGTAGGTCAGGACCATGACACCCAGCTCGTGCAGGGCCGCGACGGTGGCGGAGATGTCGGGGTACTCGCCCAACTCGTACGTGCCCGCGCACAGGAAGCCGGAGTTGGTGCCCTCCTCGTAGTGGGCGTCCAGCCAGATGGCGCCGGCGCCCACGCCCTCGGCCCGCAGGCGCTCGACCTCGGCCACGGCGGCGTCGTGGCCGCCCCGGCTGGCCTTCCACGGGGCGTACGTCCACGGCGGCGCCAGCGGTGGGCGACCGGTGAGCGCGGTGACCGTCTCGATGGCCACCGCCGGCGGTCCCTCGATCACCGTGACCTCGAGCTCGGCGTGGGCCAGGTCGATGACGACCAGGTGCGGGTCGCGCACGGCGAACTCGATGCGCACGGGCCGGGTGCCGGACACGAAGGCGGCGTACCCGGCCGACGAGTACCAGAGGGGTGCCACCTTGTACCCGCCATCCAGGCCCGGTGCCAGGTGGCACGACTCGTTGACCGACGCGCCGATCTTGGCCTCGATGACCCGGCCCCGCTTGTCGACCTGGGTGAACTGCTCGCCCAGCCCGGCGAAGTGCTCGTCCAGGCCGCAGGGGAGGGTGAGGCGCACCCTCTCCGCTCCCCGAGCGGCGACGCGCAGCACCCACCGCCCCGGCTCGGTCTCCTCGACCGACAGGCCAACGGGCAGCGCCGCCCACGTCGAGTCGATGCGGTAGCCGCGTGCCCCTTCGACCACGTTCATGTCCACTCCTCGCAGCCCCGGAAGGGCATGTGGCGCCCCTCGATCCAGCGGGGGAACGGGTTGTACGCGTTCACGCCCTCGACGGCCCGGCCCCGCAACAGGAAGGCGGAGGGCCAGGCCGGGCCACCGCCAGCAGCGCCGCCACCGCCGTCCCCGCACAGGATGCGGGTCGACGCCGGGATGTACCGGATGGTCAGCCCCCGCCGCCACCGGGCCGAGCGGTTGGCGTCGGAGCCGTGGACGATGGCGGGATGGTGCACGGACACACCGCCGGCGGGCACCACCACGTCGACGGCCGCGGCCTCGTCCACATCGGCGGCGATCTCCGAGCTGAGCACGTTGGCCACGTCGGTGCGGGGCCGCCACCCGTGCACCTCACCGCGATGCGAACCGGGCACCACGCGCAGGCAGCCGTTGTCCCGGTCGGAATGGTCCAGCGCCAACCAGAGGGTCACGACCTCCATTGGGTCGAGGGGCCAGTACCCGGCGTCCTGGTGCCACAGCACGGCCTGGCCGTCGTGGGGTGGCTTGGCGATGTAGTGCGAGGCGAACAGGGCGATGTCCGGACCGACGAAGAGCTGGGCCACGTCGAGCAGCCGCTCGTCGGCCACCAGGCGTACCCAGAAGGGGTCGTCGGTCATGAGGTCGTGGCCCAAGTGCTCCGGGCGGACACCGGGGTGGCGGGCCAGCAACCAGTCGACGTGGGCCCTGGCCTCGCCGACCAGGTCGGCGTCGATCACCGACAGATACACGGCATAGCCGTCGCGCTCGAACGCACCCAAGGGTTCCCCCGCCCCCATAATGTGAGTTACTCTAACAAACGTGGAACCGATCACCGACGAGGAAGTGAAGCGGTACGTCGATGAGGGGTACCTGGTCGTTCCCGACCTGGTCTCCCTCGCCGAGTTGGAAGAGATCAAGGCCGACGCCATGCGCTTCGCTCGGGGCGAGTACAAGGTGTCCAACCCACCCGACGGGACGGCGGGCAAGGGCTTCACGCCCAGCGTCGGGGAGGGCACCGACGACGACGCCATCAACAAGGTGCTCGCCGTCCACTTCCCCCACTGGGTGAGCCCGGTGATGCACTCGACCATCACCCATCCGGGCGTTGCCGGCGTGATCACCCGCATCGCCGCCGCCCACCTCCCCTTCTGGGACGGCGCCGCCAAGTGCATGCAGTCGATGCTGTTCGTCAAGCCACCGGGGCTGCCCGGCCAGGCCTGGCACCAGGACGAGCGCTACATCCCCACGCGCGACCGCTCACTGGTCGGCGCATGGATCGCCCTGGACGACGCCACCGTGGAGAACGGCTGCCTCTGGGTGCGCCCCGGCTCGCACCGCAACGGGTACCTGTGGCCCACCCACGCCCACGGCAACCCTGAGGAGTTCGACCCCAGCGACGAGGCCTTCGGCTTCGACGACAGTGACGCCGTGGCCGTGGAGGTGAAGGCCGGCTCGGTGGTGTTCTTCAACGGCTACCTGCTCCACCGCTCGCTGCGCAATCGCTCGACCGGCTTCCGGCGCTCACTGGTCAACCACTACTGCAACGCCTACTCATTGCTGCCGTGGACCGTCGACGCCCAGGACATCAGCACCTACCAGGTGGCCACGCTCGACTTCCGCAACGTGGTGCCCGTGGGCGCCGACCCGTACGAGGCCAAGGGCTATGACACCCCGCCCGATGCCGTCTTCATCCGTCCCCACGAAGCAAAGTAGAGGGGCATGCTCGAGGGCCCGAAGACCTACGAGCGCGCGCGTCCGATCTTCGATCGGGCGGCGCGCCGGTTCCACCCCGTCACCGCCCTGCGCGGCGTCCGCGTAAGCGAGCGCCACGTCGACCTCGAACTGGAGACGGACGAAGGTCCCCTCCTGTTCGGCCGGGTGACGTTTCCCGACCCGCACGTCGTGCGCTTCCAGTGGGCGTTCGGCGCCGAGCCCGGCGCCCATCTCACCGAGATGCTCGTGGCCGAACCCGAGCGCCTGCCCCTCACCGTGGACGACGGCGAGGGCGACGTCACCATCAGGGCGGCGGCCGGGGGGCCGGCCCTCACCCTGCAGCGCGCACCCTGGCGCCTGACCTTCGGGACCTACACGACCGAGCCGGATGACGGCTCCTTCGTGGAGTGGGTGGCCGAACCCAGCGGCTACGCGGTGGAGGACGGCCGCACGCTGGCCTACGAGACCTTCTCGCTCAGCCCCGGCGAGCAGCTGTACGGGCTGGGCGAGCGCTTCCACGGCCCCGGCCTACGCGGCCATCGACTGTCCCACTGGATCGACGAACCCTTCGGGACCAACACCGCGGACCGCGTGTACAAGAGCGTGCCCCTCGTGGTGTCCAGCCGCGGGTACGGCGTCTTCTTCCATCACCCCGAAGAAGCCGTGTTCGACCTGGGCGCCGGGTCGAACGCGTCGGCCAGCGTGCTGGTGGACGCGGGCGAGCTGGACCAGTTCGTCATCCTGGGCACGCCCAAGGAGGTGCTGGAGCGCTACACCGCGATCACCGGGCGGCCGCCGGTACCGCCCGACTGGTCCTTCGGGGTGTGGTTGTCGCGCTGCATGTACGCGAGCCGGGCCGAGGTCGAGGAGATCGTGGAGACGGCCCGGAAGCTGGACCTTCCGGTCGACGTCATCGGCGTCGACCCGCTGTGGTTGGCCAACCGCCCGGGCAAGGCCTTCGACACGTGCGACTTCGTGTGGAACGAGAAAGACTTCGGGCCCCTCGAGGAGTTCACGGCCTGGCTTCACGACCACGACGTGCGCCTCTGCCTGTGGGTCAACACCCACGTCGAGGCCGGCACCGATGCATGGCAGGCCGACCGGGTGGTCGGCGGGGGCCGGGCCCGCGACCCGCTGTTCCCGGAGCGGGGCTGGGCCGAGCTCACCGGCGCCGGGGCCGACTGGTGGCGAGAAGAGATGACCCGCTTGGTGCAGGCCGGCGTCGACGGCTTCAAGCTCGACTACAGCGAGACCCTTCCCGCCGACGCCACCATGGCCGACGGCCGCACGGGCAAGGAGGTGCACAACCTCTATCCCCTGCTGGCCGCGACCATCGCCGACCAGGCAGGCGCGGCCGTGCACTTCACCCGGGCGGGTACGGCCGGCAGCCAGCGCTTTCCCTTGCACTGGGCGGGCGACAGCCAGTCCACGTGGGCCGGGTTCCGCGGGGCTCTGCGGGGCGGGCTGGCCGCGGCGTGGAGCGGGTTCGCCCACTGGACCAGCGACATCGGCGGCTTCTACCGGCGTGACCTGCACCACGGTGACGACGAGACCAACGGCTTCCGCCAGGTCGATACCGACCTCTACATCCGGTGGATGCAGTTCGGCATGCTGTCCAGCCACACCCGGTTCCACGGCATGAGCCCGCGCGAGCCGTGGCACTTCGGTGACGAGGCCGTCGATGTGGCCCGATCGTTCGGTGCCCTGCGAGCGCGGCTGCGGCCGTACCTCCTGGACTGCGCCGAGGAAGCGGCCCAGACCGGCTGCCCCATCATGCGGCCGCTGGCCCTGGAGTTCCCCGACGATCCGGGAGCCCGCCACGTCGACACCGAGTACCTCCTCGGGCCGGACCTGTTGGTGTGTCCGGTGCTCGACCCCAGCGGCGCGGTGGAGGCGTACATCCCGGCCGGGCGCTGGACCGACCACTTCACCGGTGCGTCGTTCGACGGGCCCCGCTGGGTGCGCTTCGACGACGTGCCCCTCGATCGGCTGCCCCTGCTCGTTCGGGACGGCGCTGCTCCCTTCGCGTGAACTGGACCACCACCCACCAGGACCCTGACGAGCTGCGGGCCGCGTTCGCGGCGCCCGTCCCCGACGCTCGCTACCGGCCCATCACCGCCTGGTGGTGGTCGGGCGAGGCGCTGGAAGAAGAGCGCCTGTGGTGGCAGCTCGATCGCATCGCCGAGTTGGGCTGCGGCGGCGTGGCCGTCACGGGGCTGGCGTTGCACGGGCCGTCGGGCGGGTCGGTGGCCGACGATCCCACCGGCTTCTCCGACGAGTGGCTCCACCTCTACCGCCAGGCCCTGGAGCGCTGCCGGTCGCTGGGACTGGGCGCGGTGTCGTGGAGCCTGTTCGCCGGCGGGTTCCCGGTCGACGCGCCGGCCGTCGTCAAGGAACGGCCCGAGCTGCGTGGCGAGCTGCTCCAGTCACGCGGCGGCGTGCGGGTGCAGCCGTTCGGCTTCGACTTCGGCAACCGCGAGGCCGTCGAGGCGATCATGGCCCCGGGCACGGTGAACGGCCGCCACCTCGACGCCATCCAGGACTACCTGGGCGACCCCATCGTCCTCATGTTCGAGGACGAGATCCCCGCCTTCCCCCGGTGGGCCCCCGGTTTCGCCGAGGACTTCCGAGCCCGCAAGGGGTACGACTTCCCGCCCGAGGCGGTGGACCAGGACATCGGCCCCCGCACGCCGGCCGTGCGCTGGGACCTGTTCGACGTGGCCACCGCCCGGGTGGAGGAGGCCTACACCGCGATCACGGCCGAGTGGGTGGGCAAGCACAACCTGCTGGCCGGCTACGACCAGATGAGCAGGCGGGGCACGCCCGTGTTGTCGAGCGCCTACTACCTCGACCCCTTCCGCACCATGGCGTGGGCCAACGCGCCCGGCACCGACCAGATGGGCGATGCCCGCTTTCACCTCTCGGTCGCCGACCTCACCGGGGCGTCCCGAGTGTGGTTGGAGGGCTTCCATTCCCACGGCTGGGGCATGACCCTCGACCACCAGGCCCGCCTGTTGTTCGAGTGGGGCCGGGAGGGCGCCAACCTGTTCCTCCCCCACGGCATGTACTACGCGGGGCGGGCGTTCTGGTGGGAATGGGCGCCCCCCGAACAGGGATGGAAACAGCCCTACGCCCGCCACTACCCGGCGTTCGCAACGGCGGTGGGCCGTCTGTTCACCGCTCTCTCGGCCGGCCGCCACGTCCCCGAGGTGGCCGTGCTCTACCCGCTGTCGACGGTGTGGGCGTCCACCTCCGGCCACCTGGAATGGCAGCCGGAGGCGCAGGCCGCGGAGCGGGCGTTCATCACCCTGTTCGGCGTGCACGGCGCCCCCTCGGGCCAGGAGCCCGAGCGCTTCATCAACCCCAGCCTCCTGGCCGACGCCGGCTACGACCGCATCGCCGTGGACGAGGCCCGGCTGGATGCGTTCGACGTGCCCATCATCGTGCCCGCCTGCTTGTGCCTGCAGACGTCGACGGTGGTCCGGTTGATCGAAGCGGCCGAGGCGGGCCGGCTGGTGATCATCGTGGAGCCCGTCCCCGTGTGGTCGGCCGAGGTGGGCCGTGACGATGCTGCGTTCGCGGCGCTGGTCGAGCGGCTCGTGTCGGTGGCCGTGGTGGTGCCCACGCCCGCGGACGCGGTTGCGGCCCTGCCCCCGCCGCGCGTCGACGGGCAGATGAGCCAGTGGCGCCGGGTGGGCGATCTGGACATGGTCCTGGTGAGCGGCACCGGTTCGGTGCGCTTGCGGGGCATGGCCGGGCGCCGGCCCGAGGGGTGGGATGTGCGCACCGGTTCGGTGGCCGCGTACCCGGCCATGGTCGACGGCGACGACCTGGTGCTCGAGGTGGAGGGCCCGGCCACGCTGCTGTCGTTGCCGCCAGGCGAGCCCGAGCCGCCCGTTGCCCCAGCCGCCGGCCGCGAGCTCGCCCTGCCCGAGGCGTGGGAGTGCGAGTACCTGCCCTGGGGCGAGAACCGCTGGGGTGACTACCGCCTGCCCGCCAACGAGGGCACCCCGCCCGTGGAGCGGCGCACGTTCGCCCACCGGGAGGGTGACGACCCGTCGTGGGCCGCCGCCCCCGTCGTGCCCGAGGACGTGCAGCACGCCACCGTCGACCTCGGGTTCGAGGACCGCATGGGCCAGGCTCGGGGCCGCCCCCTGCCGTCCGAGCGCGCCCTTCCCGGCGGCTGGCACGAGGTCGTGTCGACGTACGGTCCCAAGGCGGTCGTCGACGGCGAGCGGCTGGCCGAGTACTCCGAGCGGCTCGGCGTGGAGGACATCCTGCTGTCCACGCCCATCGGCCTGAAGGGCTGGGTCGAGCCGGTGAAGGTCGACCTCGGTGAAGCCGGCTCCGGGACGGTGTCGTCGTGGGCGCTCGTGCCCGAGGCGGCCGACACGCACCTGGTGGTCGAGGGGGCGGGGGTCCTCACCGTGTCACTCGACGGCGCGACCTTGATCGGCCCGGTGGAGGGTGGCGTGCTGGCCGTGCCCGTGCGCCTCGACGCCGGGTGGCACGAGGTCGTCATCGACGTCGAGCCCCGCCGGGCCCTGGGCGGGCACCTGGAGGGGTACCGCGCCCTGCCCCGCACCCGGTTGGCGTGGTCGTTCACCGAGCCCTACCGGCGGTCGCCACTCGGCATCTGGGGCGGCCAGGTGATGCACCCCGACTACAAGGGCTCGCAGGAGGGCCGGCTGTTCCGGCGCCGGTTGGTGGTGCCCGAGCGGGCCGAGGTGCGGGTGGCGTGGTCGGCCGCAGCACCGTGCTCGTTCAACATGGCGGACGGCGACGCGCTGGAGCCGGGCGAGCATGTCATCGAGGCGTTCGTGGGCGGCGCCATCCACCCGGCCGGGTTCACCTGCGAGGTCGAGTTGGTGATGGCGTCGGGCACCGTGCGGATCGGGAGCGACGACCGGTGGGAGACGCAGGGCCCGGGTGAAGCGTGGGCCCGCCCCATCGCCATGGGCATGGTCGGCGCCCTCGGCCACGCGGCCGACGACAGCGTGTTCGCCGAACCGCCCCGGCGCAGCCCCCTGCTCGACGTGGCCTGGCTGGAAGGCGACGGCTCGGTTGCCGGCCACGTGGAGGAGGTGTGGGCCGACTCGCCGGACGCGCCCCCACCGTCGTGGTTCTGCTTCACCGCCCCGCCCGGCGCCCGGTCCATGACCGTGCCCGTGGTGGGCGAGGTGCAGGCCTGGGTGGGCGGCCAGGCGGTCGCCGTCGAGGACGAGCGCCTCCCGTTGCGGGAGGGCGAGCGGGTGGCGCTGCGAGTGCAGGCCCCGGCCGGCTACCGGGGTGCCGCCTGCTTCCGCGAGCACCCGATCATGGAGTTGGGACCGGGGCACATCCGCACCGGCCTGTCGTGGCACCGCCAGGGGCTCGACGTCTTCTCCGGCGTGATCCTGCACCGCACCGTCGTGGCCGTGGACGCAGCCAGCGAGGCCGTGCTCGACCTGGGCCGGGTGGCGGGCACGGTGTCGGTGCGGGTCAACGGCGAGGAGGCGGGCGTGCTCACGTGGGCGCCGTACCGGCTGCCGGTCACGCTGCGGGCGGGCGACAACACCATCGAGTTGGAGGTGGCGAACACGTTGGGCCCGATGGCGA
>DASRGI010000127.1:0-2324 GCA_035651095.1 Acidimicrobiales bacterium | reverse complement strand
TGATCACCGGGGCCACTCGCGGGTTGGGCCGGGTGCTGGCGACCGCCTTCTCCCGGGCCGGGGCGCGCGTCGCCGTGGTCGGCCGCGACGAGACATCGGTGGCCAGTGCATGCGCCGAGCTCGACGGCGAGGTCATCGCCTGTCCGGGTGACATCCGCCGGCCCGAGGACAACGAGCGCATCGCCGATCGCGTGGTGGCCGAGTGGGGTGGCCTCGACGTGTGGGTCGCCAACGCCGGCGTGTCGCCGGTGGTGGGCGGGCCCCTCGACATCTCCCCCGAAGTGTGGGCCGGCGTCATCGAAGTGAACCTCACCGGCGTGTTTCTCGGCGCCCGGGCTGCGGCCCGGGTCATGGGGCCGGGCGGGCGCATTATCGCCACCGCGTCGGTGCTGGGCGAGCGGCCTCGGCGCGGGCTGTCGGCGTACTCGGCGTCCAAGGCGGGCGTCATCGGATTGGTGAAGGCGCTCGCCCTCGACCTGGCCCCGTCGGGCATCACCGTCAACGCCGTCAACCTGGGTTGGTTCGACTCACCCCTCATCGCCGGGTGGCAGCAGAACCCCCGGCTGGAGCAGTCGATCCTCGACCACGTCGCCCTCCGTCGCTGGGGCGCGAGCGAGGACCTCCCCGGCGCCTTCCTCTACCTCGCCTCGGACGCATCCGCCTTCGTCACGGGCAGTGCCCTCACGGTCGACGGGGGGTACCTCTGCGTATGAAGGCAATCGTCTGGCACGGTGCCCACGACCTCCGCTTCGAAGACGTCGCCGAACCCGCCGAACCCGGTCCCGGCGAGGCCATCGTGGAGGTGGCGTGGTGCGGCGTGTGCGGCACGGACCTCCACGAGTACACGGAAGGGCCCGTCCTCATCCGGCCCACGGCCCACGCCCTCACCGGCGAGGGGCCGCCGCTGGTGCTCGGTCACGAGTTCAGCGGGCGGGTGGTGGCCCTCGGCCCGGGGGTGGCCGGCTCGGGACCCGGCCTCGCCGTGGGCCAGCGGGTGGTGGTCGACCCCTGCTGGCGCTGTGGCACGTGCTACTGGTGCCAGCGGGGCGAGTACCACATCTGCCGCGTGGGTGGCTCGGTGGGCCTGATCTCGAACGGCGCCCTCGCTCGCTACGTGCGGGTGCAGGCGGCCGGCATCGTCCCCCTGCCCGACGCGGTGGACGACCGGGTGGCCGCTTTGGTCGAGCCCCTCGCCGTGGGCATGCACGCGGTGAGCAAGGGCGGTGTGCAGGCCGGTGATACCGTGCTGGTGATGGGCTTCGGCCCCATCGGGGCGGCCGTGCTGCTGGCCGCTCGGGCCGCGGGGGCCACGGGCCGGTTCGTCGCCGAACCGCAGCCCCACCGCCGCACGCTCGCGGAGGCGTTGGGCGCCACCGCCGCCTTCGACCCCAACGCAACGGACGTGCGCCGCGAAGTCTTCCTGCGCACGTCGCGCGTCGGCCCGGACGTGGTGTTCGACTGCACGGGCGTGCCCGGGCAACTGCCCGCGGCCATCGACGCCGCCCGCCGCGGCGGGCGGGTGGTGGCGGTGGGAGTCGGCCACGGCGGCGCGACCGTCGAGACCAACAAGATCGTGCTCTACGAGCGCCAGCTCATCGGATCGCTCGGGTACCAGCACGACCTTCCGCGGGTCGTGCGCCTGCTGGAGGCGGGCGCGCTGGACCCTCGCCCGCTGATCACCGCCGAGGTGCCGCTGGCATCGGCGGTGGAGGGCGCGTTCGACGCCCTGGTCCGCGACCGCAGCCACACCAAGGTGCTCGTCGACGTCGGAGGAGGATGAGGGTGGACTTCGGTCTCACCGATGACCAGCAGGGACTCAAGCAACTGTGTCGCGACTTCGCTCGGCGTGAGATCGCGCCCAACGCCGGCGAGTGGTGGGAGAAGGAGGTCTTCCCCACCGACGTGTTCCGCCAGATGGGCGAGCTCGGTCTCATGGGCCTGCTCGTCCCGGAGGACTACGGCGGCACCAACGCCGGCATGGTCGCCTACGTGGCGGCCATGGAGGAGATCGGAGGGGCCGATCAGTCGGTGGGAGCGGCCTGGAACGCCCACATCACGATCGGGTCCTTGCCCATCCTGGCGTTCGGCACCGAGGCACAGAAGCAGCGCTGGCTGCGGCCGCTGGCAGAAGGTCGCAACATCGGCGCCTTCGGTCTCACCGAACCGCAGGCCGGGTCGGACGCCGCGGGCATCCGCACGCGAGCCGAGCGGGACGGGGACAGCTGGGTCGTCAACGGGACGAAGATGTTCATCTCCAACGCCGGCACCGACATGTCGCTCGGCGTCACCATCCTGGCCGTGACCGGGCGAGATGGCGACGGCCA
>DASRGI010000126.1:0-5544 GCA_035651095.1 Acidimicrobiales bacterium | reverse complement strand
GTCCCGGGTTTCCGGGAAGTCGCTGCGGGTGTGGTTGCCGCGCGACTCCTCCCGAGCGAGCGCGGCGGTGAGGAGAGCGGCGCCCACGGTCACCAGGTTGCGGACCTCGGGGTCACCGGTGGGCACCAACGACAGGACCTTGGCCGTCTGCTCCAGCGAATGGGCCGACCGCAGCACGCCGGCGCCCTCGGTCATGGCCCGCTGCAGCCCGGTGCGATCGGCGGTGCCGGGCACGGGTGCCGGGGTGGTGAACGGCAGGCGGCACCGGCCGGACGGGCGCATGGCACCTGTCTCCTGGGCCGCGTCCTTGCCCCGCAGGATGGCCTCGACCACGCGGGGAGCGAACACCATCCCTTCGAGCAGGGAGTTGGACGCCAGCCGGTTGGCGCCGTGCACGCCCGTGCATGCCACCTCGCCCGCGGCCCACAGGCCGGGCAGGGATGCGGCCCCGTCGAGGTCGGTCACCACGCCGCCACTCAGGTAGTGGGCGGCGGGGGCGACGGGCAGCCAGTCCGTGGTGGGGTCGAGGCCGATGGCGCGCACCGACGCGGCGATGGTGGGGAACCGGGCGTCGAACGCCTCCAGGCCGGTGGCGTCCAGCCACATGTGGTCGACGCCCTGGTCGAGCATGCGGGCGGTCATGGCTCGGCTGACCACGTCCCGGGGCTGGAGCTCGTCGACGAAGCGCTCGCCGTCGGCGTCCCGCAGCAGGGCGCCGTGGCCCCGCAGGGCCTCGGACAGCAGGGGCCGGGGCATGGCCGGATGGTGCAGGGCGGTGGGGTGGAACTGCATGAACTCGATGTCGGCTACGTCCACGCCGGCCCGCAGGGCCATGGCGATGCCGTCGCCCGTCGACTGCGAGGGGTTGGTGGTGACGGCAAACAGCTGGCCGGCACCGCCCGTCGCCAGCAGGGTATGGGTGGCGCGCACCTCGCCGCCGGCCACGGTGACGCCCCGGCAGCGCCCGCCTTCGACGATGAGGTCGAGGCCCAGCGCCTGCTCCAGGACGACGGCGGCCGTGGCCCGCACGGCCTCGACCAGCGCACGCTCCACCTCGGCGCCCGTGGCCGCCCCGCCCGCGTGCACGATGCGGGGCATGGAGTGGCCGCCCTCGCGCGCCTTCAGGAGCCGGCCCTCGTGGTCGCGGTCGAACACTGCGCCCAGGGCGATGAGCTCGTTGACCCGCATGGGACCCTCGTCGACCAGCACGCGCACGGCGTCCTCGTCGCACAGCCCGGCGCCCGCTTGCAGGGTGTCGGCCAGGTGGAGGTCGGTGGAGTCCTCGTCGCCCCCGAGGACGGCGGCCACGCCCCCCTGGGCCCAGCGGGTGGCCGACTGCACCAGCTCGGCCTTGGTCAGCACGCCCACGCGCAGACCCTCACTGGCCGCCCGCACGGCGGCGGACAGCCCGGCGACGCCGCTGCCCAAGACGAGCAGGTCCAGCGCCGAACAGTCGGGGTTGGGGTCGGGGTTGGGCAACCGGGCAGCCCGTCGCCTATTCGGCGACGGCCAGGCCCACGGGCACGGGCCGGTTCTCGTCGTCCACGTGCACGATGCGGGGCTCGTAGTCGGCCAACTCATCGGCCGAGTAGTCGGCGTAGCTGATCACGATGATCTTGTCGCCCGGGTGCACGAGGCGGGCGGCGGCGCCGTTCAGGCACATGTCGCCGGGGCCGCCCACGATGGCGTACGTCTCGAAGCGGGCACCGTTGTTGATGTCGACCACCGCGACCTGTTCGTACTCGCGGATGTCGGCCAGTTCGAGCAACGCGGCGTCGATGGTGATCGACCCCACGTAGTTCAGGTTGGCGTCGGAGACCGTGGCCCGGTGGATCTTGGACTTCATCATCCGGCGGTTCATGGTGCAGTCGCTCCTGTTTTGATTTGGTCGGCCTCGCTGATCGCGACGGCCTCTGTGTTGTCGATGAGTCGGGCCTTGCCCAGGCGAGCGGCCACCAGCAGGCGGACGTCGCCGGACAAGCGAGTGGGTGTGGACAGGTCGTGGGCGTCGACCACCTCGGCGTAGTCGAGGGTGAAGCGGGGTTCGGCGCTGATGAGCTCGTGCATGACGCGCCGGACGGCGGCGGGGTCGCGCTCGCCGGCCTCGATGGCGGCCCGGCCGGCGATGAGGGCCCGGTGGAGCAGGGGCGCCACCGCCCGTTCCTCGGGCGTGAGGTACACGTTGCGGCTGGACAGGGCCAGCCCGTCCGCCTCCCGCACCGTGGGGCAGCCGACCACCTCGACCGGCAGGGACAGGTCGACGACCATGCGGCGGATGACGGCGAGCTGCTGGTAGTCCTTCTCACCGAAGTAGGCCCGGCACGGCCCGGCGATGGCGAAGAGCTTGGCCACCACCGTGGCCACGCCGGCGAAGTGGGTGGGCCGGGCACGGCCCTCCATGGGCTCGCTCACCCGGGCCACATTGACGGCGGTGAGGGGCGAACCGGCGCCGTACATCTCCTCCACGGACGGGGCGAAGAGGTACCCGGCCCCCGCCTCGGTGGCCAGGGCCTGGTCGGCGGGCAGGTCGCGGGGGTAGGCGGCCAGGTCTTCGGTGGGAGCGAACTGGAGGGGGTTCACGAAGAGCGTGACGGCCACCACGTCGTTGTCGGCCGCGGCTCGCTCGATGAGCGACCGGTGGCCGGCGTGGAGGTATCCCATGGTGGGCACCAGGCCCACGGTGCGCCCGGCGTGGCGCTCGGCGTCGAGGGCCTTGCGCACGCCCTCGATGGTCTCGATCACCTGCACCGGTACGCCTCGTCCATCATGGCCTCGTAGGCGGGGCGCTCCTCGGCCGGGAGGGCGGCGAGGTGGCGCTCCAGGGTGACCCAGTCGCCCCGGGCCACCGGACCGGTGAGGGCGCTGGCCGGGCCCAGGGCGGCCACATTGTCGACGGTGGCGCGCACCAGGTCGAGGTAGGCCTCCAGAGGGACGCCGATGGTGGCGGCCACCCGCTCGACCTGTCCCAGCAGGGCAACCAGGTGGTTGGAGGCGATGACGGCGGCGGCGTGGTACACGACCCTGTCGGCGTCGGCCACCTCGATGGCGTGGCCCTTGAGGTCGTGCACCAGGTCCCGGGCCACGGGGTCGCCGGCCACCGCGAACCAGGCGCCGCCCGGGGGCGTGAGGCGCTCGGCGCCCAGCTCGGGGTCGGGCAGGGCCACCAGCGGGTGCACGGACGCCCGGCGGGGATGGGGAGCGAGCACCTCGAGGCCCAGCGACCCGGCCAGGTGGGCCACGACGGTGGATTCGACCGGCCGCACGGCGGCGGCCACATCGGCAACGACCCCGTCGGGGGTGGCGATGACGAGCACGTCGGTCCCCACGGCGGCATCGGCGACGTCGTCGCCCCGACCCAGGGGAGCGAGCACGGTCCAGCCGGCGCGCGCCAAGGCGGCGCAGAGTGACCGTCCGGCGCGACCCGGACCGATGAGCCGGAGTGTGGGCAAGGACCTCTTTCGACGTTCCAGCCCCCGTCGCCGGGGTGCCGTTCGTACGAGAAGAGGGTAGCGAAGCGCGCCATGCCAGACAATGTCGAGCGCGATGTGGGGAACGAGGGCGAGCACAATGCGGTCGAATCGACCACGGCCGCCACCAAGCCCTGGCCCCGGTTGGGCCGGCGAGCGCTGATCGTGGCCGCCGCCCTGAGCGCCTACTTCGGTTTCCAGTGGCGCCAGCCCGCCCTCAAGATCAACACGGCCAGCTTCGCCATCGTCGCCGGGCTGTACGTCGCCACCCAGGCCATCGAGCGGGTGGCCGAGCTGGTGGTGGCCCCGTGGGACGGCACCCGCCCCCGGCGCCCCCGGTTCATGCATCGCTTGCTGCGGGGCTACAACGGCTTCGGGGCCCCGGGCTCGGCCACCTACAAGGCCAACCGCACGCTGTTCGTGGGAGCGGTGAGCACCGTGCTCGGCGTGGTGGCCAGCGGCCTGCTCGGCATCTACTTCGTGTCCACCCTCACCAACCAGCCGGGCGACGGGGCAGCCCCTCCCCTGCCGGCAGTGACCACCACCACGTCGCTCCCCAACGGTGGCCCGGTCATCAGCCAGTGCCCGAACGCGGGCCTGGGCACCGACTCGCCGTGCAACAACAAGACCGAGGGCATCCCCTGGCACTCGCGGCTGGCCCTGAGCGCCGACGTGTTCGTCACCGGCCTGGCGTTCGGCGGCGGAACCAAGGTCGTGCACGACCTGCTCGAGCGCATCTCCGCCAAGACGGCCTGACCTCGGCGTGCTGTTGCCACTGACCGCCGTGTACGGCGGTCAGTTGCTGGAGAACCGGTGGACGTCGGGGTCGGTAGGCGGGTGGGGGACCAGATCGGGGGCCAGGTCGGCCAGGGGGATGAGCACGAACGACCGCTCCCCCATGCGCGGGTGCGGTACCACGAGGTCGGGCTCGTCGACCACGAGGTCGCCCACCAGCAGGACGTCGACGTCCAGCGTGCGCGGGCCCCAGCGCTCGGCCCGCACCCGGCCGCACGCCTCCTCCAACCGGGCGCACCACCCGAGCAGCTCCCGGGGGGACAGCTCGGTGTCCAACTCGACCACGGCGTTGAGGAACGGCCCTTGCCCGCCGGGGCCGCCCACCGGTGCCGTCTCGTAGACGGGCGACACGGCCACCACGTCGGGCAGGGCGGCGACGGCGTTGCGCAGGGCGGCCTCCCGGTCGCCCAGGTTCGAGCCCAGCGCCAGGAACGCCCGGCGCCTCACCGGGTGCGGTGGAAGGTGACGCCGGCCCACGCCAGATCGACGGGCACCGGCGGCCGCAGCTTGCGCACGGTGACGGTGACGGCCGTGACGCGCGGGTCGTTCATGGCCACATCGGCGATGCGACCGGCCAACCGCTCCATCAGCTGGTGGCGCTCGGTCTCGATGATGCGGGCGGCGGCCTCGGCCAGGCTGCCGTAGTCGACGGTGTCGTCCAGCGCGTCGGAGGCGGCCGCGGTCGACAGGTCGACCTCCACGTCGATGTCCACCTCGAAGGGCTGGGGCCGCGCCTGTTCCTCGGGAAGGACGCCGTGGGTGCCCACGGCCCTCAGGCCATGCAACCGAATCATGGCCGCCGGATCACAGGGTGGGAACGAGGGCCACCAGCTCCCGCCCGGAGGGGCCCATCTGCTTGTGCAGGATCTGCTCCACCACGGCGATGGCCTGCGGTCCCGACTGGAGCATCCCGGCCCACAGCAGGTAGCCCGCCACCACGCCCATGAGGCGGTCGCCCAACTCCTCCTGGTGCACGAGGAGCTTCTCCCCCGCGGCCAGCCAGCCCCGGAGCCTGGTGTAGAGGTCGGCCAGCACCTCCTTGGGGTCGTCGTGCTGCCCGAAGGGGACGTGCGACCAGCGCACCCCCAGCTCGTCGTAGGCGTGCAGGTTGTGGCTGGACGAGAGCAGCGACACCACCCGGGTGAAGCCCTGCTCCCGCAACCAGATGATCTCCTCCTGGCGCCGGACCTTGCGGTGGTTGCGGGAGTAGCCGCCCGGCCGCTCGCTGACCGCCAGCTTGTCCTTCAGGATCCACGCGAAGTATCGGGGCTCGATGCCCGCC
>DASRGI010000125.1:0-3224 GCA_035651095.1 Acidimicrobiales bacterium | reverse complement strand
AGCAGCGGCTCCAGCCACTGTTTCTTCTGCTCCGGCGTGCCGACCCGCTCGATCACCTCCATGTTGCCGGTGTCGGGCGCCGAGCAGTTCAGGCACTCCGACGCCAGCGGGCTCTTGCCCAGCTCCTGGGCGATGTAGGCGTAGTCGAGGTTGCTCAGGCCCTGGCCGGTCTCGGCGTCGGGCAGGAAGAAGTTCCACAGGCCGTTGGCCTTGGCCTTGGCCTTGACCCCGTCGAGCAGCTCCAGCTGGCCGGGGGCGAAGCTCCACCGGTCGGCCCGCCCCTCACCCAGCCGGAAGAACTCCTCCGTGATGGGCTCCACCTCGTTGACGATGAACGTCTTGACCTGTTCGAGCAGGGGCCGGGCGCCCTCGGACATGGCGAGGTTGTAGAGCTCGCCGCCGAAGTCGTCGGTGTTCAGCGGATTCGCGGGCATGCCCGCTGTTCTAGTCCCTCAGACCTTCGGGCTCCCCACGCAGGAGCCGCGGTCAGAAGAAGAGCGTGACGAAGCCGGTGAAGGTGCGCGGCGGCGCGGATCCCTCTGCCTGCTTGACCTCGAGGAAGACCAGCGGATAGATGCCCGGCACGCATCCGCCCGGCCCGGGCGGCAGCGTGGTGTCGAACAGCTGGGCGGTGGCGTTGCCCGCGGCGTCGGCCACGATCGGGTTGGGCGTCACCGTGAGCACGGCGTTGAGCCCGCAGGGAATCCCTGCCGGCCCGAGCGGCGGGGGTCCGCAGTCGCCGCCACAGGGATCGGGGATCGAGACCGTGTTCATGGTGAGCACGTCGAACGGCAGCAGGCCGTGGAACGTGATCGCACCGACCACGTGCCCGGTGATCGTCATCTGGATGGGGTTGGGCTGGATGACGACGTTGGGATCGCCGACCGGCGGGTCGACGAAGACGCACACGCCGTTTTGGAACACGGTGTCCGGCCCGCAGGCGACGTGGTGGTTCCGCCGGTGATGGCGCCGACGGGCGGCGGCGGGGGCGGCGAGGACCGTCGTCAGGCACACGGCGATGCCGACGACCACGCTCACGTTCCTGATCAGGCGTTGCACGAGTCTCCTCTGCCAGAAGCGGCCCGCCGCCCGTTCAGAAAGTCTTCACGCTCGGCGGTCGGCGCGCCAGTATCCGGTGCGGACCGTGGCGACTGCGGGTAGGCCCGAACGGGTATGGATCGGGCATGACCGACGTGTACACCCTCCCAGATCTGCCTTACGACCCCGGCGCTCTCGAGCCCCACATCAGCGGCCGCATCATGGAGCTGCACCACGGCAAGCACCACGCCGCCTACGTGAAGGGGGCCAACGCCGCCCTCGAGAAACTGGCGGACATCCGTGAGAAGGGCGACTTCTCCATCATCTCGATGCTGGAGAAGAACCTCGCCTTCAACGTGTCGGGCCACGTCCTGCACTCGGTGTTCTGGACCAACCTCTCACCCGACGGCGGCGAGCCCACCGGGGAGCTGGAGACGGCGCTGGACGAGACGTTCGGCGGGTTCCCCGCTTTCAAGGCCCACATGACCGAGGCCGCGGCCACCATGCAGGGCTCGGGCTGGGCGCTCGCCTCGTGGGAGCCGGTGGCCGGACGGGTGATGGTGCAGCAGGTGCACGACCACCAGGGCAACCACGGCCAGGGCACCGTGCCGCTCCTCGCCATCGACGCGTGGGAGCACGCGTACTACCTGCAGTACGCCAACGAGAAGGCCAAGTTCTTCGACGCCATCTGGAACGTCGTGAACTGGGACGACGTGGCCCGCCGCTACGAGGCGGCGCGCGCCACCAAGTTGCCCGCCGCGTAGCTCGCACCTACCGCCTGCTAGGCGGTATGAGTTGGCAGATGCGGGCTATGGTGCAGCCGTGGCCCGCATCTACCGCTTGCTGACGGTCCTCCTGGTGCCCCTGGTCGCGGCGGCCGGCGTGCTGACCGGGTGCGGCACGAGCTCGCCGAGGCCCGCCGCGACCGCAACCAGCACCACCACCACCGGGGCGCCGTCGAAGCTCACCGGGCCGCTCACCGTGTTCGCGGCCGCGTCGCTCACCGAGGCGTTCGACGACGAGAAGGCGGCCCTCACCACCTCGGCTCCCGGGCTGGCGCTGACGTACTCGTTCGCCGGCACCTCGGCCCTGGTGCAGCAGATCCAGCAGGGGGCGCCGGCCGACGTGTTCGCGTCCGCCGACCAGAAGAACATGCAGGCGCTCGTCACCGCCGGCCTGGTCGAGGCGCCGAAGACGTTCGCCCGCAACAAGCTCGAGATCGCGGTGGCGCCCGGCAACCCGAAGCACATCACCGGCCTGGCCGACCTGGCGAAGAGCGACCTGCGGGTGGTGCTCGTCGCGGCGAACGTCCCCGCCGGCACCTACAGCCAGCAGGCCCTCACCACTGCCGGCGTCGCCGTGAGGCCCAAGTCGCAGGAGCTCGACGTGAAGTCGGCGCTGGCCAAGGTGACCGCCGGTGAGGCCGACGCCACCATCGTCTACGTCACCGACGTGAAGGCGGCGGCCGGCAAGGCGGACGGGGTCGAGATCCCCGACAACCAGAACGTCGTCGCCACTTACCCGATCGCGGTGGTGAAGGCATCCACCCATCACGACGCGGCCGTCGCCTACGTCGACGAGATCGTGTCCGGTAGTGGGCAGGAGGCGCTGCGCTCGCGCGGCTTCCTGCCGCCCGTCTGAGAGGAGGGAGACCATGCCCGCATACCGCATCGGCCAGGCGGCGGAGTTGCTGGGGGTGAGCCCCGACACCGTGCGGCGGTGGGCCGACGACGGCAGGTTGCGGGTGGCCCGCACCAGCGGCGGCCGGCGCATGATCGACGGCGCCGACCTGGCCCGCTTCGCCCTGGAGGCGGCGCAGGCCCGCGAGCATGAGCCCGACACCATCGTCGGCCGGTCGGCCCGCAACCGCTTTGCCGGCATCGTCACACGGGTGACCAAGGACAAGGTGGCCGCCCAGGTCGAGATCCAGGCCGGCCCCCACCGCATCGTGTCGTTGCTGACGCGGGAGGCGGTCGACGAGCTCGACCTGAAGCCGGGCGTGCTGGCGGTGGCGGCGGTGAAGGCCACATCGGTCGTCAGCGAGCTACCCGAGCCCACCTGACCGTGGCCGCGGCCCAACGCTCCTCGCAGGAGCGGCCGCCGGTCGTCGCGGTGGTGATGGCCGCGCTGGCGACGCTGCTGTTCGTGCTGCCGCTGGCCGGCCTGGTGTGGCGGGCGCCGTGGTC
>DASRGI010000124.1:0-7573 GCA_035651095.1 Acidimicrobiales bacterium | reverse complement strand
TTCCCAGACCGCCGTCCACGGGGATGACGGCACCAGTCACGTAGGCCGCCGCGTCCGAAGCCAACCAGGCGATGACGCCGGCCACGTCGTTCACCTTGCCGAGGCGCCGCAGGGGAACGTGATCAAGGAGCGCCTGGCGCCGCTCCTCCGGCAGCACCCTGGTCAACTCGGTGTCGACGAAACCAGGTGCCACCACGTTGACCGTCACACTCCGGCTGCCGATCTCCCGGGCGAGCGAACGGGCGAAGCCGACGAGCCCGGCCTTCGACGCCGCGTAGTTGGTCTGCCCGGCCGAGCCCATCATGGCGACCACCGACGAGACGAGCACGATGCGGCCCCGGCGGGCCCGGATCATACGGGGAACAGCCTGGCGTACGCATCGGAACGTGCCCACCAAATTGGCGTCGAGTACCGCGGTGAACGCCTCCTCGGTCAACTGGAGGACGAGCCCGTCCTGGGTGATGCCTGCGTTGGCGACGAGCACCTCAACGGGGCCGAGGCGCTCCTCGACCTCGGCGAAGGCCAGGCGCACGTCGTCGGCCGACGTGACGTCGCAACGGACGTTGGTGAAGCCCTCGACCGGCTCCTTGCGGTAGGTGACGGCGACCTGATCGCCCTGCGCCACGAATGCGTCGGCGGTCGCCCGGCCGATGCCCCGGGTGCCACCGGTGACCAGTACCACGCGCCCGCTCATCAGGCACCCACGGCGTGGTATCCGCCATCGACATGGACGATCTCTCCGGTCGTGGCGGGGAACCAGTCGGACAGCAGCGCCACGCACGCCCGGGCCACGGGAGAGGCGTCGGACGTGTCCCACCCCAGCGGTGCCCGCGCCTCCCATTCGCCCTGGAACAGGTGCAGGCCAGGGATGGACCGCGCTGCCATCGTCCGGATGGGCCCGGCTGCCACCAGGTTCACCCGGACGTCCGCGGGGCCGACCTCCCGGGCGAGGTAGCGCGCGCACGATTCGAGCCCGGCCTTGGCCACGCCCATCCAGTCGTATGCAGGCCATGCCTTGCTGGCGTCGAAGTCCAGGGCCACGACCGAGCCACCCCCGGCCTTCTGCATGAGGGGAAGGGTGGTGGCCACCAGGGCCTTGAGCGAGAACGTGGAGACGTTGAAGGCGAGGGCCACGTCCTCCCAAGGCGCATCGAGGAATCCGCCACCAAGGCACGTGGGTGGGGCGAAGCCGATGGCGTGGAGCACGCCGTCGACGCCACCCCAGCGACCAGCCAGGTCGTCGGCCAGGGCTTCGAAGTGGTCGGGCACGGTGACGTCGAGCTCGAGTACGTCGGCGAGTTGGGGGAGGCGGCGGGCAACCCGGCGGGTGAGGGCCAGGCCCCGCCCAGCCCCAGTGAGCACGACGTCGGCGCCCTCCTGCTGGGCCAGCTCGGCCACGCCGAACGCCAACGAGGCTTCGGTGAGCACGCCGGTGACGAGGACCCGCTTGCCGGCGAGAAGGCCGCTCACAGTTTGGCCAGGACGAGCGTGAACGCCTGCTCGACCGTCTTGACGTCCCGGAGCTCCTCCTCCACCACCCGGATGCCGAACGACTCCTCCACGGCCAGCGCCAGCTCGAGGAGGTCCAAGCTGTCGGCGTCGAGGTCTTCGGCGAAGCTGGCCTCTAGCCGCACGAGGTCGGCCTCCACCTGCAGGACATCGACGGCACACTGACGGAACATCTCGAACGCTTTGACGTCATCCATGGCTCTGCTCCTCAGGTCGGAACGGGTTGGTCGTTTGGTGATGGCTCGCCGAAGGCGACGTGGAGATCGACGGGAAGAGAGCCTTCGCCGCGCAGGCGGCGGATGCGGTGGCGCTGGACCTTCCCGCTCGGCGTCCGGGGAAGGGAGCCGGACGGGGTAAAGAGGACGGCCGACGGCGCCACCCCGCAATGGGCGATCAGGTCCCGGCGGATGGCCCGGGCCGCCTCACGCAGTTCGTCCTCACCGGCCACCCGCGATCGACGCTCGGCCACGACGACATACCGTCCAGCGCCGTCCTCCACCACTGCGCAGTTGCCGGGCCGGATGCACCGTTGCGATCCGGCCACGGACTCCAGCTCGATCACGTAGAGGTTCCGGCCCCGGAGGACGATCACGTCGTCGGTGCGGCCCAGCACGAACAACTCCCCATCCGGGCCGACCACGCCCTCGTCGCCCGTGCGGACCCAACCGTCGGCGGTGAAGGGCGAGGCCGCACCGATGTAGCGCGTGAGCATCGAAGGGCCTCTGAACTCGATCTGGCCCACGTCCCGGCCGGGTGGGGCATCGATGCGCACCTCCATGCTGGCTACGGGGCGCCCCACGCCGACGATCTCCTCGACATCGATGCCCGCGGTATCCGTGCCGGTAGCGTCGGCTGGCACCCAGCGGCCCTCACGAAGCGCCTCGCGCTCGACGAGACTGGAGGTCCACGGCTGGGTCGGGGGAACGAGGGTCACGGCCAGCGACGCCTCGGCCATGCCGTAGCAGGGCGACAGCGCACTGGGCGGGAAGCCGAAGGGACCGGCCACGGCGGTGAACGACCGCAGCGTCTCCGCTCGCACCGGCTCGGCGCCGCAGCCCCACCACTCCATCGACGACAGGTCGATGCTCTGCGTACGTCCCAGGAACCGGGCGGCCAGGTCGAGCCCGAAGTTGGGGACGGCCGCGTGCGTCGCACGGATCTCCGAGCAGGTCCGCAGCCAGATGGACGGGTTGGCCTGGAACGCCTCCGTGGCGATGAGGCAGAGATGGGTTTCGCCGGTGAAGGCGGGGGCGGACGCAACCCACGATGCCAGGAGCTGGCCGATGAGGCCCATGTCGTGGGACAGGGGCAACCACGAGCAGAAGGTGGCGCCGCGATCCGGCGCGAGCGAGGCGATGATCGAACAGATGTTGGCGCCGATGGCGTTCAGCGACAGCTCCACCCCCTTGGGATTGCTGGTGCTGCCGGAGGTGAACTGCACGAAGCTGCCGCACTCGTCGGGGACGGGCCGGGTGGCGGGCTGGGACGCCACTTCGGCGAAGGTCCGGTTGCGAACCGTGGCCCCCGCGAGTCCTTCGAGAGGGCGTTGCGAGACGACGACGCCCACATCCGTCACGGCGCAGAGCTGGCGGAGCAGGGCGTCGTACTCGGCGGGACGGGCGTTGCGCCCTGGGTGGGGGAGCGAGACGACGCGCAGGCCGGCGCGCCATGCGCCGACGAGGGTGGTGACGGCCTCGGGCGTCGACGACAGGAGGAGTCCCACGGCGTCGCCGCCGCCCACCTCCCGGAGCAAGGCGGCGCCGGCCCGCCCGGCGACATCCCAGAGCTCAGCCACTTTGCGGGGCTCCGGGTCGGATGGCACGAAGCGGACGGTGCCGGTGCCGGTGGCGCCGTCGGCGAGGAGGTCGAGAAGGTGCGGGGCGGCGGCCACGACGTCAGCTCCGGATCCAGGCGATTGGTTGGCCGGCGGTGACCCGCTCGCCGGCCGCGGCCAACATGCCCATCAACTCGCCGGAGAACTGTGACTGCACGTCCCGGTCCCCGACCTTGCCGAGCACCTGCCCGGCTCGGACGAGGGAGTGGACCTGAGCGCCGTCCACGACGGCCTCGTGGGGGGCGAATCGTCCGGCAGCGGGGCTGACCACGAGGCGCTCCGGAACGGACAACAGTTCACCGAGGAGGGCGGGCGGGGCACTCGGTATCTCCTCGGTGTCGAGGGCCATGGCGACGAAGTCGGCGTCCTCGGGCTCTTCGACGGCGAACACGCGGGCCGCCGGCGCGGTTGCCTGAGCCCGGGCGGCCAAGGTGGCCGCTCCTGCGCCCAGGGCGACGAGGACCGGTTGGCCGCCACCCGGCGAGGCCGGCCCCGAGGTCGGGCCGATGCCGATCCCGCGGGCCACGGCCTGGCGCCATCGGGATGGATGGCATACCTCGGCGGCCAGCACCTGGGGGATGCCCACAGTGCCCGGGTACGGGCGGGCCATGAGCTCGGACAGCACCGGCTGGGCAGGTTGCGACCACGCCACGGACGCCAGGGCCTGGGCCAGCGGTGCGGCGGCAGGGGCCAGGAGCGGGCAGTGCACGGCGACGTCCACCGCCACGGGCTTGATCACGCCTCCCTCGGCTGCGGCCAGGCCGGCCACGGTGGCCACGGCGCCGGCGGTACCAGCCACGGTCACGTGCCGAGGAGCGTCGTAGCGGGCGATCCACGCCCCGCCTGCCGCCATGGCGCACAGTCCGGCCATCAGTTCGTCGTCGGGCCCGGACACCGTCAGCGTGGCGCCCGGGTGCCGGCGATGGGCCTCCGCCATGGCTGCGCCTCTCGCGGCCACGACGCGGAAGGCATCTTCGACGCTCACGGCCCCCGCCGCGGCCAGGGCAGCAAGGGCGCCCACCCCCTGCCCGACGTGCCACGACGCGGCCACGCCCCGGGCCGTGAGCGCGTCGCGGGCGGCCAGTCCGAGGATGGCGGCGGCGAGTTGGGCGGCGGCGACCTCGGCCAGGTCGCTCGCCGGCGCGTGGAACAGGAGATGGCCGATGTCGACGCCCGTTGCCCGAGCGGCGCGCTCGGCGACGGCCCAGGCGTCGTGGGCTGCCCATTGCACTCCGGCCGCGGGCGTGACTCCCTCTTCGCCGGCGAAGAGGAACCCGACGGCCGTCATGTCGCCACCAGGGCGAGCGTGGCGTTGTGCCCGCCGAAGCCGAACGAGTTGGACAGGGCTACCCGGTTGGCGAGGGGCCGGGGCGCCCCGGCGATGACATCGAGGGGGATGGCGGGGTCGGGCTCGGCGTAGTTGGCCGTGGGCGGAGCGACGCCCCGCGACACCGACAAGACCGTGATGATGGCCTCGACCGCGCCCGCGCCGCCGAGGAGGTGGCCCACGGAGCCCTTGGGCGCCGTCACCGGAGGTGGGTTGCCGCCGAACACCTTCACGAGGGCCTCGGCCTCCCGCTCGTCGTTCAGCGACGTGCCCGTGCCGTGGGCGTTCACGTGCCCGATGTCAGCGGGGGCCAGGCCCGCGTCGGCCAGGGCCAACTCCATGCACGCGGCCGCCCCTGCCCCGCCAGGCGACGGGCTGCTCACGTGGGAGGCGTCGCAGTTGCGCCCGTACCCGACCACCTCGGCGTGGATGGTGGCGCCCCGCGCCTCGGCCCGGTCCCAGTCCTCGAGAACCACGAACCCGGCGCCCTCGCCCAGGACGAAGCCGTCGCGCCTGGCGTCGAAGGGACGGCAGGCCTCCGCCGGGTTGTCCTTGCGCTCGCTGAGGACACCCATGCGCCAGAACGAACCGATGGCGAATGGCGTCACGCACGACTCCGCCCCACCCGTCAGGACGACGTCCACCAAGCCATCGCGCACGAGGCGAGCGGCCTCGCCGATGGCGTGGGCCCCGGCCGCGCACGCCGTCGTAATGGTCATGTTGGGACCCGTCCAGCCCAGGACCATGGCCAGGTTTGCCGCCCCTGCGTTGGGCATGAGCATGGGAATGCCGAGCGGGTGCATCCGCTCGCAGGAGTCGAGGATGCAGATCCGCAGCTGGGCCATGATCGTCTCGACCCCACCCAGGCCCGTTCCCGTCACCACGCCGCACCGTGCCGGGTTGGCATCGAGGACACCGGCCGAGGCGACCGCATCGAGGCCGGCGCCGAGAGCCAGTTGCGTCACCCGGTCGAGGCGCTTGGCCTCCTTGGGCGTCACATACCCGGCCGGGTCGAATCCGTCGACCTCACAGGCGAACGGCACGGGCAGCTCCGAGCCGTCGAAGCGGCGTATGGGCGCCGCCGTCCCCCGGCCGGCCAGAAGGGTCGACCACAGGTCCTCCACCGTGGACCCACCGGGCGCCTTCACGCCCAGCCCGGTGATGGCCACGCGCCGGCGCCCGCTAGGCATCCCCGCCTCCTCCCACCCCGGCGCCCACAGGCTCCGGCACCGCCAGCCAGCCCTGTTCGCGGGCGTACTCGAGGTACCGGGCCAGCAGTTCCCGGTCGAGCGGGGGACAGGAGATGCCGGCGCTCCCCAGCGCGGTCCGGGCGTTGTCACACGCGTACAGGGCCTTGGCCCACCTGCGCTGGTCCTTCACGAACTTCAAGAAGTAGGCCGTGCGCCCGGCGAAGCCGCCCGGCTCGTTCACCCCGGCCATGGCCTCGGCCGCGAGCAGCATGTCCTCTTCGCCGGACGCCACCCGCTTGGCGACTGTTCGGCGCCACCGCAGGGGCGAGACGAGCTTCACGGGGTAACCGAGCTCCTGCAGCCACGTACCGATCTGGCGGGGTGAGGGTGGCCGGTTCGTGCTGAGGTCGGTGAGGTTGAACGTTCGTCCCGTCGACGACGGGTCGACGGCCAGCTGGGCAATGGCGGCGGCGACGAAATCGACGGGCGTGGCCACGATGGGGAGATCGACGTTCAGGACCTGGCCCATCTCGACCGAGCTGAGGATGGTGCGGGCGGCCGTCGACGTCGGGTCCAGCACGCCGGTCTCGCTGTGGCCCATGACCTCGCCCACTCGATACACGGCGACGGGCAGGCCCCGCCGCCCTGCCTCGCGGGTCAAGCGCTCGGCCACCCACTTGCTCTGGGCGTAGCCGCTCGGGAGGTCCGTCCACGTCGTTGCCTCGTCTTCCGGGCACTCGCCTCGGGCCACGATCTCCGGGAGGGGAACGGCTGACAGGGTGGAGAGCAGGTGGAAGGTCGCTCCCGCCTGGCAGGCCAGACGCAGGGCCTCCACCGTGCCGGAGACGTTGGCCGATCGCAGCGCGGGGTAGGGAAGGAACTCGAAGTCCGTGACCTCGCCGAGGTGGAGGACGGCGTCGCTGCGGCCCACCTGCTCGGCGTAGGCGTCGGCGTCCATGCCCAGGAACGGCTTGGTGAGGCTGCCGGGCACGGCGTGCACCCGGGTCTCGTCGAGCGCGAGACCGAAGGTTCCCAGCGCGTGGCGGAGGCGCTCGGTGGCTTCGTCGGCAGACGGGGCCACGACCAGGCAGGCAACGGTGGTGTCCGTGGCGCGTACCAAGTGGTCGAGGACGAACGCGCCCACGAAGGTGGTGCCGCCCGTGAGGAACACATGCCTCGCCCTGTCGCCCGCCCGCCTGGAGCCGCTCGGCCGCGGCCGGGGTTGGATGCCGGGGTCGAGGACGGCCTCCTCGCTGAGGTCCAGGGCCCGCCCGGTGGAGTAGTAGGAGGGCGCTGCACCCCCGTCGCCGGACGCGCCGCGCAGGGCTGCGGCCATGCGTTCGATGGTGGGGGACTCGAACAGCTCCACCAGGGGGAGTGACGTGCCGAAGCTCGCCTCCACCAAGCTGATGAGCTTGGCCGCCGAGAGCGAGTGGCCCCCGAGCTCGAAGAAGTTGTCGGTCACGCCGACGTCGGTCAGGCCCAGGACATCGGACCAGATCGCGGCCAGCGCTTCTTCCAGCTGGTCGCGCGGAGCGACCAGCTCCTCGGTCAGGGTACGTCCGCCCTCGGGGTCGGGGAGGGCGGCCCTGTCGACCTTGGCGTTGGGCAGGCGGGGGAGGCTGTCGAGGATCAGGAAGGCCGACGGAACCATGTACTGGGGCAGCTGGCGCTGGAGGTGGTCGCGGAGCTCGCTGGGGATGGGCGGGCGGG
>DASRGI010000123.1:0-11290 GCA_035651095.1 Acidimicrobiales bacterium | reverse complement strand
CCGGCGTCGAGCAGGGCGCCATCGCCGTGGTGAACCCGCTGGGCTGGGACCGGGCCGAGGTGGTGACGGTGGCGGGGCTCGGCGGGTCGGGCGTCGTGGCGGTGGAGGACCTGGGCAGCGGCACGATCACGCCCGGCCAGTACGGTCCCGAGGGCCTGTCCTTCCTGGCCCGGGTGGGCGCCTTCGGCACGGCGGCCTACCGGGCGGGGGGGCCGTGGTCGGGAGCCGCCACCCCGGTGCCCCCATCCGACCGCCAGGGCCACGAACTGCACCTCAGGGACGAGCGCCCCCGGGGCATGTCGGCGTGGGAGCTGGGGGCCCTGGCCCAGGAGACGATCTTGGTGGCGTCCGAGCCCATCACCGTGGAGGACGGCCCCGTGCGGCTGGTGCAGGAGGTGCGCTACCAGGCGCGGTCGTCGGCCGTCACCCAGCGCATCGTGTCCTACGCCCACACGCCCCGGGTCGACTTCCACACCACCATCGAGTGGCGGGAGCCGGGCAACGCCGAGGTGGGCATCCCCGGCTTGAAGGCATCGTTCACGGCGTTGCTGCGCCGGCCCGAAGCGTGGTTCGAGACACCCTTCGGTGCCGTGGAGCGACCGGCCGGCGGGGCCGAGGTGCCTGCCCTGCGGTGGGCGGCCGTGGAGAGCGCCCACGACGGCAAGGGCTACGCCGTCCTCAACGACTGCAAGTACGGGTACGACGCTCTGGGCGGCCGCCTGCGCCTGTCGTTGGTGCGCACCGCCTACGACCCGGACACCGCATCCGACATCGGCATGCACCAATGCACCTACAGCCTGGTGCCCTACACGGGCGAATGGCGCGCCGCCGAGATCACCCGCCAGGCAGCGGGGCTGAACCAACCGCTGCTGGCGCGGGTCGCCGGGGCGAGCGCGGGAGCGGCGGCCCCGGCCTGGCGCCCCGTCGTCGCTCCCGGACCCGTCGTGATGTCTTGTTTCAAAGCGGCTCGCCAGGGGAGCGGCCGCGTCGTCCGCCTGTACGAGAGCACGGGCCGCCCGGCCCCGTCGAGCGTCGGCGGCATCCCGCCCGGCGCCGAGGTGTGGGAGGCCACCGTCACCGAGGACCCGTTGCACCGGCTGGATGTCGACCCCGCCGGGCAGGTGGCGCTGGCGTTCCGGCCCTGGCAGGTCCGCACGCTGTTGATCACCGGCTGAAACCGAAAGAGGGACCATGGCCCGACGACCGATCACCCTGTTCACCGGCCAATGGGCCGACCTGCCCCTCGAGGTGCTGGCCAAGAAGGCGGCCGGCTGGGGCTACGACGGGCTGGAGCTGGCCTGTTGGGGCGACCACTTCGAGGTGCAACGGGCCCTCGACGAGCCCGGCTACGTCGAGGCCAAGCGGGAGCTGCTGAAGGACTTCGGCCTGGAGTGCTGGACGATCAGCAACCACCTGGTCGGCCAGGCCGTGTGCGACCACCCGATCGACGAGCGCCACCAGGGCATCCTCCCCGCTCGCATCTGGGGCGACGGCGACCCCGAGGGCGTGCGCCGGCGGGCCGCCCGAGAGCTGCAGGACACGGGGCGAGCGGCGGCCAAGTTCGGCGTCAAGACGGTGGTGGGTTTCACCGGCTCGAAGATCTGGCTCACCTTCTCCGGCTTCCCGCCCGTGCCCCCGGCCATGATCGAGGACGGGTACCAGGACTTCGCCGATCGCTGGAACCCGATCATCGACGTGTACGACGAGGTGGGCGTGCGCTTCGCCCTGGAGGTGCACCCGTCCGAGATCGCCTACGACTACTGGACGACGGTGCGCACCCTCGACGCCATCGGGCGGCGCCCCGGCTTCGGGCTCAACTTCGACCCGAGCCATTTCATGTGGCAGTTCCTCGACCCGGTGGCGTTCCTGCGTGACTTCGCCGATCGCATCTACCACGTGGACTGCAAGGAGTCGGTGCGCCACCTCGACGGTCGCAACGGCGTGCTGTCGTCACACCTTCCGTTCGGCGACTCCCGGCGGGGGTGGGACTTCGTGTCCACCGGCCACGGCATCGTCCCCTGGGAGGACTGCTTCCGGCTGCTCAACGAGATCGGCTACGACGGTCCCATCTCGGTGGAGTGGGAGGACGCGGGCATGGACCGTGAGGTCGGGGCGCCCGAGGCCGTGCAGTTCCTACGACGGCTGAACTTCGATCCGCCGGCGGCCAACTTCGACGCCGCCTTCTCGTCGCAGTGAGCGGGCCGAGCCTGCGGGTGGGCCTGATCGGCTACGCCTTCATGGGCCGGGCCCACGCCCACGCCTGGCGGTCGGTGGCGTCGTTCTTCGACGTGCCTCTGCGCCCCGAGCTGGCGGTGGTGTGCGGCCGTGGCGAGCAGGCGGTGGCGGGCTTTGCCGAGCAGTGGGGCTGGCAATCGACCGAGACCGACTGGCGCCGGGTTGTGGAGCGAGACGACATCGACCTGATCGACATCTGCACGCCCGGATCGTCGCACGCGCCCATCGCCATGGCCGCTCTGGAGGCGGGCAAGCACGTGCTGTGCGAGAAGCCGTTGGCCAACACCGTCCAAGAAGCGGAGGCCATGGCGGAGGCCGCAGCCAAGGCGTCGGCCCGTGGGGTGCGGTCGATGGTGGCGTTCAACTACCGGCGGGTGCCGGCCATCGAGCTGGCCCGGCGCCTGGTGGCCGACGGCCGGCTGGGGCGGGTGCATCACGTGCGGGCGGTGTACCTCCAGGACTGGATCGTGGACCCCGACTTCCCGCTGGTGTGGCGGTTGCGGGCCGAGGAGGCCGGGTCGGGCGCGCTGGGCGACATCGGGTCCCACATCGTGGACCTGGCCCAGCACGTCACCGGCCGGCACGTCACCGGCGTGTCCGGGCTGACCGAGACCTTCGTGAAGTCACGGCCGGGCGGCGAGGTCACGGTCGACGACGCCGCTTTGGCCCTGGCCCGTCTGGAGGGTGGCGCCGTCGCCACCTTCGAGGCAACCCGCTTCGCCACTGGGCGCAAGAACGGGTTGCGCATCGAGGTCAACGGGTCGGCCGGGAGCCTGGCGTTCGACCTGGAGCGGCTCAACGAGTTGGAGCTGTTCGACGGCGCCGACCCTGCCGCTCGCCAGGGCTTCCGGCGAGTGCTGGTGACCGAGGCCGACCACCCCTGGGTGGGAGCGTGGTGGCCGCCCGGTCACACCATCGGGTGGGAGCACACGTTCACCCACGAGGTGAAGGACCTGCTGGACGACATCGCCGCCGAGCGGGACCCGTCCCCCGGGTTTGCCGACGGGTTGCAGGTGCAGCGGGTGCTGGACGCCATGGCCGCGTCCGCCACCACCGGCCGCTGGCTCGACCTTTCGTTCTCGTAACGCCGGCGCCGGCTATTCCGGCGTGGACGTTACGAGAACGGTTCGGGGCGAGTGCAGGTGGTGGTCAGGGTGATGGCCGAGCCCTGGTCCGACGCCTCGTGCACGGACTGCATGATGTCGAGCACGTGCAGGGCCAGCTCGCCGCTGGCCCGGTGGGGGCGCCCCTCCCGAGCGGCCAGCACCATGTCGGCCACGCCGATGCCCCGGGACTGCTCGCTGTAGCCGGGCCGCAGCGGCACCACCCGCCACTCCGTATCACCCGCCCGGCGCACGCGCACGGGCCCGCCGAACGTGTTGGGGTCGGGCACCGACAGCGTGCCCTCGGTGCCGTAGATCTCCATGCGGGGCAGCTCCGAGGCGTGCACGTCGAAGCTGGTGACGACGGTGGCCACGGGACCGCCGGCCAGGTCGACCACGGCGGCCACGTGGGTGGGCACCTCCACGGCGATGGCCGTGCCGTGCAGCGGCTGGCTGGTGATGGTCCGCTCCGCCCGGGAGATGCGGGCCGACGCCGACACCCGCCGGGCCGGGCCGAGCAGGGTGACCAGGGCGGTGACGTAGTACACGCCCACGTCGAACATGGGCCCGGCGCCGGCCTTGTAGAAGAAGGCGGGGTCGGGGTGCCAGCTCTCGGGGCCGGCGCCCATCATGAACGCGCACGCTCCCAGCGGCTCCCCGATGGCGCCCTCGTCCAGGAGGGCCCGGCACGTCTGCAACCCTGCGCCCAGGAATGTGTCGGGGGCACTGCCCAGTCGCCTTCCCGCGGCTGCGGCCCGGGCCAGCAGGTCCAACCCGTCGGCCCGGGTGAGGGCGAGGGGCTTTTCGCCGTAGACGGACTTGCCCGCGTCCAGGGCCGCGCCGCTCAGCGCCGCGTGCACGGCCGGAATGGTGAGGTTGACGACGACTTCGACGTCGGGGTTGGCCAGCAACTCGTCGGGCGAGCAGGCCACGGCGACGCCAAAGGCCTCGGCCTGCGAGGCGGCCCGTTCCGGCACCAGGTCGGCGCACGCCACCACGTCGATGGCGTCGAAGGCGGTGAGCCGTTGCAGGTACGCGGTGCTGATGAGCCCGCAGCCCAGGATGCCGATGTTGGTCAGGTCGCTCATGCTCGGTCGGCCAGCCACTGGTAGCTCTCGGCCACGGCGTCGAACATGTCGCCGCCGAACTCGTCCAGCTCGACCACGTGCCATTCGGCATACGTGGCCGCGGCCAGCACGCCCGCGATGTCCATCCGACCGGCGCCCACCGCCGTCATGGGTGTGCGAGGTTCGATGGGGCCGTCCTTCACGTGGAGGTACCGGGCTCGGGGACCGAGGGCGGCCACCAGTTGGATGGGGTCGCACCCGCCGACCTGGGCCCAGTAGATGTCGACCTCCATGAACACGGACGGGACCAGCCGCTCGAGCAGCAGCTCGTAGGGCGAGCGCCGGGCGTCGATGGGCGTGTCCAGCTCCCACCAGTGGTTGTGATAGCCGACGGTCATGCCCCGCTCGGCCGCGTGGGCGGCGGCCTCGTTGAAGCGGTCGGCGAGCTGGTGGGCGACCTCCACGGACGACACGTCGGCCGGGCCGCCGCCGGCGATGAGCACGGTGTTGCCCACCGCCTCCTGCTCGTCGAGGACGGCCTGGGCGTCCGCACCCACGGGCAGGGTGACGTGGGCGCTGCTCACCACCATGCCCAGGTCGGCCACGATCGAGCGCACCTCCTGGGGCGCCAGGCCACCCAGCCCGGCCAGCTCCACACCCCCGTAGCCGATGGCCGCCACCCGTTCGAGCACCCGCGCCAGGCCGAGGTCGGCCACCTGCTGTCGCAGGGTGTAGAGCTGCACGGCGATGCCGGTCACAGGTGGGCCCCTTCCAGCAGGAGGGAGGTGGGGACGGCATCGGGGTCGATGCGCGACGGCGCCAGGCGAACGGGGTACGGCACGTCGATCCACTCGGTGCTCTCCCAGCCGCTCGAGAGCGCCCACCACGGGGGCACGCCCTCGCCGCACCCGTGGGGGTACAGGGCGCCGGCCACCACCGGGTCGGCGGCCGACTGGAACCGGAAGTCGGCCGACAGCCGCAGGCGGTCGCCCTCGTTCGACGGGGCCGTGTGCACGGTGAGGCTGTGGAACAGCAGGACGTCACCAGCGCGGTAGTCGATGGGGCCGATCCATCGGGGGTCGCCGGGGTCGACCTGGGCGGTTATGCCGCCCGCGCCCGCGGCCGCCTCGACCGCTCGCAAGCCCTCGACGTGCGACCCCGGCAAGACCTTGAGCCCGCCCAACTCCACCGGGCAGTCGCCCAGCGGGACCCATGAGGTGAGCACGTCGGTGGTCCCCCGCACGAAGAAGAAGTCCTGGTGGGGTGGGGTGGGGTAGTCCGAGCGGGGCCAGGTCACCCGGGCGATCTTCATGGGCTGGGCCATGGTGTCGTCGCCGAGGATCGAGCGCATGACGCCGAACAGTGCGGGCTCGTGAGCCAGCCGGTTGAAGCTCTCCTGGGAGAGAATGCCGCTGTAGCCGGCCCACCAGTCGTCCTCGCCGAACGTTCGCACCTTGGCGGCGGGGCGGGCGTCCATCGGATCGGTACCCTCGGCCAGCCATCCGTGCTTGGCGAGCACGGCGGTGACGTCGGCGCGCACCGCCTGCACCCGGCCCGGATCGATGAGACCGGGGAAGAACAGGTAGCCGTCCTCCCGGAGCCGGGCTCGGAGTGCCTCGGGGTCATGGCGAAGAGGTGTTGCGTCGTGAAACGACATCACCCCGCATGTTAGTTCGATGGCTGACCAAACCGGAGGTAGCGTGGTGACCGTGGGGAACCTGCGCGTGAACGTGGTGGCGGTGGGGCGCACCGAGATACCGGGACCGGAACTGTTCTGGATGAGCGGGTGGGACGAGTGGTACCCGCTCAGCTTCAACGTCGGCGTCGTCCGAGGTGAGGGTGTGGTGGCGCTCGTCAACACCGGCGCGCCCGGCGACCTGACCGAGCTGAACGCCCGGTGGATGTCGATCCTCGGCGAGAAGGGCCGTTACCACCGGCTGCCCGAGGAGGCCCTGTTGCCGCAGTTGGAAGCGCTGGGCGTGGGGCCGGCGGACGTCACCGACATCGTCGTCACTCCCTTCCAGGCGTACTCGACGGCCGGCATCCCGTTGTTCCCGAACGCCCGCATCCACCTGTCCAAGCGGGGTTGGGTGCACTTCCACACCACCCACGACCATCCCCACGACGACCGCTGGACGTCGCTCTCGCCCGAGGTGCTCCACTACCTCTGCATCGACGCGTGGGACCGGGTGCACCTCTTGGAGGACGAGGACTCGGTCGCGCCGGGCATTCACACCTGGTTCTCGGGGGTGCACCACCGGGCGTCGGTGGCCGTGGAGGTCGACTCCCGCGACGGCACCGTCGTCCTGTCGGACTCGTTCTTCTACTACGAGAACGTGGAGGGCGACCGCCTCCTCGGCATCAACGAGAACATGTACGAGGGCATCGCCACCTACCAGCGGGCCCGCTCGGTGGCCGACCATCTCGTGCCCCTCTACGACCCCAAGGTGTTCGACCGGTACCCCGGGGGGGTCGTGGCCAAGTGAGTCGCGCCCCTGTCCCCATCGGCGTGATCGGCACGGGCTGGTGGGCCACCCAGTTCCACCTCCCCGGGCTGGTGTCGTACAACGGCGCCGTGGTGGCCGCCCTGGCCGACCCCGACCCGGTCAAGCTCGACAACGCCGGTTCGGCCTTCGACGTCCCGGCCGAGCGCCGGTACCAGGACTACAGGGACATGCTGGCGTCGGGCGTGGTCGAAGGCGTGGTCATCGCCGTGCCCCACGTCTACCACTACGAGATCGCCCGGGACGCGCTGGATGCGGGCGTGCACGTCATGCTCGAAAAGCCCATGGTGCTGACGGCCACCGACGCCTGGGACCTGGTGTCCCGGTCCGAGTCGGCCGGGCTGCACCTGGTGGTGGGCTACACGTTCCAGTTCACCTCCCCTGCCCGCCGGGCGCGGGAGCTGGTGCAGTCCGGCCGCATCGGCGAGGTCAACCTGGTGACGGGCCAGTTCTCTTCCATGGTGGCGTCGTACCTGCTGGGCCGGCCGGGCGACTACAAGGACGTGTTCGGGTTCCCCCTCACCGGGCCGGGCGAGGGCACGTACTCGGACCCGGCCATCTCGGGCGGGGGCCAGGGCATGACCCAGGTGACCCATCCCATGGGCATGGTCTTCTGGGTCACCGGACGCCGGGCTGTCGAGGTGCACGCCTTCATGGCCAACCACGGCGCCTCGGTGGACATGGTCGACGCCATCGCCTACCGAATGGACAACGGCGGGCTGGGCACCATGGCCTCGTCCGGCCAGATCCACCCGGGCCAGCGGGAGTTCGAGCACGTGATCTACCACGGCAGTGAGGGCGTGGTCGTGCAGGACCTGGCGCGGGGGACGCTGGCCGTGTCCTTCGCCGACGGCAGTGAGGAAGCCACGCCCGAGCTGGCCGGCGACGACCTCTACCCGGCCACCGCCACCGCCCGGTGCCTGGTGGACCTGATCGCCGGCGCACCCGGCGCCGAGAACCTGGCCCCCGCCCGCCCGGCGGCAGCCACCGTCGAGTTCCTCGAAGCGGCCTACCAGTCCGCGGCCAAGGGGTCGCCCGTTCGGATCGAGCCATGACCCATTACGGACCGGAACACACCTACGGCGCCCGAGCCGACGACGCATGGACGTACCGCGGCCTCAAGACCGTGGTGATCGAGAACGAGGTGCTGCGGGCGGTCGTGCTGGCCGACAAGGGCGCCGACATCTACAGCCTGGTGCACAAGCCCACGGACACCGAGTACCTGTGGCGCTCGCCGTGGGGGGTGCGCAACCCCCGCCACTACGTGCCCACCACGGGCGACGGCGTGGGCCTGTGGGTCGACTTCTACGAGGGCGGGTGGCAGACGGTCGTGCCCGCCGGCGGTCGCCCCGCCTCCTACGGGAACGCCGACCTGGGCCAGCACGGCGAGGCCAGCGTCATGCCGTGGGACAGCGAGATCGTGTCGGCCGGGCCGGAGCGGGCGGTGGCCCGCTTCAGGGTGCGCCTGGCCCGTACCCCGCTGATCGTCACCAAGGAGCTGTCATTGGTTGCGGGCTCGCCCACCCTCGAGGTGACCGAGACCGTCACCAACGTGGGTGCTGAGGACCTGCCCATGGTGTACGGCCAGCACATCGCCCTGGGGCCGCCGTCCCTCTCGGACCATTGCGTGATCGACCTGCCCGGCGGCACCGTGCTCAGCCACCCGGTGGAGTACTCGCCCAACAACCGCATGCAGGCGGGCACATCCACGCCGTGGCCCAAGGGCGTGCTGAAGGACGGGTCCGAGGTCAGCATGCGCGAGGTGCTCGGCCCCGGCGCCCGGGTCGACGACCAAGCCTACATCACCGACCTGCCCGACGGCTGGTACGCGGTCACCAACACCGAGACAGGCGTGGGCATCGCCGTGCGCTTCCCCCACGAGCTGTTCCGGTGGCTGTGGTACTGGCAGATGTTCGGTGGGGGCGTGGGGTACCCGTGGTGGGGCCAGACGTACGACATCGGGCTCGAACCCTTCACCGGTTGGCCCAACCTGGGGCTCGAGGAGGCCATCGCCAACGGGAGCGCGTTGACGTTGGCGGCGGGGGAGACGCTGTCGGCCTCGCTGCTGGTCTCCGCGTTCGAGGGGCGGGAGGGCGTGGCGTCGGTGGGGCCGGACGGGAGCGTGGTCCAACTTGACCAGAGGCGTTAGGAAGGATAAAGTACAAACACCTTCACTTCGCGGGCCAAGCGATACGAGGGGACTGCTGCCGTCAGGTGCCCCCGCCTGGCGGCAGTGGCATTTCTCACGGGGACGAGCGAAGGGGGATCCCGCATGCCCACCACGATCGAGCAGCAGGAGCAGTTCCGGGACATGGGGTTCACGGTCGTGTCGCCCTTGCTCGACGGCGAGGGGTTGGCCGCCCTGCGCCAGATCTACGACGAGATCCTGCGGGGTGACGTCGACTGCGGCGAGCACGACCGCCAGCTGGGCGGCATCACCCGGCAGGTGATGCACCCGAGCACCCACCACGACGGGCTGGCCAAGCACCAGGTGTTCGAGCGGGTCCACCAGGCCGCGGGCGACCTGCTGGGGTGTGACGACCCCATGTTCCTGTTCGACATGATGATCTTCAAGCCGGCCGGGCACCCCGAGCCCACGCCCTGGCACCAGGACCTGGCGTACTACGAGCAGCCGTTCGCTCCTGCCGGCCGGCACAACCCGCAGGCGACGGTCACGTTCTGGGTGGCGGTGGACGACGCCGAGCCCGAGAACGGGTGCATGCACTTCCTGCCCGGGTGGCACACGGGCTCGCTGCTCCCGCACGACGTCGCCAGCGGCGACCCGCGCGACGAGAGCCGCCTGCTGGCCATCACCGAGGCGGAGACCCGCATGGACCTGTCGGCCGCAGTGGCGTGCCCCATCCCCGCCGGGAGCGCGACCGTGCACGGCGAGGGCACACCCCACTACACGCCGCCCAACACGTCGGCCACCCGTGCCCGCCGAGCCTACATCCAGGCCTGGCACGACCCGGCCAAGTTCTCCCCGCCGGGCTGACTCCGGTTCGCCGGCCAGAACGGTTTGGGCCGCTCGCCGGCCGGCCGGCCCGAAGGCTGGGAGGGTCAGGTGGGGCCGGCGTAGCAGGGGCCCTTGAAGAACGGGTCGGTGCCCTTGGGGAAGGCCCCCAGGTTCAGGCGGGCGGCCTGGTCGATGTAGCAGATGGCCCCCGTCGACCCGTCCGTCTGGTACCCGATGGGCCCGACGGCGGCCTCGCTCCACCAGTACTCCACGGCGTCAGCCGTCATGCTGTGGTCGCCCCGGAAGCCGACGTTGCCCGACTTGGTGGGATCGTCCTTCGGGTACGGGAACGTGGCCGCCTGCAACCCCCGCTCGAACGTGGTCGGGTTCAGGTTGGGCCCGGCCAGCTGGATGCCCGATGCCAGCACCATCATCGCCTTGTAGTGGAGGACGAACTCGCCCACGTCGGCGAGGTCCTTGTTGTAGTCGACCCCGGGATCGACCTCCTTCATGGCCCAGTACGCCGGCTCCTGGTTGATGCCCCGGTTGGGGAAGCTCACGCCCACGCCCATGATCGACTGGCGCTGGCTGGCCTGCGGCCAGAACGCGTGGATGCCGGTGTTGAGGTCGTTGCCGCCGTAGGTGCCGAAGATCCACTCGGGGAAGTACTGCTGGCTGTCGGCCGCGCTGGAGATGTACTGCTCCACGAACACGATGCCCAGGTTGAACACGGTGGTGACGTTGTCGGCCTTGAGGCGGGCGATGGCGGCGGCCGACGCCTCGGGGTGGTCGAGACCGGCGTTGTCGTTGGTGGACAGCCGGAAGACGTGGGCGGGGTCGATCTTCTCGCCGCACTTGGCCAGCGAGTCGAACAACGGTTGCAGGCTCAGGTCCGTGTCCCGGATGACGTGCTGGAGCACGACGCCGTACTTGCGGTCCCGCGCCGCCAGCAGCGGGTCGGGGGAGTGCACCGCCTTCTGCTTGGCCAGGTGGGCGCACACCAGCTCGCCCATGGCCTGGAACTGGCGGTCGAAGCCCATCATGTACTGCCACAGGTAGGGCCGGTACGAGTCGAGCTCGTCGTCGCCGAACTCCTGGGGGGTGGAAACGTTGATGATCTTCCGGCGGGCCAACTCGCTGTGGTAGCACTGCCCGGCGTTGCCGTTGCTGGCCGTGGTGGCGGCGAAGATGTGGAGCTGCTCGTCGTCGGCCTGGGCTTGGGCCTTGCGGTCGGTGCACGTGTTCTCGTTGCCGTTGTCCTTGCTCAGCACCAGGTTGAGCTTGCGGCCGTAGAACTCGTAGCGGTTGTTGAAGTAGGCCTGGAGGTCGGCCACCACCCGCTTGTTGGGGCTGGGGATGGAGATGGTGATGGTGTCGCCGGTGACGCCTTTGTAGGTGGCCCCACCGTTGTCGCCCTGCCAGTAC
>DASRGI010000122.1:0-4962 GCA_035651095.1 Acidimicrobiales bacterium | reverse complement strand
GGCCGGTGGGCATGTGCCGCATGTGCCTGGTCGAGGTGAAGGGCCCCCGCGGCTACACGCTCACGCCCGCCTGCTACGTCCCCGTGGCCGAGGGCCAGGACGTGGTCACCGACTCGCCCAAGGTCAAGAAGGCCCAGGATGGCGTGCTCGAGTTCCTGCTCGTCAACCACCCGCTCGACTGCCCGGTGTGCGACAAGGGCGGCGAGTGCCCGCTGCAGGACCAGACGCTGGCCTTCGGCCCGGGCGAGACCCGGTTCGTGGAGGAGAAGCGGCACTGGGAGAAGCCCATCGCCCTCTCCGAGCTGGTGTATCTCGACCGCGAGCGCTGCATCCAGTGCGACCGTTGCACCCGCTTCGCCGACGAGGTGGCCGGCGACCCCCTCATCGAGTTCGTGGGCCGGGGCGACCACATCGAGGTCAATACCTTTCCGGACCTGCCGTTCAGCTCGTACTTCTCGGGCAACACCGTGCAGATCTGCCCGGTGGGCGCCCTCCTGGCCAAGCCCTACCGCTTCAAGGCCCGGCCCTGGGACTTGGAGCAGGTCGAGAGCACGTGCACGTCGTGCAGCTTCGGCTGCCGTACCGCCGTGCAGTCGTCGTCCAACGAGCTCACCCGCTACCTGGGCATCGACAGCGACCCGGTGAACCATGGGTGGCTGTGCGACAAGGGCCGCTTCGGATACCAGGCCGTCAACAGCCAGGACCGGTTGCGGGCCCCGCTGGTGCGCAAGGGTGACGAACTGGTGGAAGCGTCGTGGGGCGAGGCCCTGACCGCCGCCGGCAAGGCCATCAAGAACGCCGTCGATGTGCACGGCGCCGGGGCGGTGGCCGTGCTGGGCGGGGCCCGCCTCCCCAACGAGGACCAGTACGCCTGGGCCAAGCTGGCCAAGTCGGTGCTGGGCACCGACAACGTGGACGCCCAGCTGGGCGACGGCCTGCCCGCCGAGGTCGTGCTGGGCCTGCCCCGCGCCACCATCGACGAGGCCTGCTCGGCCGACGCCGTCATCCTCCTGGCCCCCGACGTCAAGGAAGAGCTGCCCGTCCTCTACCTGCGCCTGCGGGAGGCGGCCGTCGACCACGGCGTGCCCGTCATCGAGCTCACCCCCCGCTCCACGGGCATGAGCAAGTACAGCCGGGCATCGCTGCACTACCGCCCGGGCGAGGCCGCGGCGGTTGCTCGTGCCCTCATCGCCAACCAGTCGCCCACGGCCGAGGTCGGGGGCGTGGCCCCCGAGGCCCTCACCGCCGCCCGCCAGGCGCTGGGCACCGGTGGTCGCGTGGTCGTGGTGCTGGGACGACCGTCGCTGGCCGAGTCGGCCGAGTCGGTGGTCGAGGCCGCCGGCGTGCTGGCCGGCCTGCCCAACGTGTCCTTCCTCCCCGCCCTGCGCCGGGCCAACGTCATGGGTGCGCTGGACATGGGCCTCGCTCCCGGCGTGCTGCCCGGCCGCGTGTCGCTGGAAGCGGGCAACGCCTGGTTCCGCGAGGCGTGGGGCGCGGTGGCCGAGGAACGGGGCATGGACGCCACCGGCATCCTCCAGGCCGCCGCCGCGGGGAAGATCCAGGCCCTCGTGCTGCTCGGTGCCGACCCCCTGTCGGACTTCCCCGACCGCCAGCTGGCCCGCGAGGGACTGGCCGGCGCCGGCACCATCGTCGCCGTCGACACCTTCCTCACCGACTCCAACCGCCAGGCCGACGTGGTCCTGGCCGCCGCCACCTACGCCGAGCGGCCCGGCACCACCACCAACATCGAGGGCCGCGTCACCCGGCTGGGCCAGAAGCTGGTGCCGCCCGGCGTGGCCTGGCCCGACTGGATGATCGCCGCCGAATTGGCCCACCGGCTGGGGGGCGACCTTGGCGTCGAGACCCTGGAAGAGATCTGGTCGGAGATCGAGCGGCTGGCGCCCAGCCACGCCGGTATCACCGACGCCGTGCTGGCCGACCGTCACCACAAGGACGGCGTGGTGGCGCCCTACGCAGGGGGCGAGGGCATCGAAGGCCGGTACGGCGAGGCCGCCCACGCCACGGGCGCGGGGTCGACCACCGACGTGCCCGGCGAGCTCGACCCCATGTCCACGCCCGGCGTGGGCGCGGTGGAACAGCAGGGCGTCCCCGCCACCGACGTGGTGGTGCACGAGCACGACGAGGCGACGGAGGAGCCCGCTCCCTCGCTGCCCGTGCCGCCGATGCTCGCATTCCAGGGAGCGGCCGAGCAGGCCCCCCTTCCCCAGCTGGACGGGTACTCGCTCCGCCTGGTCGTCACCCGCAAGCTGTACGACGCCGGCGTGCTGGTGCAGCACAGCCCCGCCCTTGCCGCGCTCACCCCCGCCCCCCGCATCTTCGCCAACCACTACGACCTCGACCGCCTCGGCCTGGGCACGGGTGGCCGGGTGAAGCTGCGGGGCTCGAAGGGCACGCTGGTGGGCGAGGCCGAGGTGGACGACGGTGTGCCCCGCGGGTCGGTCGCCCTCGCCTTCAACCTGCCGGGTGACTCGGCCGCCGACCTGGTCGACGCCACCGCTCCGGTGAACGACGTGCGGTTGGAGACGCCGTGATCGCCGCCGCCCACTCCGCCGCCCTGGCCGCCGGCCGCGTGCTGGCCGAGGGCGACCCGCTGTTCAGCCGCGGGCTCGACCTGGGCGTGGTGCTCGTCGTCATCGTGAAGACGCTCATCGCCTTCGCCGTGCTCATGGTGTCGGTGCTCTTCATGGTGTGGTTCGAGCGCAAGGTCATCGCCGACATGCAGAACCGCTACGGGCCCAACCGGGCCGGCCCCTTCGGCATCCTCCAGTCGCTGGCCGACGGCATCAAGCTGTTCTTCAAGGAGGACCTGCTGCCCGAGCGGGCCGACCGCAAGGTCTTCCGCCTGGCGCCCTACCTGTCGGCCGTGCCCGCCTTCTTGGCCTTCGCCATCGTCCCTCTGGGCGGCACCATCAAGGTGGCGGGCCACACCACCCAGCTCCAGTTGGCCGACCCGCCCGTGGGCATCCTCTTCCTGCTGGCCATGTCGTCGGTAGCCGTGTACGGCGTGATGCTGGCCGGGTGGTCGTCCGGCTCGAAGTACCCGCTGCTCGGCTCCGTGCGGGCGTCGGCCCAGATGATCTCGTACGAAGCGGCACTCGGATTGTCCGTCGCCGCCGTGGTGCTGGACGCCGGCTCGCTGTCGACCCGCACCATCGTCGACCACCAGTTGGGCGGCATCTTCAACTGGGAGTTCATCCGGTTGGGCATCATCCCCTTCGCCATCTTCATGATCGCGGCGACGGCCGAGCTCAACCGGCCGCCCTTCGACCTGGTGGAGGCCGAGCAGGAGCTCGTCGGTGGCTTCAACACCGAGTACAGCTCCATCCGCTTCGCCCTCTTCTACCTGGCCGAGTTCATGAACACGGTCACCATGTCGGCCATCATCGTCACGCTCTTCCTGGGCGGGCCCAACGGGTTCCAGCTCGGGCCCATCGGCCGCCAGTCGGTGGTCTGGTTCGTGCTGAAGATCTTCATCTTCCTGTTCACGTACGTGTGGCTGCGGGCCACCTTGCCCCGCTTCCGGTACGACCAGCTCATGGACCTGGGATGGAAGGTGCTCATCCCGCTGTCCCTCGGCTGGTTGCTGGTGCTGGCCGGGATGCTGGTGCGGCCGCTGTACGGGTTCATGGTGTTCGGCGGCCTGGCCGTGGCCGCGCTCGTGCTGTTGCGGGCCAGGGAGTTGGGGCGCCGGGCGGCCACGAGCGAGTCGGTGCGAGCCAGCCTGCGGGAGGTGCGCTGATGGGCTATCTGGGTGGGTTCCGCGTCACCTTCAAGACGCTGTTCGAGGACGAGGTCACCGTTCCCTACCCCGACCGCAAGCGGCCCAAGGCCGTGCGCTTCCACGGCCGCCACGTGCTCAACCGGTACGAGGACGGCATGGAGAAGTGCATCGGGTGCGAGTTGTGCGCGGGCGTGTGCCCGGCCCGCTGCATCTACGTGCGGGGCGCCGACAACCCGCCCGAGCAGCCGGTGTCGCCGGGCGAGCGCTACGGCTTCGTGTACGAGATCAACTACCTGCGCTGCATCCACTGCGACCTGTGTGTGGAGGCCTGCCCCACTGAGGCCATCACCGAGACCAAGTTGTTCGAGTTCTCCTTCACCAACCGCCACGACGCCATCTACACCAAGGGTGAGCTGTTGGTGGACGACGACGGTCGCCCCCAGCACCTCCCGTGGGAGGACTGGCGGGAGGGCGACGATGAGCACACGTCCGCGTGGGTGCGGGCCACGTCCCCGTCGGGGGCGGCGCGCTACGAGGGCAGGGTGCAGTGGTCGGGCGAGTTGGGCTACGGCGTGCGCCCGCCCGAGGACGGCCAGACCGGGGACGAGCGGGATGTCGCCGGCATCGAGAACGTCGAGACCGTGGAGCAGACCCACTGATGGCGGGCGCGCTGCTGCTGGCGGCCACCAAGGTCGACGCCGTCACGTTCGTGTTGGCCGCGTTCATCGTGTTGGGCGGGGCGCTGGGCGTGATCCTCGCCCGCAACCCGGTGCACTCGGCCCTCATGCTGGTGATGACGCTGTTCGGCGTCGCCGTGCTGTTCGTGCTCCAGGAGGCGCACTTCCTCGCCGCCGTGCAGGTGATCGTCTACGCCGGCGCCATCGTCGTGCTGTTCCTGTTCGTGATCATGCTGCTGGGTGTCGACCGCGAGGAAGCGGTGGAGGCTGAGCCGTTGCGGGGCCAGCGGCCGGCGGCGGTGATCACGGGCGTGCTCGCGTTCGCGCTGTTCCTGCTGCTGGGCGCCACCGCCAACTGGGCCAGCGGCCAGCCGTCCACGGCCGGAGCGGCGAGCGGGCCGGGCACCAACGTGGAGAAGCTGGCCCGGTCCATCTTCACCCGGTACCTGCTGCCGTTCGAGCTGACGTCGGCCCTGCTGGTGATCGCCGTCGTCGGGGCCGTGGTGCTGGCCCGCAAGCCGCCGCAACAGGTGGGCCCCGAGT
>DASRGI010000121.1:0-4404 GCA_035651095.1 Acidimicrobiales bacterium | reverse complement strand
GGGCGGTTCGCAGTTGCGCCCGGTCACCGAGCCGATCACCGAGCCCATGCGCATCTGGCACCTCCTCACCCACACGGCCGGGCTCACCTACGGCTTCCACTACGCCCACCCGGTGGACGGCATGTACCGGGCCGCGGGCTTCGAGTGGGGCTCGCCCAGGGGCATGGACCTGGCCCAGTGTTGCGATGCCTGGGCCGAGCTGCCCCTCCTCTTCCAACCCGGTCGGGAGTGGAACTACTCGGTGGCCACCGACGTGCTCGGGCGGGTGGTCGAGGTGGCGTCGGGCCAGTCCCTCGACCGCTTCTTCGAGGAGCGCATCTTCGATCCCCTGGGCATGACCGACACCCGCTTCTGGGTCGACGAGGCCGACGCCCACCGCCTGGGCGGTCTGTACGTCCCCGAGCCCGGCACCCGCAAGGCGGTGCGCATGGACGCCATGGGGAAGGCCGCCTTCCGCCCGCCCGCCATGCTCTCGGGCGGCGGGGGCCTGGTCTCCACCATGGCCGATTACCACCGCTTCACCCGCATGCTCCTGCACGGGGGCGAGCTCGACGGCCGGCGCCTGCTCGGCCCCCGCACCGTGCGCTACATGACGCGCAACCACCTTCCCGGCGACGTGGACCTCGAGACCTACGGCCGCCCTCTGTTCGCCGAGACCGCGTTCGACGGCGTGGGCTTCGGCCTGGGCGTGTCCGTGGTCATCGATCCGGTCAAGGCCAAGGTCCTCTCCAGTCTCGGCGACTTCGGCTGGGGCGGGGCGGCGAGCACCGCGTTCTGGGTCGACCCGGCGGAGGACGTCATCGGGCTGTTCTTCACCCAGCTCCTCCCGTCGAGCACCCACCCCATCCGGCCCCAACTGAAACAGCTCGTCTACCAGGCGCTGGTCGGCTGACGACCCCAAAGATTCCCTTTCACCCAAGCGTTCCCTATGTCACTATTCGTGGCAAAAGGTGCCGTAGGGACCACTTTCCGGGCACGTCGGAGGACGTGGAGGGTCCGTGGGGGACACACAACGGATGATGCGACGGACGGCGGTCCTCGCCCTTCTGGCCGTCATCATCTTCGTCGTCACCGCGTGGAGGCGGGTGCCCGACCACGACCAGGGAGCACGGGCGATCTCCGCCTTCGTGTTCCTGCGCCTCACCTGGGTGCCCTTCGCCCTGCTCGCTCTCATGGAATGGACCCGAGCCGAGCGCCAGGCCGCCTTTCACGCCGGCCTGGCTCACTCCACCCGCTCACCCGGGCCCGACTCGGCGGCGCCGGACCGAAGTGCCGCGGTGCGGGCCATCCTCGACGCAGCCGACCGGCTGGAGATCCATCTGCAACCGGTGGTGCGCCTGTCCGACGACGCCGTGGTCGGCTTCGAGGCCCTGGCCCGCTTCCGCACCAACCCCTACCGCCCGCCGGACCGCTGGTTCGCCGATGCTCACGACGTGGACATGGGCACCGAGCTGGAGCTGTGCGCGTTCCGGGCCGCCCTCGACCACCTGGCCCAACTCCCGCCTCATACCTACCTGTCGCTCAACGTGTCGCCGGCCACGGTCGACGCCCACGACCTCGGGGAGGTCTTGCGGGGGGTCGACCCCGAGCGCATCGTCATCGAGCTCACCGAGCACGCCGTGGTCAGCGACTACGAGCGGCTGAACACCAAGCTGGCATCGTTGCGGGCCTCGGGCGTGGGCCTGGCCGTCGATGACGCCGGCGCCGGCTTCGCCAGCCTGCGCCACGTCCTGCGCCTCACCCCAACGGTCATCAAGCTCGACCGCACCTTGACGGCGGGCATCGACGACGACCGGGGGCAGATGGCGCTGGCCGCGTCGCTCGTCCGCTTCGCCGACGACACGGGCGCCACCGTCGTGGCCGAGGGCATCGAGCGCCCGGCGGAGATGGCGTGCCTGCGGGAGGTGGGAGTCGGGCACGGGCAGGGGTTCCTCCTCGCCCCGCCGGCCGCCGTGTCCGAGCTGGTCCGCCGGGGTCTGCTGTTCCATTCGGCGTGGGGCTGCACGGACACGGGCCTGGGTACGCCCAGCGGGTGACGCCGTGACCCGCCTGCGCCAGATCGCCCTGGTCGCCTACCGGCTGGCCCCCGTGACCGGCCAGCTGGAGCGCGGGCTCGGCGTGCACAACGCCTTTCACGACCCGGGGGTCGGTGAGTTCGGCCTGGAGAACGCGGTCTACGCGGTGGGGGCGGACTTCGTGGAGGTGGTGGCGCCGGTGGCCCCCGTCACCGCGGCCGAGCGCTACCTCGACCGCCGGGGCGGCGACGCCGGGTACATGGCCCTCTTCCAGGTGCCCGACATGGAAGCGGCCCGGGCCCGGCTGGCTCGCCTCGGGATCCGGGCGGTGTGGCAGGTCGACTTTCCCGACATGGCGGGGACCCACCTCCATCCCAAGCAGGCACCCGGTGCCATCGTGTCCCTCGACTGGGCCGAGCCGGCGGAGTCGTGGCGGTGGGGCGGTCCCGACTGGGCCGCCCGGGCCACCACCACGCCGAGCGGCCTGGCCGGGCTCACCGTCGCCACCCTCGACCCGGCCTCCGCGGCGCGGGCCTGGGCCGCGGTGCTCGACGTTCCTGTCGGTGGCACGTCGTTGTCACTGGACGGCGGTGCCCAACGCATCGACTTCGTCCGCGCCGAACACGAGCGGGACGAGGGCATCAGCGAGGTCGCCCTCGCCGGTTGGGACCACGAGCCGGTGACGGTGGCCGGCGTGGCGTTCCGCCGCGGGGCGGGCTAGGCCTGGTCGACCGGGCGCATCCGGCTGAGGTCGAGGAAGGCCCTGATGGCGCACACCAGCCCGTCGTCGTCCACCGTGAACAGGTCGACGCCGTCGGTCTGCACGGCACCGCCGGCCGTGTGAACGGTGAGGGTGAAGGGCATGGCCGCCTCGGCCCCGCACACGACCACGTCCTTGGGGGTCAGCTCCGCTCGCTCGGCGATGACGTGGAAGTTGTCCCAGAACTGGGCGATGGCCTCGTGGCCCACGTTGACGGGCGTGCCGACCGGGTCCTCCTGGCGCGCGTTCTCGGCGAACACCTTCAGCCAGCTGTCCTTGTCGTCCCGGTTGAGGGTGTCGACGTAGGCATCGACGGCGTCGCGGACCTGCTCGGGGGTGGGCATCGAGGTCTCCTTGTTCTCCCTATCGTCCCTGTTGGAGTTCGGCGAGGAACGGGTTTGTCCTCCGCTCCTGGCCGATCGTGGTGGTGGGGCCGTGGCCGGGCAGGACCTGCACGCTGTCGTCCAGGGGCAGGATCTTCTCGGCCATCGATGCCATGAGCTCGTCGTACGAGCCGCCGGGCAGGTCGGTGCGGCCGATGGACCCGGCGAAGAGGTGGTCACCGCTGAACAGCACGGGCGGCTGGCCCTCGACCTCCAGGAGGAAGCACGTCGAGCCCTTGGTGTGGCCGGGCGTGTGCACGGCGGTGAACGTCATGCCTGCGCCCGACACCTGCTGGCCGTCGTCCAACCCGTACAGCAACTCGGGCGGGCGCAGGTCGAGGTTCTCGCGGGCGAGGTACTGGCCGAAGGCGCCGCTGGTGCCCACGGGGTCGAGCAACATGTGGCGGTCGGCGTCGTGGATGTGCACGGGCACGTCGTGGTCCTGCAGGTGCACGACCTCGCCCACGCCACCGACGTGGTCGAGATGGCCGTGAGTCGACAGCAACGCCACCAGGCGCAGGCCGTGGTGGGCGATGCGGCCGAGGATGGCGGTGGGGTCGGGCGGGGCGTCGACCAGCACGCACTCGCCGCCCGGTCCGGACGGGGCCACGATCCACGCGTTGGTCTCGGCCAACCACAGCGGCAGTCCCTCGATGAGCAGTTCGGCCATCAGTCCGCCCTCCGGTTGGCGCCCGCGTACGTGCGCACGAACGACTTGAGCGCGTCGACGTCGAGGGCCTGGCAGATGAGCTTGTGCTGCCACGCGGTGGCGACCACCGGCGCCGGCAGGTCGGGGTTGGGCATCACCCGCACGTCGCCCCCGGCCTGTCGCTCCAGGCGGCGCTGGTCGTCGGCCGACAGGCCCTTGTAGTGGAGGATGACGCCGCCCGCCTCGAGGATGCGCACCTGGTCGGAGCGGGGGAGTGTCGCCGGGATGACGCCCTCGGGTTCCTGCGCTACCCGGTGGGGGCCAGAGGTCGGCGGGTCGGTCGGGTAGGCCGGGTCGGTGACGCCGGTGAGCAAATGTTGGGTGCTGCGGGAGTCGAGCGGTTCGGTGACGACGTTGCCGCACGTTCCCGGCTTGGCCGTCCCCGAGGAGCGCAGGGCGCCGCCGTTGTCCGAGGAGCTGCACGCGCCGAGCGCCAGCACGGCGACGAGGGCGCCGACGAGGGGCACCTTGCGGAACGACTTGAAGCGGTCCTGCAGCAGGGCGATGCCCACGATGGTGAGGGCGGCGCCCACGAGC
>DASRGI010000120.1:0-6706 GCA_035651095.1 Acidimicrobiales bacterium | reverse complement strand
CGTCGATGGTGGTGGCCGCGCACCGGCAGGTGACGATCAGGGGAGACGAGGCCAGCCGCCCCAAGAGGAGCGCCCCGAGCACCCGCAGCCGGGCCAACGGCCGGTCGGCCCGCACCACCCGCACGTCGAGGATGTGGTCGTCGAGGGACTCGCGGTCGGCCAGGTCGAGCAGGCCCTCGCCGTAGGCCCCGTTGCCCACGAACACCAGCCAGGCGTTGTGGGTGGCGCCGTCCAGTTCGACCCGCAGCCGGCGGCCGCGGCGCAGCTGCTCCCACACGGCCACCACGTTGGCCACGCCCTTGGGCAGGCGGTGCTCCCGCACCTCCCGCCGGACGACGATCTTGGGGTACAGGCCGATGCTCGAGTTGTTGACGAACGAGCGGCCGTTCACCTGGCCGGCGTCGACCTCGATGACCTTCCCGCCGGAAGCGGCCTCGGCCGCCCGCTCCACGGTGTCGATGCCCACGTCCCTGGCGAAGTGGTTGCGGGTGCCGGCGGGGATGGGGAGGAGGGGGACGCCGGTGCCCACCAGCTGCTCGGCCACGGTGCGGATGGAGCCGTCGCCCCCGGCCACGCCCACGAAGTCGGCGCCCGCGGCGACGGCGGCGGCCGCTCGTTCGGCCAGCTCCGCGGGCGGGCATTCCTGCACGTCGGCGCCGGGGAACAGCTCGCGCAGCTCGGCGGCGCCGGTCTCGGCCGGCCCCGAGCCGGGGTTCACCAGGACGAGGCCCACTCAGGCCGCCTCGAAGGCGCGGGCGATCGACGCGGCGATGGCGGCCGGGTCCTCGAAGGGGCCGAAGTGGGTGAGGCCGGGAAGGACCTCGAGCCGGGCGTGGGGGAGGCGGGCGGCGTCGAGCCGCAGGGCGTCGACCCCGAAGGCGTCCGTGTGTTCGCCGCACACGAGGGTGACGGGCGGGATGACCTCGCGCAGGCGGGGGAAGGCATCGTGGAAGAGGCCGGCGTCGTAGGTGCTGGCTTCGTCCGCGCCGCGGCACAGGATGCGGACCTCGCCGTCGGCGCCCTCCACCGGGGCGAAGCCGTGCTCCACGTAGGCCCGCAGGGCGGCCGGGTCGAACCGGCTCATGGGGGGCTTGGCCGCGAAGTTCTCGTAGGCCGCTTCCAGGGAGGGGAACACCTCCCGCCGCCGGCGGGCCCCGGCGGACAGGGGGTTCTCGGTGTCGGGGGGCGGGGGCTCGTCGGTGGGAAAGATCACCGGCTCGTAGCACCACAGGGCCCGGAAGCTGCCGGGCCGGGCCTGCTCGGCCAGGAGCACGAGGGCGCCGCCGCACGAGTGCCCGGCCACGCAGGGGCGGTGGAGGCCGAACCCGTCGGCCACGGCCAGGGCGTCGTCGGCGAAGCGGTGCCAGTCGTAGTCGCCGTCGGCCGGCGGGGTGGAGTGGCCGTGGGCCCGCTCGTCGAAGGCATAGCAGTGGAAGCGGTCCCGCAGATGCTCGACCACGGGCAGCCAGGCGTGGGCGTGGAAGCCGGTGGCGTGGGCCAGCAGGAGGTCGGGGCCGTCACCCCCGAAGTCGTAAGCGGCGATGCGGGCCGAGCCGCTCTCGATCATGCGCACGGCGGGGAACCTACCCGCCGCCCCGCGCCTATCTGTTCTCGTAACGCTGGCGCCCACTATCCCGGCGCCAGCGTTACGAGAACGGTTCGGGGGGAGCCTGTACTGTCGCCCGATGGGTGTCGTCGAGGACCTGCGGGCCATGAACAAGGCGTTCTACGACGCCTTCGAGGCGCGGGACATGGACGCCATGTCCGACGTGTGGGAGCACTCCGACCGCTCGCTCTGCACCCACCCGGGGTGGGCCACGCTGCGCGGGTGGTCGCAGGTCGCGGCCAGCTTCTTCGCCCTGTTCCAGAACCGCTCGCCCATCCAGTTCATCCTCACCAACGAAAAGGTCGTGCTCCAGGGTGACGTGGGCTGGGTGTCGGTGGACGAGAACATCCTGGGCGAGCAGTCGGGCTCCACGGTGGCCGCCCTCAACCTCTTCACCCGGGACGCGGGCGACGATCAGTGGCGGCTGGTGTGCCACCACGGCTCGGTGGTCATCCCACAGCCTCCCGTAGTAACCCCGTGAGCTCGGCGGCGTTGGCCACGGCGTGGTCGCGCACCGTGTTGGTGAACAGCACGTGCACCTCGTGGGCCGACTCCGCCAGCCGCAGCACCTTGGGCACCCAGGCGGCCAGCTCCTCCACCTCGTAGCGAGCGCCCCACTCGCCCGGGCCGTACAGGCGGACGACGGCCAGGTCGCTCGACGTGGCCACGACGGGTGGCAGGTCGGGGTGGCCGTCCACGCACACGAACCCGATGTCGAGCGACTCCAGCAGGGCCAGCGTGTCCTCGCACCCGTCGCCCTCCAGCCAGCGGTGATGCTGGAGTTCGGCGGCCAGGGTGAAGTCGGGCAGCCCCCGGCGGGCGGCGGCCAGCAGGGCCCGGCCCGTGTTCCCCGGCTTCAGCCAGTGGGGGTAGCGCAGGAGCACGGCGCCGAGCCGGCCTGCCTCGTGCAGGGGCACGAGGGCGTGGCGGAAGCGGGCCCACGCCTCGTCCATGGCTGCGGGCGGGAGGTGGGACGCGTAGAGCCGGCGCCGGTCCCGCAACTCGTCCTTGACCTCGGTGCGCAGGTCCTCCCAGAGCGAGTCGGGCAGGGTGGCGGCACCGGTGAGAAGGGACCAGGCGGCGATGTCGATGGTGAAACCGTCGGGCGTGCGCTCGGTCCACTGGCGGGCCACGTCGGGCGTGGGCGGGAAGCGGGCGGTGCTGTCGATCTCCACGATGGGGAAGCGCTCGGCGTAGTACGCCATGCGCTCGGCCGCTCGCATCGACCGCTTGGGGTACCACGAGGTCTCGTGCGTCAACGAACGATCGGACCACGAAGCGGCGCCCACGAGGATGCGGCTGTTTCCCGTTGGTACGGCAAGGGAACGTGGAGAGGGACTGCCGGGCGCGGCGGCCTGGCGGTCATCCGACACTATGCGCCTCGTCCTTCAGCTGGTGCTTCCAGCAGATGCCCGACTCTTGCCCCGGACCCGGCGAGCGATCTCGGAGTACGTGCACGAGATCGGCGCGTCCGACGAGCAGGTCGACGACATCGTCCTCGCCCTGGACGAGGCCTGCGCCAACGTGGTGCGCCACGCGTACGTGGGCGGCGAGGAGGGCGAGTTCCGGCTGGTGGCCGACATCAGCGACGAGGAGGTTTCCATCGCCGTGGAGGACGACGGCGTCGGCATCGGCTCCCTGCCCGTGGATCCCGACGAGGACGCCGTCAGCGGGCGGGGTCTGCAGATCATCCGCCGGGTGATGACCGACCTGGAGGTCCGCTCGCCCACCGAGCGGGGGTCGGGCACGCGCCTGGAGATGCACAAGCGCCTCAGCCACCAGATCTGAGGGATCCGAACGGTCTGAACCGCAGGGCGGCCCGGGCCCCGTTGGCCCCGCAGGCTCCGTGCACCCCACCGCCCGGGTGGGCGGACGACGAGCCCAGGTACAGATGTTCGACCGGCGTCTCCGCCCGTCCCGACCGGGGTGTGGGCCGGAACACGAGCTGCTGGTGGAGTTGCGCCGTCCCCCGTTCACGAAGCCGGGCTCGATGAGCTCGGCCGACTGCACGGCCCCGCCGGGCTCGTCCTGGGCTTCGAGGACCACGACGTCGAGCCCGTGGTCGGCGAGGATGTTGGCCGCGGTCAGCCCGTTGGGCCCCGACCCGATGACGACCACCGCAGGCATCAAGCAACCCTAAATCGGATACGAGAAGGCCGTGCACGCCGACGACTGGGGCATCGAGCCCGGGTACCACGACTACGAGGGCGAGTGGCACGAAGCGCCGGCGTCCACCGTCGCGGCGTTGCGAGACGCCATGGGCTCGCCCACCGGGCCGGCTCCCGTCGTGTTCGCCCGGCCCGGCGAGTACGTCGGTGGGCGGTGGACGGTCGAGATGGAGGAGGGCGGTTCGCTGGTCATCGGCGACGACGGCGTGCTGCCGCCGGACACGCCGTTCGGCTACCACCGGTTGGCCGAGGACGGCCGCCGCCTGGTGGTCAGCCCGGGCAGGTGCTGGCTGCCGCCCGACCTGCACACGTGGGGATGGGCGGCCCAGCTGTACGCCACCCGATCGCGCCACAGCTGGGGCATCGGCGACCTGGGCGACCTGCGCCGGTTGGGCCGGTGGTCGGCCGGGCTGGGCGCGGGCATGGTGCTGATCAACCCGTTGCACGCGCCCCTGCCCCGGTCGCAGGAGCCGAGCCCGTACTTCCCCAGCAGCCGCTGCTTCCGCAACCCCATCTACCTGTCGATGGAGGGGGAGCGGCCCGCCGAGGCGGCCCGCCTGAACGAGCAGCGCCTCATCGATCGGGACGCGGTGTGGCGCCTGAAGTCGGCCGGTTTGGAGGCGGCGTTCCGGGCGTTCGGAGGCGATCTTGCGTTCGACGCCTTCGTGGTCGAGGGCGGCGAAACGCTGCGGGGGTACGCGGTGTTCTGCGCCCTGTCCGAGGAACACGAAGGGGGATGGCCGCAGTGGCCGGAGGAGCACCGGCACCCGTCGTCCCCGGCGGTGGCCCGGTTCGCGGCCGAGCGGGCTGACCGGGTGCGATACCACCAGTGGTTGCAATGGCTGGCCGACGCGCAGTTGGCGTCGGCCGGCCGCGAGCTGGCGATCGTGCAGGACCTGGCCATCGGCTGCGACCCGGCCGGCGCCGACGCCTGGCTGTGGCAGGACGCCTTCGCCCTGGGTGTGCGGGTGGGCGCCCCGCCCGACGAGTTCAACAGGCAGGGCCAGGACTGGGGACTCCCGCCGTTCGATCCGTGGCGATTGCGGGCGGCCGGGTACGAGCCCTTCATCCAGACGCTGCGGTCCGGGTTCCGCCACGGCGGCGGGCTGCGGGCCGACCACGTGATGGGGTGGTTCCGCCTGTACTGGATCCCGAACGGCGCGGGGCCGGCCGAGGGCACGTACGTGCACTACCCGCACCGCGAGCTGTTCGACATCGTGGCCCTGGAGAGCCACCGGGCCCAGGCGTACGTGGTGGGCGAGGACCTGGGCACCATCGAGGACTGGATGCGCCACGAGCTGTACGAGCGCAACGTGCTGTCGTACCGGCTGCTGTGGTTCGAGCCGGGCCCGCCGTCCACCTACCCCGAGCGGGCGCTGGCCGCGATCACCACCCACGACCTGCCCACGGTGGCAGGCATGTGGACGGGAACCGACCTCGAGGAACTGCAGGCGCTGGGCTTGGAGGCCAACGTCGAGTCCACCGAGGCGATCCGCCGCCGGCTGCAGGAGTGGTCGGGGTTGGCTGCTGACGCGCCGGTGCCGGAGGTGATCGTGCGCGCCCACCTGCTGTTGGCCGAGGCCCCGTCGGCCATCGTCACGGCCACGTTGGACGACGCGCTGGCTGTGCAGGAGCGCCCCAATGTGCCCGGCACCACCGACGAGCGCCCCAACTGGTGCTTGGCCCTGCCCAAGCCCTTGGAGGATCTGGAGGCCGACCCGCTGGCCCTGCACGTGGCCGGCGCGCTGCGGGCCAAGCGGAATGGGGGCTCGCCCTGAGGCGGCCCGAGGCCGGCCCCCACGCCGGCCCGCTCGCTTCTTGTGCGGTAACTCGCGATAGTCGCGGGGTTGCACAACAAAGGAGGGGGGCATGGGTGAGCAACTGGGCAGGCGATTCGCGGAGGCGCTGGGTCGAAAGGACGCGGAGGCGCTGAAGGCGCTGCTGCGGTCGGACGTGAACTTCCGGGCCATGACGCCGAGCGACTTCTGGGAGTCGAGCGACCGCGACGAGGTGGTCGACGGGATTCTCCTGGGCAAGTGGTTCGAGCCGTCGGACGAGATCACCGACATCGTTTCCATCGAGACGTCCACCGTTGGTCCCCGGCAGCACGTGGGGTACCGCTTCAAGGTGTCGAACCCCGATGGGCGGTACCTCGTGGCCCAGCAGGCGTACCTCGAGTCCGACGGCGAGGCCATCGGCTGGCTGCGCGTGATGTGCGCCGGCTTCGTGCCCGACGAGGGCTGAGGCGCCGCTCGGGGCCGCCCGCCGGATCGGGCAGGATGGGCGCGTGGACCTCCCGGTGATGCCGCCCGTCAAGCCCATGCTCGCCAAGCTGGCCCGAGGCCTCCCCCCCGCCGACGGGTTGCTGTACGAGCCCAAGTGGGACGGGTTCCGCTGCATCGTGTTCCGCCACGGCGACGAGGTGGAGCTGGGCTCGCGCAACGAGCGGCCGCTCACCCGGTACTTCCCCGAGGTGGCCGCGGCCGTGCGGGACCGGTTGCCCGAGCGGTGCGTGGTCGACGGCGAGATCGTGATCGCCGGTCCCCACGGGTTGGACTTCGACGCCCTGCAGCTGCGGCTGCACCCGGCCGAGTCGCGCGTGCGCAAGCTGGCGGCCGAGATCCCGGCGTCGTTCGTGGCCTTCGACCTGCTGGCCCTGGGCGACCGGGACCTGCGGACTGCCCCCTTCTCGGAACGGCGGGCGTTGCTGGAGTCGGCCCTGTCCGGCGTGGAGCCGCCCGTCTACCTCACGCCCGCCACCCGCGATCGCGCCACGGCTGAGGACTGGTTCTCCCGCTTCGAGGGGGCCGGGCTCGACGGTGTGGTGGCCAAGCCGCTCGACCTGCCCTACAAGGAGGACGAGCGCTGCATGATCAAGGTCAAGCACGAGCGCACGGCCGACTGCGTGGTGGCCGGGTTCCGCTGGCACAAG
>DASRGI010000119.1:0-11647 GCA_035651095.1 Acidimicrobiales bacterium | reverse complement strand
TTGGCCGACAGCATGAGGATCATGGCCGAGAACGACGTGTCCACCGTCCAGTACGGCACGGGCCAAGCCGATTCGTTGCCACCCATGTTGGTGGCGGCCTTGTCGGGCTCGCTGTAGCGGTCGAGGTAGGCCTGCTTGTTCTCCAGGGGCAGCACCACCACCGGCGCCGACCACGTGCCCGGCGGGTCCTGGGGCCGGGTGTGGCGCCAGAACACCTCGGTCTGCTCGCCTTCGAGCACGAGGTAGGCGAAACCCTGGCTGAACCCGGCCGACGGCGCCTTCTGGGCGTCGGCCAGCAGCTGGTCGAGGACGAGCCGGGGCACGGCTCGGTCCTGGTAGGGCGGCCGGACCATGCGCTGGCGGCGGACGACGTCGCCGAAGGTGGGGGCGGTGGCGATGCTCACGGGGAGGGCTCCTTTGTCGGGGGTCGCCAGGCGGGGATTCGCAGTTGCAGTTCGAGGGCCAGCCGTTCGTCGGGGTCGCCCAGATCGATGCCCGACAGGGCGGCGATGCGCCGCAACCGGTAGCGGAACGTGTTGGTGTGCACGCGCAGCCGGCCTGCCGCGCTGGCCACGTCGCCCGCGGCGTCGAACCAGGCCAGGAGGGTGTCGAGGTAGCCGGTGCCCCGCTGCTCGTCCCGCTGGCGCAGCAGTTCCAACTGGCAGGCGTGGGGGCCGGCCACGTGCTCGGCCAGGTGATCGAGGGCGGCCAGCACGGCCTGGGTGCGCACGCCGTCGAAATGGGCGACGGCGGGGCCGGCTAGGTCGGCAGCCGCGTCCGCTTGGGCCCGGCTGTGCCCGATGCCGGCGCCCATGGTGAGGCCGAAGGCGTCGGCCGCCAGGACCACGGCCCGCCGGGCCAAGGCGATGAGGACGTCGTCGGCCAGGGTGCACACGAGATAGAGGCGGGGCCCGATGGCCGCCGCGCAGGCATCGGGGTCGAGCACTCCGGCACTGAGGCGCACCAGTTCGATGGCCGCACCGGGGAGGGGGCGCTCGCCGGCGAAGCAGGCCACCCGCTCGCCCGCCTCACTGCCGGCCCGGTCGAGGCGGGCTCGCACGCGAGCGATGGCGTCGGCCCGGGCCGCCCGCTCGACCGCGCGCCGACGCACGAGAGCCACCGACGGGTCACCGCCCGCCACCTGGGCAGCCACCACGTCGTGCACGTCGTCCCAGGCCAGGCTGGTGGGCATCCGCAGGAGGCCCACCCCTGAGGCCCGCGCCACCTGAACCAACGACGGCGGCAGCGGGGCGGGCGAGCGGACCACCATGGCCGCGGCCCGAGCCAGCCCGGCCCGGCGTACGAGCGTGTCGACCACGGCGTCGTCGGGACCGACGCCCACCAGGAGCACCACATGCCCCGGCTCCGGGCCTGGCGCCCAGCCGGCGTCGACCACCGCGGTCCCGGTGACCACGGTGCCGTCGGGCACGGGCGCCGCTGTCTCCAAGCCCAGGTCCAGATCGGCCCAACCCATGCTTACGGCCGCCAGCCCTGGAGGAAGGCGGCCAGATCGTCGTGCAACAGGCCCAGCTCGGGCTCGTGGAGGTACATCATGTGGCCGCCCTGATACCGGTGGGTCGCCACCTGTTGCGAGGGCATGCCGTCGAGGGCCATGTGGTCGATGGCCCACTCGCTGGCGAAGTACGGGGTGGCCAGGTCGTGATAGCCCGAGGCCAGGAACACCCGCATCCCGTGGTTCCTGGCCATGGCCGCGTGCAGAGCCTCACTGGCGTCCACGTACCGGCCCCTGCCCTTGTCCCCGAAGTTCCACGGCTGCACCGCCGCGCTGTTGAGGACCTCGTACGGCATGTCGTCCTCGTAGCCGAGGTGGCGGCACAGGTAGTCGTTGACGGCCGCGGTGTAGGCGCCCTGCACGGCTGAGTTGGACGGGTCGTGGTCGGACCCGTCGGCCGCTCCGTCGGCGTCGGGCGCCGCGTACCGCGCGTCGAAGCGGCCGATCACGCAGCCCGACTGGCGCAGCAGTTCCTTGCGGAAACGAGACGGCTCGACCCGAAGGTTGCAGCGCTCCACATACGACCGCGACAGGCCGGTGAACCGGGCCACTGCGCCGGCCAGGCGGGTCCGTTCCCGCTCGGTGGCCCGGCTGGCCCGCAGCAGGGTCGGGAGGTAGCGGTCCAGGGCGAAGTCCTCGACCTCGGCCGTTACCCGTTCCAGCGAGGTACCCGGGGCCAACCGGCCGTGGTGGAGGGCGGCCGCCGCGTACGTGGGCAGGGCCAGGGCGAAGGCCAGGTCATTGCCCCGGTCGGTGCGAGCGGTGGCGAAGTTGAGGATGGCGGAGATGAACACGAGGCCGTTGACGTTCATGCCGTGGCGGTCTTGCAGGTGACGGGCCAACTCGGCCGCCCGGGCTGTGCCGTAGCTCTCGCCCGCCAGGTATTTGGGCGACGTCCAGCGGTGGTTTCGGGTGCACCACAGGCGGATGAGTTCGGCCAGGCAGGCCACGTCCTCGTCGATGCCGTGGAACTGCTTGGGGTCTTCGCCTGCGGCGGCGCGGCTGAACCCGGTGCTCACCGGGTCGATGAACACGAGGTCGGTGAAGGGGAGCAGCGACCGGGGGTTGGGCCCCACCGGGTAGGGCGGTGCGACCCGCAGATCGGTGGGCACCTGGACCCGCTCGGGGCCGAACAGGCCCAGGTGTAACCACACGGACGACGAGCCTGGGCCGCCGTTGAACACGAACGTCACCGGGCGGTCGGTGAGATTGCTCGCATCCCCGCCCCCCCGGTCGAGCACGTAGGCCACGTGGAAGAGCGACGCCTTGGCCGCGCCCTCGCCGTCCCGCACCGCCAGGGTCCCGGCCGTGGCCGTGTACGCCTGCCCCTCGTGGACATGGTGGGTGACGGACGACCGCTCCTCGGGTTCGGGCCGCTCCTCGGTGCCGGTCATGGCACGTCCCAACAGCCGGCGTAGCGGTCGGCGAACAGGCCGGGCAGCCCGCCGGTGTGGAGGAACACGGTGCGCGTCGTGGCTTCGATGCGCCCGCTCTGCCGGGCCGCCACCAGGCCGGCCATGGCCTTGCCCGTGTAGACCGGATCGAGGACCAGGCCCTCCAGGCCGGCGGCCAACTCGATGGCGGCCAAGCCCGACGGGCTGGGTACCGCGTATCCGTCGCCCACCTGCTCGTGGTCGATCTCCGGCCACCCCTTGGGCTCGCTTCGGCCGGTCCGGGCCGCGGTGGCGCGGGCCAGCCCGGCCACCCGCTCTTCCAGTGCGGGCCGTTCGCCCACCCGAACGCCCAGCACCCGGCCGTGGTCGCCCAGCCCGGCGGCCAGGCCCGCGTGGGTGCCGCACGAGCCGGTGGCCACCACCACCACGGCCACATCGGGCACCTGGTCCAGCAACTCGCCGGCCGCCTGCACGTAGCCCTCCGAACCGAGCGGGTTGCTGCCGCCCACGGGCACGGCGTAGGGCCGGCGCCCGGCCTCGGCCAGCCGGGCACAGGCGCTTTCGATGGCGGCGTCGAGTTCGTCGGACGACTGCTCGCCCACCCATTCGACGGTGGCGCCCAGCAGGCGGTCGAGCAGCACGTTGCCCGTGGGCCGGGCGGGCCGGTCCCCGGACAGCACCAGCACGCAGTCGAGGCCCAGGCGCCGGGCCGCGGCCGCCGTCATGCGGGCGTGATTGCTCTGGGGCCCGCCGCCGCTCACCAGCACGTCGCGGCCCAGGGCCACGGCGTCGGCGCACAGCAGTTGGAGCTTGCGGGCCTTGTTGCCGCCCCCGGCCAACCCCGTGAGGTCGTCGCGCTTCACCAGGAGCGACCCCGGTGCCATGCCCAGGTGGGCGGCCAGCCGGTCCAGCCGTTCGACCGGCGTGGGAGTGAGGGCGAGCGGGAAACCGTTCATCGGTGCGCCCGCAGGTCCAGCCATGCCACCAGCCGCTCGCCGGGGTCCGACAGGTCAAGCCCCGACAGCTCCACCACCCGGCGCAGCCGGTACCGCAGCGACTTGCGATGGACGTGGACAGCGGCGGCCGCCTCGGCCGCGTCGCCCAGGCTGCGCACGTGGGCCAGGAGGCTGGCGGCGTAGTCGGTCCCGTTGCGCTCGTCGTGCTCCAGCAGGGCAGCCACCCGGCCGGCACCGCGCTCGGGTCGTCCCGCCAGCCACCGGTCCACGTGGCCCAGGAAGACCTGGGTGCGCACGCCGGCGATGTGGGCCACGGGCCCAAGCGCCGGTTGCTCGGCCACCGCGGTTGCGGCTTGGTCGGCCTCCCGGCGCGACCGCCCGACCCCGGCGTGCGCCGACCCTCCCGCAAAGGCCATGACGTCGGCGGCCACCCGCCCGGCTTCGGCCGCCCGGGCCACGGCGTAGACGGTGCTGCCCACGGCCACCGCCTGGCTGCCCACCACGGCTCGTACGTCCGAAAGGCAGGTATGCCGGAAGGCGATGACGGCCTGCTGCTCGCCGGGGTCCTCGTGGAGTAGCGGATGCGACTCGACCGGGGCCAGGTGGACAGCGGCGGCGTGCGCGGCCCGGCGTAGCACGGCCACCACGGACGGCGTGGGTTGGCAGTCGGCGACGATGCGACCCACCACGCGGCCGTCCACCTCGATGGGCACGCCCCGTCCCGCTGGGTAAGGCCGGCCGTCCTCGATCACGACCGGCGCGCCAATGGCGGCGGCCGCGCCGGCGGCGATGTCGGACAAGGGCCGGCCCGTTTCACTGACGCCGATGGCGGCCACCAACGCGGTGCGCAGATCGGCCCAGCCCACGTTGGGGGCGACGAGCAACAGGCCCACGCCGCGGTGGCCGGCGGTGTCGACCACCGCTGGCGGGAGCGAGGCCGTGGCCCGCACCACCAAGGCGGCGACACCGTTGGCCGCGGCCGCCATCACCCATCCGGGCACCGCCCCGCCGTCCGCCCGCAACCCGACGGCGAGCACGACGGAACCAGGTTCGGCCCCATCGGGCGGGACGAAGGTCGCGGTGGTGACGTCGGCGGCCGGACGGGGCATGGCCGCGGGACGGAGCATGGCCGGCCCGATGGCGTGGACCACGGCATCGAGTCGGGCGCTCATGGCCGGCCGAACGGGGAATCGGGGAGCACGAGCGGAGCGGGTTGCGGAGGCCCGTGCAGGACGGCGTGGTGGTGCAGCAGCCAGGCCCCGATGCCCGCCGCGCCCTGCATGTAGCCAGGCAAAAAGCCCACCGCTTCGGGGTCCACCCGGTGCACGGCGTCCGGCCAGGCCATGCCGCCGCCGTCGCCGTCGGGCGTGCCGTTGCCATCGCCCGCGGGCACGCTGGTGGCCACGATCTCGGCGGTGAGGGCGGCGGCCAGGTCGAGGTAGGCGACATCGCCCGTCACCCGATGGAGGGCCAGGGCATACTCGCCTACGCCCGCGTGCCCGCAGCATTGGCCCCGGTTGTTCCAGAGGCCCGGCGCCGCCTGCTTGGGGATGCCCGCGGCCAGGAGCGACCGGCCGGTGCGCTCGAACCAGGTCAGCCAGCTGGCGTCGCCCGTCGCCTCCCACAGCCGATAGAAGACCCGGCCCGTCCCCGGCGGCCCGTGGCACCAACCGAGGTACGACAGGGGGCTGCCCTGCCGGCGGGGGACCAGGCAACCGCCGTTACTGGTGTCGGCCAGGGCGAGCAGGTGCCCGGCGCCCGCCTGGGCCGCGGCCAGGAAGCAGCCGTCGCCCGTGGCCACGGCCAAGGAGGCAAGGAAGAAGGCCACGCCCGCGGTGCCGTGCGAGAAGTTGGGCAGTACCGGATCGGCACCCGGCTGCTTCGTCCACGCCAGGCCACCCTCGGCCCGATGGGCGGCAGCGAGGAGCTGGTGCCCGGCGTCGGTGGCCCGGGCCAACGCGTCGGGCACCGCCAGCTCGCGAGCGGCCCACAAGAGGAACAGCCCGATGCCGGCCGTACCGCTGACGATGTCGGTCACCGGGGTCCACCGCTCCAGCCCGGCCGTGGCCCCGCGGGCGACCTCGCCCCACCGGTCGCCACCCGTGCGTATGGCCGCCTGGCCCAGGGCGAAGGCGACCCCGGCCGTGCCCGTGTACAGCCCGTCGCCACCGACCCCGCCCGGCTCATTGAGGGCGACCACCAACGAACCGCACCCGGCCCGCGCCGCATCCAGCGCTTGTTCGTCGCCCAGGTGGTCGGCCGCTTCGAGCAGGAACAGCACCACACCCGCGGTGCCGTCGTACAAGCACGGGCCCGATCCCCAGGCCAGCCCGCCGGGGGCCGGGCAGGCCTGCGAGAGCAGCCACCGGAGGGCGGCCCGGACCGTGTCCGTCATCCGGCGGCGGGACCAGCGGTTGCCCCGCCAGCCACCAGCGCCTCCCGCCAGGCGATGGTCTTCAGCACCATGTCGCGGGTGCGCTGGGCGTGGCCCAGGGCCAGGGACCGGGCGCCATCGACGTCACCCGCGATGGCGGCAGCCAACAGGGCGTTGTGGCCGTAGATGGTGTCCTCGGCGCAGGCGCCCGCGGGCACGCCGAGGTTGAACAGCCTTTCCAGTTGGGTGAGCACCCGCTCGAGCACGTCAGCCAGCACGTCGTTGCCGCCAGTCCGGGCCAGGGCTACATGGAAGACCGTGTTGGCCCGTCGCGAGGAGCGGGTGCTGCCGCCCTCGACGTGAACGGTGGCGTCGCACAGCCGCTGGAGTTCGTGGGCCCGGAACACGTCGATCCCGGCCCGGGCCGCCGTTGCCACCGCCTCGCCCTCCAGCAGGTCTCGGAGGGACAGCACGTCCTCGGCTGCCTTCATGTCGACCGGAGTCACCCGTACGTCGGCGCCCGTTGCCGTTACCAGTCCGTCACCCCGCAACCGGGTGACCGCAACCCGCACGTCGGCCGGCGACGCGCCCAGTTCGGCGGCCAGCGCCTCCGGGCACAAGGGCATGCCTGGCGCCATCGCCAATTCGATGATGCGGCGCTTGAGTTCGCCGTACACCTCGGCCGCGTGCTGGCGGGCGACGAGGGGATCGGGTTCGAGTTCGCTGGACACGCCCGTACTTGCTCGCCCGGCCGGGCCTGTCACGACCGGGCCGCCCAAAAAACTTTTTCGGTAATCACGGCCCCCGTCGCCGTCTTGGCCACATGAACGAGGGAGTCGACAGCGGGAGCCCGGCCGGTCCCGGCGTGGTGGCCTGGTCGGAGGTCTTCGTCCGGGAGCGACCCCGGCTGCTGGCCTTCGCCCGTCGCCGGCTGGGTTCGAGCTGCGCGGCCGAGGACGTGGTAGCGGAAACGTTCGTGCGGGCCATCGAGGCAACCCACCGGTTCCGCGCCGACCGGGGGAGCATCGAGGGGTGGCTATTCGGCGTGGCCCGCAACGTGGTGCACGAGCACCAGCGGCGGGCGTCCCACAGCTCCACCGCTGCCATCCCCGATCACGCCGTGGTCGACCTCCTCGAGCACCGGGCCGACGTGATCGACATGTCGGTCGCCTTCGCCGCCCTTCCCTTCGAAGACCGGCAGCTACTCACCCTCCGGGTGGTCGAAGGGCGCTCGTCGGCCGAAGTGGGCCAGATCACCGGCCGCCGGGCAGGCGCTGTGCGAATGGCCCAAGTGCGAGCCCTGGAACGGCTTCGGAGCAACATGACACGGCCGTCCGCCCTCTCCGCTCGTAGCGCCTAGAGGATTTGGCAGCCATGGTGACGAACACTCCAGCGTCGGTCAGGGACGAGAAGGGGTCGGGTCCCATCGCGCTGAGGATCGAAGCTACTGCGAAGCACGTCGATGATCGGATCGGGCTTGACCAGTTCGCGCTCTGGTGGTCGGCTTCCCACCAACGCTTGCGCGCCGTGCTGCGCTCGTCTGGGTACGCCGAAGCCGACGTCGAGGACGCCCTGGCCGAGGCCACCGAGCGGGCGTGGCGCCGCGGCATCGCCTTCGACGAGGAGGCCAACTTCCGCAGCTGGATCTTCGTCGTGGCCCGCAACCTGCTGGTCGATGCCCAGCGCGGCCGATCTCGCACGGCCGAGTTGGTTGACCACGCGGGCACGGTAGCGAGCGTCGAGGAAGTGCTGGAGATGCGCTGGCAGCTGGAGCGGGTGCTCGACCGCATGTCCGCCCTCACCGACGAGGAACGGGCCACCTTGCTCGAGCCGGTCCCGTCGCGTCCGGGAGATCGCCACGAGCAGATTCGCGTGGCCGTGCGTCGCCACCGGCTGCGCAACCGGCTGAAGGCGGGGCTCGAAGGGGTGGCGGCCATCGTGGGCATCCCCACTGCGACCCTGCGCCGGCTCCGGCCCGTCGTGCGCTCGCCGTTCGGGTTGACGGCCACCGCCACCGCGGCCGTCCTTTTGCCCCTGATGCTCGTCACCCTCTCGCCCTGGCGGCAGGTGCCGGGCGGTGGCGGTCCCGACGGCTGGGCCTTGGCCGCGGCGCCGAACCCCAAGGCGGCATCGACCGACCCCGCGACGGCGCTGCGCGGTCCCGCCCTGGCCGGCGGACCCACCCGCCCCGCGCGTGTCACGCCCGCCGCCCCGCCCACCGGTTCAGGGACGGGCGGTCAGACCACGGGCCTGGCCCTCCCCGCCCTGCCGCCCACGCCCCACGGCACGGTCGACCACGGCACCGCCATACAAATCACCCCACCGAAACCCGTGCCCGTGAAGGCGCAGGTGTCGTACGACGCCCAGCACCGCACGCCCAGCGCCGCGTGTCCCGCCCCGGCTGACGGGGCCACCGCCTGCCCCCGCATCGACGGCGATCCCCAGCCCTACGTGCGCATCGAACCGGTCACGCCTTCCCCCCGGCCGCCTTCCGCTCCCACGCCGTGACGGCGGCGACGGCCCGGCCTTCGTCCGGCGCGCTCCGGCGCTACCCGCCGCTGGCCTTCCTGCTGGCGGCCGCGGCCCTGGCATCGCTGTTGCCCTCGGCCCTGCGCGTCCCCATTGCCGGGCCGCAGCAGACGGCCGAGCTGGCCCCCGTGCCCGGCCGCTCGTCGGGCGACACCGGCGACCTCAGCCAACTGGGGGAGACGGGCACCAACGGGTTGGGCGGGGGTCTCGGTGGGGGAGCTGGGCGCCCCGGCGACACGACGACCACCACGGGCCTGTCGCCCGACGCCCCCGGCTCCGGTCCTCCCGGGTTGGGCTCGTCGCCCCAGGGGAAGCGGTGCGTGGGCAAGCCCGCCCGCCAGACCGAGGACCCCCTGGCCCCGCCGTGCGTGGCCTACTACAAGGGCAACAACGGGGGCGCCACGGGCAAGGGCATCACCGCCGACGAGGTCCGCATGGTGCTGCTCACGCCGTGTGGGACCCAGAACTACGCGGTCGACTACTGGGCGCCCAACGCGTCCAGCCAGCCCGGCTGGATCAACGTGTGGGACGCCTACGCTCGGTACTTCTCGGAGAGGTACCAGCTCTACGGGCGGCGCCTCCACTTCTTCGGGTACCAGTTCTCGTGCGGCAACAGCGCCGACGTGCAAGCCCGCAACTCCATCATCGACGTGGACCGCAGGTGGTCGCCCTTCGCCATCGTGCTGACGTCGACTGGCGCCGAGGAGACGCTGGCCGACGAGGCTGCCCGTCGCAACATCTTCGTGTTGTACAACACCAGGCGGGACACGGCCCAGGGCGTGGCTCCCTACCTCCTGAGCTTCCCGCCCGACCTGGACGACCGGGCCGACATCGAAGCGGCTTTTATCTGCACCAAGCTCGACGGCCGCGTGGCCCGCTACTCGGGCAACGTGCTCGACCGCACCAAGACCCGCCGTTTCGGTCTGGTGTATGACCCCCAGTCGGGCACGGGCGTGTCCGTCGAGGACCTGAAGATCGACCATGACCTGTTCCTGGCCGCGCTCAAGCGGCACTGCGGGATCACCGACCTGCCGGAGGCGGTGGGGCGGTCGCCCGAACAACGGGCACCGGCGTTGAACGACTTGCGTAGCAAGGGCGTGACCACCGTGCTCTTCTATGGCAAGTACACGGACTGGTCGACATCGGCCGACACCCTCAAGTGGTACCCCGAGTGGTTCTTGGGCGGCACCGAAGCCGACCCCGCCGACGTGCGGTCCCAGGCGGCCGCCGTCTGGGCCAACGCCTTCGGGATCACCTACGGACGCCGCCGCGGGCCGGTCGACCAGCAGAGCTGGTACGAGGCGTTCCAGGAAGCGTGCCCGGGCTGCACCCTCGCCGCGTCGGGGCCCGTGTTCCCCCAGGGCTACGACGACCTCACCCTGCTGATGTGGGGCATCCAGGCGGCCGGGCCCCGGCTCACGGCCGCCAACGTGGACCGGGGCCTGCACGCCATCCAGCCCCGCCCCAGCCCCGATCCGTACACGCCCGCCGCCTACTTCACCCCCGGCAACTACAGCTGGGTGAAGGACGCAGCCTTGGTGTGGTGGGACCCCAGTGGCTCCACGGGCCAGTCGGCCACGGCCGGCTGCTACCGGCTGGTCGAGTCCGGCACCCGCAAGCGGGCTGCCGACTGGGCACCCGGCGACGAGGGCATCAAGGGCACGGGCGACCCCAACCAGCCCTGCCAGGGCCCCCTGTACTGACGCGCCCAGAGGCGCCGACGGGGCCCCTCGGCACCTCGCGTCTGTCGCCATCTCGCCGGGCAGCCGGTGGTGCGCCAAGAAGACGGGTGACAAGCGGGCTGGTAACGACAACCCCATACATGTCCCGCACACTCCGCCTCCGGGCGGTGGCCGCCATCGCTGCCGCCGCCGGCCTCGGGTCGCTCGTCTTCCCCGGCACCGGTGCCCGCGCCCTGGAGACGGTGAGCCCGGCGGCGCTGTCCATGGCCTACGACAGTGGTCCCTTCACCGCCGCCAACCCGGGCGGGGCCGCGGGCCAGCCTTGCGCGGCGCCCAACCTGTGCAGCACTCATGGGTTCGCCGTGTCGGTACCGTCCGGGTACTACGACAGCCTCCGGGCCGCGGGGGAGACCGGTGTGCTGCAGGTCACCGCCACCTGGGCCAGTGCCGGCGACGACTTCGACCTGGCCTTGCTCGACGGCAACGGCTCCCCGGTAGCGGCCGCGTCAACCCACGGGACCGCGTTCGAGCGCCTGGTTTACACGGAGCCCGCGGCCGGGACCTACGACGTGCGTCTGGCAATCGTCCACGCCAACGGCGCATCGGTGCACGTGGATGTGCGGCTGGTGCCGCTCACCCCCGCCCCGGCCGCCGCCCTGTCGACCGGCAACGGCACGGCTCCAGCCTTCTCGGCGGGCACGCCGGTGGCATTGGAGCGCTCGACGGGAGAGCCCCATTTGCAGATCGCGCCCAACGGTGACATCTACGTCGACGCCCCGCTCACGCCCGGCACCAACTCGCTGCTGTACCAGTCGATCGACAATGGCCGGACGTTCAAGCCGCTGGGTCCCGACCATCCCAACAACAACCCGTTGCCCACCAACGCGGGGGGCGGCGCCGCCAGTGCCACCGCCATCGACGCCGATGGCCGGGTGTGCTTCTCCGACCTCAGCGGCCTGACCATCGCCGTCGGGTGCTCGGCCAACGATGGCAAGTCGTTCGCGCCCTCCAACCCGCTCGTGCTCGACCCGTCGACGCCGGTGATCGGGCACCACTGGGCGGCGGCTACCCGCCAGCACGAGCAGTTCATCGCCGCTCAGGTGGGCGCCGCGTCAGGCGGTCCCAGCCAACCCGGCCTGCGACTCTGGAAGGAGACACAGACGCCGGGCAACAGCGTGTTCCAGCAGGTGCAGGTGATC
>DASRGI010000118.1:0-10350 GCA_035651095.1 Acidimicrobiales bacterium | reverse complement strand
ACGAGCACGACCCCGAGCGCCACCGTCACCGGTCTCACCAACGGCACCACCTACACGTTCACGGTCACGGCCACCAACGCCGCGGGCACCGGTCCGGCATCGCTGCCCTCCAACGCCGTGACCCCGGTGGCCGTCCCCACCGCGCCCACGGCGGTGACGGCCACCGGCGGGAACGCCAGCGCGTCCGTCTCCTGGACGGCGCCCGCCTCCAATGGCGGCTCGCCCATCAGCAGCTACACGGTGACCTCCAGCCCGGGCGGCTTCTCCGCCACGACTCCCAATGGGACGACCACCAGCGCCACTGTCGCCGGCCTCGCCAACGGCACCAGCTACACGTTCACCGTGCGGGCCACCAACGGCGCCGGGCCCGGCCCCGCCTCGGCCCCGTCCAACGCCGTCACCCCCGCCACCGCGCCCGGCGCGCCCACGGCGGTGACGGCCACCGGGGGCGACACCAGCGCGTCCGTCTCCTGGACCCCGCCCGCCTCCAACGGCGGGGCCGCCATCAGCAGCTACACGGTGACGGCCAGCCCGGGCGGAGCCTCGGCCACCACCGCCAACGGATCGACCACCAGCGCCAACGTCACCGGCCTGAGCAACGGCACCAGCTACACGTTCACGGTCAAGGCCACCAACGGGGCCGGCACCGGCCCGGCGTCACTGGCCTCCAACGCGGTGACGCCCGCCTCCGTGCCCACCGCGCCCAGCATCGTGTCGGCCACGGCCGGCAACGCCAGCGCCACCATCAGCTGGAACCCGCCGGCGTCCAACGGCGGCTCGGCCATCACCAGCTACACGGTGACAGCCAGCCCCGGCCCGGCCACGGCCACCACGCCCAACGGCACCACCACCACAGCCACGGTCAGCGGCCTCACCAACGGCGTCACCTACACGTTCACCGTGCGGGCCACCAACGGGGCCGGTCCCGGCCCGGCGTCGGCCCCGTCCAACGGCGTGACCCCGGCCACCACACCGGGCGCCCCCACGGCCGCGTCGGCCACGGCCGGCAACGCCAGCGCCACCGTCACGTGGACGGCGCCGGGGTCCAACGGCGGCTCGGCCATCACCGGCTACACGGTGACGGCGAGCCCCGGGGGCGCCACCGCCACCAGCACGACCACCGGTGCGACCGTGAGCGGCCTGACCAACGGCACGACCTACACGTTCACGGTCCGGGCCGCGAACACGGTGGGTCAAGGCCCGGCCTCGACCGCCTCCAACGCGGTCACGCCCGCCAACGTCCCTGGTGCCCCCACGGCGGCGACGGCCACCCGGGGCAACGCCAGCGCCACCGTCACGTGGACAGCGCCCGCGTCCAACGGCGGGGCCACCATCACCAGCTACACGGTGACGGCCAGCCCGGGCGGGGCCACGGCCACCACGCCCAACGGCACGACCACCAGCGCGACCGTGAGCGGTCTGACCAACGGCACGGCCTACACGTTCACGGTCACCGCCACCAATGGCGTGGGCACGGGCGCGCCCTCGGCCTCGTCCAACGCCGTGACCCCGGCCACCACGCCCGGCGTGCCCACGGCGGTGACAGCCACGGCCGGCAACACCAGCGCGGCGGTGTCCTGGACGGCGCCCGCGTCCAACGGCGGCTCGCCCGTCACGAGCTACACGGTGACGGCCAGCCCGGGCGGGGCCACGGCCACCAGCGCCACGACCAGCGCCACCGTCAGCGGGCTCACCAACGGCACGGCCTACACGTTCACGGTCACCGCCACCAACGGCGTGGGGACGGGCCCGGCCTCGACGCCGTCCAACAGCGCCACCCCGGCCAGCGTGCCCGGCACCCCGACGGGCGCCACGGCCACCGCCGCAAATGCCGCCGCCACCATCACCTGGACGGCGCCCGCGTCCAACGGCGGCTCGCCCATCACCAGCTATACGGTGACGGCCAGCCCGGGCGGGGCCACGGCCACCACGCCCAACGGCACGACCACCAGCGCCACCGTCACCGGCCTCACCAACGGCACCAGCTACACGTTCACCGTCCGGGCCATCAACGCCACGGGCCCGGGCCTGGCGTCGGCTCCCTCCAACACCGTCACCCCGGCCACCACGCCGGGCCCGCCCACCAGCGTGGCCGCCAGCGGCGGTGACCAGAGCGCGTCGGTGAGCTGGAACCCGCCCGCGTCCAACGGCGGCTCGCCCATCACGAGCTACAGGGTGACGGCCAGCCCGGGCGGGGCCACGGCCACGAGTGCCACGACCAGCGCCACCGTCACCGGCCTGACCAACGGCAACAGCTACACGTTCACCGTCACCGCCACCAACGGCGTGGGCACGGGCCCCTCGTCCGCCCCGCCGGCGCCGGCCACCCCGGCCACCACCCCCAGCCCGCCCACGACCGTGCACGCGGTGGCGAGCAACGGCTCGGCCACCGTCACCTGGGGCAACGCGTCGGGCACCGGCGGGTCCCAGATCACGGGCTTCAAGATCTTCTACGACCCGGGCGACGTCAGCCAGGACGTCCCCGACCCCAACGCCCGCTCGTTCACGGTGACCGGCCTGGTCAACGGCGTGGCCTATGAGTTCACCGTGGCCGCTCGCAACGGGGTGGGTGTGGGCCCGGCGTCAGCGCCCGCCGTCGCCATGCCCATGACCGTCCCCGGCCCGCCCACGTCTGTGACGGCCACCGGCGGCAATCGCCTGCTGGTGGCCCACTGGGCACCGCCGCTCTCCGACGGCGGATCGCCGGTCACGGCCTACACGGTGTCGGCCTCGCCCGGCAGTCACACGACCACCGTCGCCGGAAGCGCACGGGCCGCCACCCTCGCTGGCCTCACCGACGGCGTGCGCTACACGGTCATGGTCACCGCGGCCAACAGCGTCGGCGCCGGGCCGCCCTCGGCCACCACCACGGCCACGCCCCGGCCCGGCGGCTACTGGCTGGTCGCCAGCGATGGCGGGATCTTCTCCTACGGCGACGCCACCTTCCTGGGGTCGACGGGCGGCACGCCGTTGAACAAGCCCATCGTGGGCATGGCGGCCACACCCACCGGCCAGGGCTACTGGCTCGTCGCCAGCGATGGCGGGATCTTCTCGTACGGCGACGCCCGGTTCTTCGGGTCCACCGGCGGCACACCCCTCAACCGGCCCATCGTGGGCATGGCCCCGACGGCCAGCGGCGCGGGCTACTGGCTCGTCGCCAGCGATGGCGGGATCTTCTCGTACGGCGACGCCGGGTTCCTGGGTTCGACCGGCGGCGGTCCCATCAACAAGCCGGTGGTGGGTATGGCCGCCACACCGACCGGCAACGGGTACTGGCTCGTGGCGTCGGACGGCGGGATCTTCTCGTACGGCGACGCCGGCTTCTTCGGCTCCACCGGCGGCACACCGCTCAACCAGCCCATCCTCGGGCTGGCGGCCTCCTAGCCCCGACGGGCGAGGAGGGCTTCGGCGATCTGCACGGCGTTGAGGGCGGCGCCCTTGCGCAGGTTGACGCCGGCCACGAAGAGAGCAAGCCCGTGGGGCACGCCCGGATCGGTGCGCACCCGGCCGACCAGCGACGGGTCGGCGCCGGCCGCGTCGAGCGGCGTGGGCACGTCGACCACCGACACGCCGGGCGCCCCGGCCAGCAGCGCCAAGGCCCGAGCCGGGCTGATGGGCCGGTCGAACTCGGCGTTGAGGGTGATGGAGTGGCCGGTGAACACGGGCACCCGCACGCACGTGCAGGACACCGCCAAGTCGGGGAGGCCGAGGATCTTGCGGCTCTCGTTGCGGAACTTGTGCTCCTCGTCGGTCTCGTCGTCCACGAGGGACCCGGCCAGCGGGAGCACGTTGAAGGCGATGGGCTTCACGAAGGCCTGGGGTTCGGGGAAGACCACGGCCCCGCCGTCGTAGGTGAGCTCGGCCGCCTTGTCGCCCGCGGCCCGCACCTGCTCGTCGAGCTCGGACACACCCGAGCGCCCCTTGCCCGACACGGCCTGGTAGGTGGACGCCACCAGCCGCCGCAGCCCGGCCTCGTCGTGGAGGGGCTTGAGCACGGGCATGCAGACCATGGTCGTGCAGTTGGGGTTGGCAATGATGCCCTTGGGGATGCTGTCGAGGGCGTCGGCGTTGACCTCGGGGACCACCAGGGGCACGTCGGGGTCCATGCGCCAGGCCGAGGAGTTGTCGATCACGGTCACGCCGGCCGCGGCCACCTGGGGGGCCAGGGCCCGGGAGGCGGTGGCGCCGGCCGAGAACAGCGCGATGTCGAGGCCGGTGGGGTCGGCCGTCTCCGCGTCCTCGACCACGACCTCCTCGCCCCCCCACGGCAGGGTGGTGCCGGCCGACCGGGCGGAGGCGAAGAAGCGGATGCGGTGGACGGGGAAGTCGCGCTCCGTGAGCATGGCGCGCATGACCCCGCCCACTTGGCCGGTGGCGCCGTAAATGCCGATCTCCATGGCTCAGATGGTACGGGACGAAGCCCTCGAACTCAGAAGGCCTTTCACGCATCCGACGGCCTTGGCCACGTCTTTCACGACCAGGGCCACGGGCAGGAGCGCCCACGTGGCCGGCCGGGAGCGGCGCCGGGCGGCCCGGGCCACGGGCACCGAGAGGTAGACGGCCGCCCCAGCCGCGGCCGCGGCCCGCCCGGCGCTGCCGCCCTTCCACGCCAGCAGCGGCCCGCCCGCATACGCGGCCAGGCGGGCCAGGTTGCGGGCCACGAGCAAGCGGTCGCGGGAGCGGCCGTCGCCCTCGCCGTAGCGCTCGTACATGCGGGCGGTGGCGGCCAGCGTGGGGCGCTGGTCCCAGGTGGTGACGGCGTCGGCGGCCAGCACGCACGCGCCCCCCTGCTCGGCGATGCGACGGCCGAAGCTCACGTCCTCGGCCGTGGCCAGGTCCTCGGGGAAGCCGCCGGCGGCGGCCCACGCCTCCTTGGTGCAGGCCATGGACCGGCCCGTGGGGAGGGTGGGGTCGAAGGCCCGGCCCAGGAGCTTGCCGTAGAGGGTGGTCCAGGGTCCGGTGCGCCGGGCCTCCTCGACCACCGGGTAGCAGGCCAGGGCGAAGGCCTCCTCCAGGGACGTGGTGGCGGCCACGTCGTACAGCCCGGTGACGAGGGCGGGGGCGGGGCGCTCGGCCGCGGCGAGCCGCAGGGCGTCGACCCACCCCGGGTGGGGGCGGCAGCCGGCGTCGGTGCACGCCACCACCGCGTGGCGGGCGGCGGCGATGCCGGCGTTGCGGGCCGAGGAGATGCCGGCCGGACCGGGGCGCACGATGACCGTGGCCGGGCCCGGCCAGGCCTGCACCGCGGCCACCGTGCCGTCGCCTCCTTCATCCACGACGACGACCAACTCGTCGCCGGGGCGGAGCTGAGCGGCCAGGGCGTCGAGGGTGGCGGCGATGGTGGCCTCCTCCCGGTACACGGGCACGACGATCGACAGTGGCGGGCCGTCATGCGCCGCGAGCCCGGCGCCCGGGCGGTGGGCGGCGGCGGCCAGCGCCCCCACGAAGCGGGCGGTGGTGGCATCGACATCGTCCATGGCGGCCACGGCGGCGCGGCCGGCCTGGCCCATGGCCGGCGTGAGTTGGGTGAGGGCGTGGGCCAGCGCCGCCGGCGAGTCCATGGGCACGACCACCCCGGCGTCCCCCAGGCGGTCGGCCAGGGCCCCGCCCTCGGTGGCGATCACGGGGACGCCCGCGGCCATGGCCTCGTCGGCCACCATCGACCAGCCCTCGCGGCCGACGCCGGCGGCGTCGACCTTGGTGGGCACGGCCACGGCGTCGACCCCGGACAGCAGCCGAGCGGCGGCCGTGAGCTCGCCGAGGAGGTGGACCCGGTCGGCCACGCCCAGGTCCTGGGCCAGGGCCCGCAGGCGGGCCGCCTCATGGGGCTCGTGGGGATCGGTGAGCCCGATGACGGCAACGTGCCAGCCCTCGCCTCCGGGCTGGGCGGCGGCGGCGATGAGGTCGTCGAACCCCTTGTACGGCACCAACCGGCCCACGCCGGCCACCACCGGCCGGGCATGAGCGGGGAGGCCGGCCGCTTCCAGGGCGGCCCGGGCCTCGTCCGAGGGCAGGGGCGCCGGGGGCCGGGGCGGGGAGACGACGACGGCATCCGGGCGGCGGCAGGCCGCTGCGGTACGGGTCGAATTGGCGAAGACGGCGGTGGCCATGGTCCCGAGCGGGCGAGCCAGCGTGGCATCGTGGCTGAAGTCATGCTTCATCCACACCACGGGAATCCCTGCCAGCCGGGCCGCGGGCACGGCCACGGCGGCCGCCTTGGGCGCGTTGGCCAGCACCACGTCGACATCGTCCGAGCGGCGCCAGCGGCGGGCGAGCGCCAGGCCCGCCTTGGCGATGTCGAGCGGGCCCTTGCCCGCCGGCTGCACGCGCACGGGCCAGCCCCAGCGCCGGGCTGCGGCGGCAATGGGCGACTCACCCAGAGCGGTGACGGTCACCTCAAGTCGGTCCGCGGCCCGGTCGAGGATCGCGAAGACCATGGATTCCGCCCCGCCCGGCCCTCCTGCCGGGACGACGAGTTCGACGCGCAACGGCCCGGGCACGGCCGCAGAGCATCGCGCGCAGGGGACTGAGGCGGCGGCCGGCATGGGCTTGACCGTTGCTGCCGTGGTGCTGGCCTACAACCGCAAGGCCGCGGTCGAGGCCCTGCTGCCCCGGCTCGACGCCCTCCCCATCGACGAGGTCATCGTGGTCGACAACGGCGACGACGGCACCGACGCCTTCGTGTCGTCGTGGGGGGGCAAGGTCCGGCTGGTGAAGCCCCACGCCAACCTGGGCATCGCCGGGCGGAACCTGGGCGCCAAGGAAGCCACGTCCGACCTGGTGCTGTTCCTCGACGACGACTCGTACCCGTTGCCCGGCGCCATCGAGCAGTTGGTCGCCATCCTGGAGGACCACCCCCGGGTGGCGGTGGTGGGCGGGTACGTGCGGGAGGTCGGCCTCGACGGCACCATCCGGTACTCGAGCGAGCCCGGCACCTTCGACTGGTGGCTGCGAGCCGGCCGCACCGGCCCTGCCCCCGCGGGCGGGTTCCCGGCCTTCTTCTTCCCCGAGGGGGGCAGCCTGGTGCGCCGGGACGCCTTCCTCGCCGTGGGTGGGTGGTACGAGCCCTTCTTCTTCGCCTCCGTCGAGGTGGAGCTGACGGCCCGGTTGGCGGCCGCGGGTTGGGAGGTCCGGTACCAACCGTCGGCCCTGTTCGACCACACCAAGGACGCCACCGCTCGCCAATCCGACGGCCGGGTGGTGCGCATGCGCGTCCGCAACCACATCTGGTACCTGTGGCTGCGCTTCCCGCTGGCCGCGGCCGCGCCCCGGTTGGCGTGGTACCTGTTCTTCGACCTCGTCGAGTCGACGGCCCGGGGCGCGCCCGGCGCCTTCTTCGGCGGGGTGGCCGACGCGTGGCGGCAGCGGTCCCGCATCAAGGGCGACCGCCGTCCCATCCCCCGCGAGGTGGCCCGGCGGGTGGACCGGGGCCGGGCGGTCGCTCACCTCCGCTACCTGGCGGCCATGGCGCCCCGGGTCCTCCGCCGGCGTTAGGTCCATGTGGGATCAGGCAGGATGCTCGGATGGCGGACGTGAGTGAGTTGCAGGAGGACGCCGCGGAGCTGGGTGCAGGCGGGCGGGTCGTCCGCAACGCCGCGTGGGTCATGTCGGCCGAGCTCATCGGCAAGGTGGCCAGCTTCATCCTCGTCGTGGTGTTGGCCCGGGACCTGGGGGCCCGCAGCTACGGGTACTTCAACTTCGGCCTGGCCTTCGTCCCCCTGTTCCTCCAACTGGCCCGGTGGGGGGTCGACACCTCCATCACCCGCATCGTGTCGGCCGACCCCGAGGAGTTGTCGAAGGCGTTCGTCAACGGCTTCGCCATCCGGCTGACGCTGTCGGTCACGGCCACGGTCGTGGCCATCGCCCTGTGCCCGCTCTTCATCCCCAACAGCGGGGCGTTCCTGGCCGTGGCCATCATCGGCGTGGCCCTGCTGTTCGACGAGATCCGCAGCTCGTTCGGCGCCTTCTTCGTCGCCTTCGAGCGCATGCGCTTCAACGCCATCTCGTTGCTCATCAACCGGGTGCTGTCGACGGTGTTGGCCGTGCTCGTCGTGTGGCGAGGCGGTGGGCTGGTGGCCGTCGCCGTCACGTACCTGATCGGCTCGGTGGGGGCCATGGTCACCAGCTGGATCGCGTTCACGGTGATCTTCCCGCCCGTGCGCCTGGCCGACCTCAAGGGCCGAGTCGTGGCCGAGCTGCTGCGGGACGGGGCTGCCTACGGCGTGGCCGCCTTCCTGAACATGGCCGTGTTCCGCATCGACGCCGTCATCCTCGAGGCCCTCAAGGGCCCGGTGGCCGTGGGCATCTACGGCGTGGCCTATCGCTTCTTCGAGCCCCTGCTGTTCATCACGTGGGGGATCTCCCAGGCCGCCTTCCCCCGGCTGGTGAAGGAGCGCACCGTCGGCGGCAGCACCAAGACGTACGACACCACCCTCGCCGCCCTCGTGGCCCTGTACCTGCCCATGGCCGTGGGCATCCTGTTCACCGCCCACCGGTTGGTCGAGGTGCTGTTCACGGACCGGTACGAGACCGCCGTGGCCGGGGCCATGTGGCTCACGGGCGCCGCCGCGTTCTACGGCATCGCCAACTTCGCCCGCCTGGCCCTGATCAGCGCCGAGCAGCGGTCGCTGATCGTGTGGGTCGCGGCGGGGACGCTGGCCCTCAACGTGGCGCTCAACCTCCTGCTCATCCCCCACTGGAGCTACACGGCCGCGGCGGCGGTCACGCTGGTCACGGAAGTGGTGGAGGCCGGCGTGCTGGTGGTGCTCCACGCCCGGTTGGTGGGGCCCATCCGGTCCTGGCGCCTGCTGCTCACGGCCGCGGCCGCCGCGGCGCTGATGGGGCTGACGCTGCTGGCCTTCGGGCTCCGCGGCGGCCGGGCCCTGCTGGTGGCGCCGGCGGTCTACTTCGCCGCCCTCTACCTCATCGGCCGGACCGTGGCCGGCGACGAGGTGCGCGCCCTGGTGCGGTCCGTGCGCCGCCGCCCCGCCCCCGCCTGAGCGCTTTGGCCGCGCTACGTCCGGTATTTCGAACGATGCGCGGCCAAACGAATGGGGGGTCAGGCGGGGGAACGGCGGGCGCCGAGGAGCTTGAGGGCCAGGCGGCCCCCGCCGTGCCGGGGCGGGGCGGGCAGGCGGGGCACGGCCGACCGTCGCCACGAGCGCCACGAGCCGGGCCGCCAGGCGTACCCCAGCTCGTAGCCGGCCGCCATGGTGGCCGCCTCGACCCGGGGGTCGTACAGCCCGTACGGGTAGGCGATCGTGGTGCAGGGGGCGCCGGTCACGTCCTCGACCAACTGCTTGGACGTGACCAGGTCCTCCTCCAGGTCGGTGTCGGAGAGCGTGCGCAGGTCGCGGTGCAGCATCGAGTGCGACGCCACCTCCATGCCCGCTCGGGCCAGGGTCTCGACGTCGGCCCGGTCGACCAGCCGGCCGGCGGCGCCCGCCACCAGCGGGTGCTGCCCGCCCAGCCAGCCCGGGCACACGTAGAAGGTCGCGGGCAGCCCCAGCGAACGCAGGCGGGGGAGCAGGTTGGTGACGGCGTCGATCCACCCGTCGTCGAAGGTGAGCACGGCCGTGCCCCGGGGCGGCGGCCCGTCCGTCGACGCCAGCGCCGCCGCCGTGGTGAACCGGTACCCGGCCCGGCGCAGCAGCCGCAGCTGGCTGTCGAACTTGGCCGGATCGAGGACCAGCCGGTGGGGGTCGGCGGCCTCGTCGGCCGTGGCCACCGCGTGATACGCCAGCACCACGGGCGGCAGGAGCCGCCCGATCACGCCGCCGCCGCCGCTTCTTCGGCTGCCTCGATGCGGGCCAGGGCCAGCAGGGCGCCCAGCACGCCGCTCACCTCCGTGACCAGCACGGCCGCTCGCAGCGTGTAGTCGATCAGGCCCTGCCCCATCACGGCGAGCATGGCCGCGGCCAGGCAGGCGATGAGCACGGCATCCCGTGGCCGGCCCGACTTCCGGGCCCGGCGTCTGGCCCGGCGGGTGACGAAGCCCACGTGGACCATGAGCCCCAGCAGGGCCGCCACCGCGGGGATGCCCAGCTCGGCACCGATGGTGAGCCAGATGTTGTGGGCGTGCTCGGGGTAGTACGTCACCGTCTCCGACCCGCTGCGGGCGGCCACGACGGGGAAGGCGCCCGCCCCCTGGCCCGTCCACGGGTCGAGCAGTATCTGGCGGCGGGCCTCGGCCCAGATGTGGGGCCGGTCGTCGTAGGGGTTGCGCTCGCCCACGATGGACTTGGCCCGGGCGCTGACCACCTGGACCTCGGGGTTGGAGGGGGCGAAGGTGCCGAAGGCCACGCCCACCAGCAGGGCCGGGATGGCCAGGGCGGCGATCACCCGGCGGGC
>DASRGI010000117.1:0-14960 GCA_035651095.1 Acidimicrobiales bacterium | reverse complement strand
CCTTGAGCCGCAGGATGTCGTGCAGGTAGGCCACGAGGAAGCCGGTCCGGCCTTCGAGCACCGGGTCCTGGGGCAGCCGGGCCAGCGTCTTGGCGTCCTCCAACATGGCGCGCAGGAGAGGTACGGCGGGGTCGTTCACTGCGGGGTCGTTCACTGCGGGGTCGGCCGCCATCACCACACCTTCTTGGCCAGGTCGGAGGTGCGCCGGTCGTGCCAGCGGACGGCTTTGAACTCGAAGACGGGCAGGTCGGTCCTGGCCACCTCCCGAACCTTGAACGTCACGTTGGTCTTGGCCTTCAGCTGCTTCACCAGGCCGGCGGCCAGGTCACGGCGGGCGTCCTCGCTCATCTGAGCGGCGGTCGAGTCCAGCAGGGCGTACGTGAGGTCGATCTGCTCCAAGCCCCCGTCGTCGACCGAGATGGTGGCGACGTACTCGTCGACCAGGCCCCCGGCGAACACCACGTCGTCGACAACCTGGGGCCAGATGTTCATGCCCCGGACCTTGACCATGTCGTCGTAGCGGCCGATCGACCCGGCTTCGATCATGGCCCACGGCCTGCCGCACGAGCACTCGTGGCCCAAGTAGCGGGCCCGGTCGTTGGTGCGGAACCGGACGAGGGGCGAACCTTCGATCTCGAAGGTGGTGATGACGGCCATGCCCTCCTCACCGGGGGCCACGTGCTCGCCCGTGTCCGGGTCGATCACCTCGAGGAGCACGCGGTGCTCGTAGATGTGCAGCGCGCCCCGGCCGCCGTCGGGCCGGACCGCGCCCAGCTCACACGTGGCCGCCATGTGACCGTTGCCCTGCGAAGACCCGTAGGTCTCGTACAGCTTGGTGCCCCACAGCTCTTCGAGGCGGGGGCCGAGCTCGGCCGGGTACGCCTGGCCGGCCACGAAGAGGCCCTTCAACGTGGGGAAGGCGTCCCGGGGGGCGATGCCCATCTCCCGGGCCACGGACGAGAGCCGGGCCAGATGGGCGGGCGTGGCCACGATGGCTGCGGGTGGGAACCGCTGCATCATCTGGAGCTTGGCCGCCGAGTCCATCACGAACGTCTGGAACGGTTGGTAGCCGGCCAGCCGCAGCGTCTCTTGGACCATGAGGCCGAACGCCAGCGTGGCCACGGGCGCCATGGCGAAGATGCGGTCGCCCTTGCGCAGCCCGGCCCACCACAGTGGGCCTTCGAGGTACTTGGTGCCGGCCAGCAGCGCGTCGCTCCACGTGTGGCCGTATGCCTCCTGGCCGATGCCCGACGTCCCCGACGTGAGGAACGGCATCGCCACCTGGTCCTCGCGGACGCCGAGCCGCAGGCCGTACGGCGGGTGGGCGAGCTGGTCGGCCAGCAGGTCCTGCTTGTCGCAGAAGGGGATGGCCTCGGTGAAGGCCTGGAGCGAGGTGATGTCTCCCGACTTCACCCCGGCGGCGCGGAACCGCTCCGCGTAGAACGGGTTGTTGGCGAACAGGTGGTCGAGCTGGAACGCCAGCTTCCGCCACTGCAGCTCGAGCACGCGCTCCCTCGAAAGGTGCTCGATCGCCGGGTTGTACACACCCACGTCCGTCTCCTCGTTTGCCAATGTCGACATCCGCCCGGCGTTCTCGTAACGCTCACGCCGCCATAGCCGGCGCCAGCGTTACGAGAACGGGAAAGGGCGGGAAGGGCTCGCGATGTCAGAGCTTGGCGTCCGCCATCGCCGTCATGTAGCAGTCGCCCGCTCCGGGGACCACGGCGTCCTTGGCCTTGGTGGGCATGGGCTGGGGACCGCCGTACGGCTTCCAATCACTCTGCACGAGCTTCTGGCCGTCCCACTTCCACTGGAACATCCAGACGGGCGAGGAGCCCGTCTTGCACGTGGGCTTGAAGCTCGACGGCGCCACCAGCCCGCCGTTCCAGGCGGTCTGGCTCTGGATCCACTGGTTCACGCCCTTCCACGTGATGGCGTCCGACTGCCGGCGGATGGACTCGTTGATGAGCTTCCCCTGCGACCAGAAGTCCTGCGACCAGATGTTCTCGAGTGAGCCCATGTCCGAGCTCTTGGGGCTGTACTTCTTCATGGTCTCGACGAAGTGATCGACCTCGGGCGCCACCCCACTGGGGTCGTACGGGAAGGGCGTGCCCTTGTTCTGGGCGATCTGCACGCCGTTGGTGAGGGCGTAGACGCCGTCCGAGGCCTGGCCGGCCTGGCCCACGAAGTGCTCGTCGGCCGTGTAGGGCCCACCCCGCCCGAACTTGGGCGCCCAGTTCTGGCGAGCCATGGCCTGCTGGCACAGGGGCCAGCCCAGGCTGTTGGCGAGCTGCCAGTAGTCGATGTTGAGGTTGCGGACCTTGAGCACGAGCGACGTGCAGTCACCGTCGGACACGTTGAAGCGGTCCACGCTCTTCACGTCGACGCCCCACTGGGTCCACGCCTTCACCGCGTAGTCGGGCCATTGGCCCCACGGGATGTTCGACGTCTCGTACACGATGGCCGTCGTCTTGATGGGCTGCTTGAGCACCTGGGTCTGCAGGTACGCCATCTGGTTGATGGAGTCGACGGTGTTGAGCCCGATCGGATACGTGGTCGGGTACTTCGACGAGAAGGCGGGCGGCACGATCCCGAACGTCATGTTGGGGATGCCCTTGCTGGTGACGTAGGGGCCGATGGAGTCCGAGAAGGTGGACACCAGGAAGAACACCTGCTCCTCTTCCACCAAGCGGCGGGCCGCAGTGGCCTCGGTGGCGGGCTCGAACCGGGTGTCGGCCGAGATGATGCGGTACTTCCGGCCCCGCACGCCGCCCCTGGCATTGACGTCGGACAGGTACGCCTTCACCGCGTCCAGTTCGTTCTCACCCAGGAAGCCGGCCACGCCGGAGAGGGGCGCCAGCACGCCCACCTTGATCTCGGAGTCGGACACGCCCTGCGAGCTGGGACCGGAGATCTTCACCGAGTCAGGCAGGCTGGCGTCGGCGGACGCGGTGGACTTGCTCCCGCCCGACGTGGCCGCCTTCGCCCCGCTCGCTCCCGCCGCCGCACCGGCGGTCGTGCCGCCGCCAGCGGCGCTGCCGCTCCCGGCAACCCCTCCGGTCGCGGCTGCGCCCGGGTCCGTCCCGGCCGCACCCAAGTCCTGCTGGTCCCCGGACGGGGCGTTGTCTCCAGAGCTTCGCTGCCCCACTGCGCCTGCCTGCTGGGTGCTGGTGCCTGTCACGCGGGACCCGCAGCCGGTGGCGAGCACCGATATCGCCAGCAGGACCACCACGTAGAGGCCCAACGGCCTTTCGTGCACAGCCTTCACCACTGCTACCCCCTGTATCAGTCGATCCGCGGCTTCCGCGAGATCGGTCAGCTACCCGACGACTCCGAGCTCCTGCAGTTCCTCTTCCAGCTCGGACTCCAGCTCCGAGCCCCCCATGTACACATCGGTGAGGCGCCCGCTGGCCACCACCTCGGCGGCCGAGCCGGACACCACGACCTCGCCCTTGTTCAGGCCGATGGCCTTGTCGCACAGTTCGAGGGCGAGCTGGACGTACTGCTCCACGAGCACGAAGGCGACCTTGCGTTCCTTCAACTCGTGCAGCAGTTCGTACAGCGAGCCGACCATGGCGGGCGACAGGCCGAGGGACGGCTCGTCGAACAACAGCACCCGGGGATCGCTCATGAGGCCGCGGCCCACCGCCAGCATCTGCTGCTCCCCGCCCGACAGGCTCCCGGCCGCCTGCCGGCGCCGCTCGGACAGCCGCGGCATCAGGCCGTAGACCTCGTCCAGCCCTTCCTTCAACTCCCGGGGCTTGGGCTTGCGCCAGTAGGCGCCCATGCGGAGGTTCTCCTCGACCGTGAGCCCGGGGAACATGCCCCGGCCCTCGGGTACGAGGACGATGCCCTTCTCCACCCGGGCCTCGGGCGGCAGGTCGACGATGCTCCCGCCCAGCCAGCGCACGTCGCCCTGCGTGGGCTCGAGCACCCCGGCGATGAGGCGCAGCGTGGTGGTCTTACCCGCGCCGTTGCGTCCCACCAGGGCAACCGTCTCGCCCGGGCCCATCTGGAGGTCGAGGCCGCGGACGGCCTTGATCTCGCCGTAGGCGCCATGCACACCTTCGAGCTCAAGCATGCTCACGCACCGCCCCCAGGTAGGCAGCTCGCACGCCCTCGTCGGCCAGCACGTCGCCGACGGAGCCGCTCACCAGCACCTTGCCGAAGTCGAGGACGAAGGCTTGTTCAGCAACGTTTCGCACGAATTCGAGGTCGTGCTCGACGACGAGGATGGTGATGCCCCACCTGTCCCGCACGAGGCGCAGGGCGTCGGCCAGCTCGTCCGTCTCCCGGCGGTCCATACCGGCCGCAGGTTCGTCGAGCATCAGGAGGCGGGGCCCCAGCGCCAGCGCTCGGGCCAGCTCCACCCGGCGGAGGTCGCCATACGGCAGGCCACCGGCCCGCACGTCCACGAGGTCGCGAAGCCCGAAGACCTCCAGCGCCCGCATGGTGATCTCTCGCAACAACTGGTCGTTGCGCCGGACCTTGGGCAGGCCGAGCATGGCGGCCACCGGCCCGTAGTTGCGGAAGCGGGCGGCGCCCAGGAACACGTTGTCGAACACCGTCATCTCCCGGGCGACGGCGAGGTTCTGGAACGTCCTCGCCATGCCCAGGCGGGCCCGGCCGGACGCAGACAGCTTGGTGATGTCGCGACCGGCGAACGTCACCTGCCCCGACGCCGGGCGGCGGGCGCCGGTGACCACGTCGAACAGCGTGCTCTTGCCCGCGCCGTTGGGCCCGAGGAGGGCGGTGATGGCGCCCTCGCGACAGGCGATGGACACCTGGTCGTTGGCCACCACGCCGCCGAACCGGACGGTGACCCCGTCGACGGCGAGCAGGTCGGTGCCCGGCGCGCTCGGTGCCGTCGCCGCGCTCGGTGCCGCGGTACCCGTCGCGGTCACGACTACCGGCCCCCGCGCGCGCTCACCCGTGACCGCCGCGAGGTGCCGTTGGGTGCCGCGGTCTCGCCTTGCCGCAGCACGTCGTTCAGGCTGTCGAACTCGCCGGCCAGGCACTGCTCCAGGTGACGCAGCCGAGCGTCGACCTGGGCCATGGCCATGCGGTCGGTGGCGTGCTCGAAGGCAACGAGGAAGACCCCGCCCACGAAGACCAGGCCGATGCCGCCGAGGCCGCCGGAGACCATGTAGGCCAATTGCGACGACGTGCTGGTCGTGCCGCTCACCCCCCACCAGCCGGCGATCACCGCGACGAAGCCCGCCAGGATCAGCACGCCCCCGAGCGACTGGCGCCAGTCGAGCGTGGCCAGCGACGAGAGGCCCCGACCGCTGTTCGTCGGCGTGAGGATGGGCTCGACGGCTTCGTCGCCCAACAGCGGGTGTTCCATTCGAATGGCTTGCAGGTCCTGCACCACAGCTCCCCCTCCGGTTCCTGTATGGGATCCAATGGACATGTCGTTGTTCGGTTGTTGCGTGCGCGCGCGTGGCGCGCCCCTCAGCGCAGGCCGAAGGCGATCACCCGGCGCAACGGGAAGGCCGCCATCGACAGCAACACCAGGAAGAAGCCACCGAGGAAGGCGCTGCGCACCTTCTTCACCGGCAGCGCCGACGCCGGGGTGATGAGCCCCAGGTTCCCCAGCCGGCTTCCCGCGCTGGCGGCGAACCCGGCCCGCGGGGTCGCGGTGGTCCTCGCCGCCGGCGTGGGTGCGGCCGGCGTCACCGACGGGGCCGCCAGCTCGGGGCCGGCGGTCGACGACAGGTCGAACGAGCTGCCGCTCGATCCGGTGTCCGTCGACCCCGTGGACGAATCCGTCGATGCCGTGGACGTGTTGCCCGTGCTCGACGTGTCGCCGCCGCTGGTGAGGTCGCCCGAGTCACCCGTGGACGCGTCGGCCCGGGCCGAGGTGAACCCGAACCGGTACACCGAGTCGGTGGGCGTGACCGACGTGCCCTGGTGGACGACCTCGACACCGGCACTGGTGGCGGTGACCTCTCCCCCGACGGTGTTCGGCGGCGTGGCCGGCACCAGCCGGATCTGGAGGTCGTTCGCCTTGAGGGCGGCGCTCAGCTGGTCGGCCAAGGTCCGTACCGACGTGCCCGGGACAGCCTGCTGGTTCACGGACACGCCGTCGGCGCTGACGATCACCGGGATGCCCACCACATAGGCCTCCTTCATGGTGAAGGAGGTCACGGCCGCCGGCTCCACGCCGTCGGTCGCGGCGATGGCTTCCGACCTGATGTCGTTGAAGCGCACGGCGCCGGAGAGCAACGACACCGAGCCGATCTCCGTCTGGCCGTGGCCCTGGGCTGCGCCCTGCTCGTTGAGCCCCGACGTCGAACTCGACCACGCGTTGTGGACGGCGAGCTGGAGGCCGGGGACCGTCATCTCCGCGGCCCGCGAAGTGGCGGTGGCCTTGGACTGCAACGGCTTGTCGCCGTCGCCCGTCGACTGGGTGTAGCCGTTGACCCCGGCCGCAGTGCCGCCCATCTTGGGATCGTCGAAGTTGGGCCCGCCGCAGTTGCCGACATCCGACCCGGGCTGAGGCGCGGGGTAGTCGCTCTGGCAGTAGTTCGGGAAGCCGGCGAAGTTGATCGACTTCATGGCGTCCTGGATCTCCTGCGGGACGGGCGTACCCGTGATGGGATCGTTGGTGGGCACGAGGGCCTGGCCGCTGGTGAGGATGGGGATGGGCATGGGCCCGGCGATGCCCTGGGCCCGGCCCGTCCCCGCCGCCAGGGTGGAGGCTTCGAGGATGCCGCCGGACACCACGTAGGGCAGCACCAGGTTCGGGTAGGAGAACCGGAAGTCGACCACGCCGGCGCTCGAACCCGCGTTGAAGTCGCTCAGCGAGCCCGCGCTCTTGGCCGTGAGCTTGCCGCCACTGGTCTGATCGGCTGCATCGGGTGGCGACGTCTGGGCCGCGACCTCGGTGGGCGCGGCCACGGCGGCGACCAGCGCCACCAGCACCAGCCCGCGCCCGGCTCGTGCCAGTCCCCGCCGACGACGCCGTGCCCGCAACGCCCGATCCGTCATGGCCCGCAGAACCCCCTGTGCATGCATCTCCTTGCTCCCTCTCACGCCTCGAAGCGCCCGCTGCGGGGCGCCCCCGTCAACCCGCCGGAGTGGTTCCCGTTGCCGTTGCCGTTGCCGTTCCCGTTCCCGTTGGCCATGCGAGCGAGCCGGGGCGCGACCACCGGCGCAGCGGGCGCCAGGCGGCGCAGCAGGCGTGCGTGCCCACCGCCGTTGCGCGAGAACGTCGTGCCGTTCTCGGCGGGGAGGACGAGGGCGGGTCCGCGGAACCACCGGTTGGTGGCCACCGAACCGGACCGGGCCACGAACTCACGGGCCCAGTCGAACAACGACGCCATCCCGGATGGCACCTTCACGACCAGCAACAGGGCCAGCAAGGCGCTGGCGATCTGGGGGAAGGCGTTGGCCGACTGGCTGGAGAACGCCCGGCCCACCAGCTCCTGACCGGGGCCGAACACCAGCGCGGCGAGCACCGGGCCCCACAAGCTGCCCAGCCCGCCCACCACAGCGGCGAGCACGACCGTCACGGAGACGATGGGCGTGAAGAGGATGGGGTCGAGCGTCACCACGGTCAGGGCGAAGGCGCAGCCGGCCAGTCCCGCCAACCCGGCAGAGATGGAGAACACGGCCACCTCCGAGCGCACGGGGTCGACACCGAAGTGGGCGATGCGGGTGTGCAGCGTGCGGATGGCGAAGAGCGAGATGCCCCAGCCCGACCGGCGCAGGTTGGCGACGGCCAGCATGCCCAGGGCGAACACGATCAACATGAGCACGTAGAGGTTGCGCGACTGCAACAGGCTGTGGCCGAAGATCTTGGGCTCCACGATGAACTGGCTGCGGCTGAGGACCGGCCTGGTGATGGCGAACTCGCTGAGCACGGCGCTGAGGGTGATGGTGACGATGGCGAACTCCACGCCGCGAAAGCGAAGGGCGACCAGGCCGGCGAGGGCGCCGGCCAGCACGCACACGCCGACGGCCAGGCCCATCGCCGCGATGAGATGCCAGTGGGAGTGCAGGGCGGCGGCAAGCGTGAACGCGCCCAGGCCCATGAAGCCGGCCTGCATGAAGCTCACCTGGCCGGTGGTGCCCGTGATCACCAGCACGCTCAAGGCGATGAGGCCGTAGTAGAGGGCGGTGTCGCCCACGCTGCCGAAGTAGCCGTTGCGCATGGGCAGGAGCAGCAACCCCACTGCCACCGCCACCCACACGGCTCGGGGAACCCGGCCGGCCATGGCCCGGATGGACACGGCCCACCGAGCGATGCCGCTGGCCAGCGGGCCGCCCTGGGTCGTGTGCGACGTCGAGCCCGTGTAGTGCAGCACGGCCAGCCGCTTGCGGTTCACGATCAGGGTGGCGACGACCACCAGGGCAATGCCGACCTGGGCCGTCCCCGGCGTGTTCCAGTAGTGCGGCAACACGGCCTCGACCACACCGAGCCCGATGCCGCCGACGAAGGTGAGGGGCAACGAGAAGAGCCCACCCACGAGCATGGCGCCGACCGCCTTCACGATCAGGAACCCGAACGTGCCGATGCTCACGACGGTGATGGGCGCCACGAGCACACCGGCCAGCCCCGACAACGCGCCGCCCAGACCCCAGTTGAACCGGGAGACGGCAACCGGGCTCACGCCCATGAGCCGGGCCACGTCGGGGGCCTGGCCGGCGGCGCGCACGCCGAGCCCGAACCACGTCCGCTGGAGGAGCACGCCCAGCAACGCCACCAAGATGATGGAGACGATGAAGATGGTGGCTCGCTGCCAGTTGACCACCACGCCCAGCAGGGTGAAACCACCGTGGGGCACGAGCTGCTGGCTGGGCGGCGTGTAACGGGGCTGGGGCCCGAAGATCTGGAGCATCACGCCGGCGGCCAGACCGAGCACGGCGGCGGTGGCGATGATCTTGGTGGTGGCGCTCGCCCCTTCAAGCGGCCGCATCACCAGGCGCTCCACCACCAGCGCCACGACGGTGGTGATGGCGATGGAGGCCACGGCGGCGAGGAACGGCGGCAGGTAGGGGTGGGGTTGGCACTGCGCCCCACCGCCGGCCGTCCGGCACGAGAAACCCGCATAGGAGAACGCGGCGATGAGCGCGAACCCCGCGTGAGCGAAGGACAGGACGCCGCTCGATCGGAACATCAGGGTCAAGGTGGTCCCGACGAGGCCGTACAACGTCCCCACCATGACGCCTGCAACGATCAACCCCAGCACGATGTTGCCGTTCATGTCTCCCCAATGTCCTGCCGTCAAGAGGCTGTTGCAGGCGCTTCCGCTGTCGAGGTCACCACGACCGTTCGCTACTCATTTCGTTGGCCCGGTCCATCGACCTTCCCCCCTCGGGCATTTTTTTTAGCCAACGTGTGCGTCGATAGATTGAAACCGTAGCAAAGCCGGCCCATCGTGCCTAGGGGGCAAAACGCGCATCTTTCGTATAACGGCGACCCCGGCAGGTCCTTGCGGGCAACAAGCGCGAGCGTTCGTAAGCAGTAGTTACCTAACAGCCGTCATCTGAGGAGCGCGGAGGGATCGAGCGGGGGAAGGCCGCCGGGCACCCCGGTGCCGGGCGGATCACCGGGCTTGAGGGGCGGGGGCTTGCCGGAGAAGGCGCCTCCGGGAAGGAGGAGGGCGGCGTCGAGCTCGGGGTCGGAGGGAGTGCCGAGACCGGCCAGGCCGACGCTGCCGCGCCCCAGCAACTGCACCGCCACCGACCACAGGCGATCGGCGACCAGGCGGAGCCGCCGGGCCTGATCCACGGCCCCGGGCCCGCCCCCGGTCAGCGTGCGCAGCGACTCGGCGTGCACCAGCAGGGCCAGCTGGATATCGAAGGTGCCTTCGGCACCGGCGTTCGTCGACGGCACGGGACCGTCGAGCTCACCGACGATGGCGTCGAGGGCGGCCGCGTCGGTGGGCAATGTCGGCGGCAGTGGTGCTTTCCCGTAGGCGGCGCTGGTGCGATCCAGCACCGACACTGCACGTTCGAGTGGACGGCTGTTCCGGGATTGCCACGCGCCGGGCGACGTGCTGGGCCGCTGGCCCGCCCACCCGGAACCGCCGGGTGACGGGCCCGAGTCGCTGTTCGGCGCCAAACCCTCCAAGCCGAACCGGGGAACCTCGCTCGGCAGATCACGCTGCACGACGATCTCGCGTTCGAAGGACAGCCCGTCGTGGTCGAGGAGGCGCTTGGCCGCGTCGAAGATGCGATCGCTGGTGAGGGCCAGGCGGTCCAACGACTTCACCGCCTCGCGCCGGCCCTCCGGTTGGTCACCCATGCCCACCACCCGGCCGATCCCCCGAGTGGCCTCCAGGTAGACCATGGTCCCCAGGTGGTACAGGTCGCGGGCGGCCTGCCCGTTGGGCGCGGCCGGTGGGGGGAGGCGGCCGATCAGGTCCCGGGTGGTGGCCACGTCGTACGCCCACCCGTCTGCCACCTTGGCCAGCGACGGGTCGGGCGCGGTCGTGGCGGCCGACAACTCCCTGAGGGCGGCGCGCACGTCGCCGTCGTGCACCAGCAGCGGGCTCATGACCTGCCTGAGGTCGGCGTAGTACGTGGCCACCGCCTGGGCCGACTCGGTGGACGGCTTGGCCGCGGTGGCCTCGTTCGACGGCTGGCCGTGCCCGGACACGGCCTGGACCACCAGGCCCCCGAGGCACACGGCGGCCAGCACCAACGCCACGGCCAGCGGAGGGATCCGGTGCCGGGCCTGGCCATGGTGCAATCGAGGCTGACGCGCGCAACTCGACCTGGATGCCATTACGCTCCCCACATCGTTCGACGTCTGAGTCGATAGAATAGCGATGCTTGGGCCACGGAGGGAAGAGCGCTGGGACAGCTCGACACAACCGTTGACGACGCCATCGAGCGGTACCGCCGCATGGTCCGGATCCGCCGCTTCGAAGAGCGCGTGTCGGTCCTGTACCGCGACGGCGAGGTCCCGGGCTTCGTCCATCTGTCCATCGGGCAGGAGGCGTCGGCCGTGGGGGCGTGCTGGCCCCTGCGGCCCTCGGATGTGATCACCTCCACACACCGGGGGCACGGGCACTGCCTGGCCAAGGGCCTGGAGGCCGAGCCCATGTTCGCGGAGCTGATGGGGCGCGACGCGGGGACATGCCGGGGCCGAGGCGGGTCGATGCACATCGCCGACCCCCGCCAGGGCGTCTTCGGTGCCAACGGCATCGTGGGCGCGGGGCTGCCCATTGCCACCGGCGCCGCCTTCGCGGCCAAGGCGCGCGGCGAGGGCGACGTGGTGGTGGCGTTCTTCGGGGACGGCGCCGTGAGCCAAGGCCTGTTCCACGAATCCGTGAACCTGGCCGCCCTGTGGGACCTCCCGGTCGTGTTCTTCTGCGAGAACAACGGCTATGCCGAGTTCTCGGCCCTGCCCGACTACGCGCCCGCGCCGCTGGAGGCGCGGGCCGCGGCGTACGGCGTGGACCACGTGCCCGTCGACGGCAACGACGTGGAGGCGGTGGCCGCGGCCATGGCGGGCGTGGTCGACCAGTTGCGGGCGGACGCCGGGCCGGTGCTGGTGGAGGCCCGCACGTACCGGTGGCACGGCCACTACGAGGGCGATCCCGAGCGGTACCGCTCAGCCGAGGAGGTGGGCGCGTGGAAGGAGCGCGACCCGCTGGCGATCGCTCGGGCCGGCCTGCGCGGCCGGGGCCTGGACGGCGGCACGCTCGACGCCATTGCCGGCGACATCGCCGGCGAGATCGAACGAGCGGTGGCCGGCGCCCGCTCCCTACCAGCACCCACGCCGTCGTCGCTCCCCTGCTTCGTCACCTCGGCCCGGCCCCGGGTGGACGAGCAGGCCGTGGATCCGGGCGCGGAGATCTTCCGCACCATGGACGCCATCCGCCTCGCCCTGGAGCACGAGATGGAGGGTGACCCTTCGGTGTTCGTGGCCGGCATCGACGTCGGCAAGGGCGGCAACGTGTTCGGCGTGACGCGCGGGCTGCACGACCGCTGGCCCCACCGCGTCCTCGACACCCCGATCTCCGAGTCGGCCATCATCGGCCTGGGCGTGGGCGCCGCCATGGCCGGCATGCGGCCGGTGGTCGAGCTGATGTACCTCGACTTCCTGGGCGTGTGTCTCGACCAGCTCATGAACCAGGCGGCCAAGCTCCCGTTCATGACCGGCGGCCGCGCCGCCATGGCCCTCACCGTGCGCACCCAGTTCGGGGCGGGACGCTCGTCGGGAAGCCAGCACTCGCAGAGCCTCGAAGCCATCCTGGCCCACATCCCCGGCCTCACCGTGGTGATGCCGTCCACGCCGGCCGACACCTACGGCCTGCTGCGGGCCGCCATACGCGACCCGAACCCGGTCGTGTTCATCGAGAACCGCCTGCTCTACGGGCAGAAGGGCCCCCGGCCACCGCACGGCCATCTCGTGCCCATCGGGCGCGCCACAGTCGTGCGGCCGGGCACGGACGTCACCGTGGTCTCCGTGTCCCGCATGGTGCACGAAGCAGTGGCCGCGGCCGAGACGCTGGCCGGCGAGGGCATCGAGGTCGAGGTGGTCGACCTGCGAACGATCGTGCCCCTCGACCGGGCCACCGTGCTGGCGTCGGTGGCGCGCACGGGCCGGCTGGTCATCGCCCACGAAGCGGTGCGCGACTTCGGCATCGGCGCCGAGTTGGCGGCCCTGGCCGCCGACGAGGGCTTCTGGCATCTCGACGCACCCGTGCGCCGGGTGGGAGCGCCGCCTGTCCCGCCGCCCTACGCGCCGGCGCTGGAGCAGGCCTGGCTGCCGGGCCGGGCCCAGATCATCGACGCCGTGCGGGCGACGGTGCGCTCCTGACCGGCAAGACGTGGGCCGGCCGGTGCGTCAGGGCCCGGTTCGTCAGGCGGGGGCGCCCAGGTTGTCGAGCACGAGCTTGACGCAGCTGTCGGCCAAGCGATCGGCATTGTCGCGCGTGGGGTCGAACCATTTGTACGACCACGTCGTCATACCGAGGATGGCCTGGGCGCCGTAGCGGGGGTCGACCTTGCCGATGACGCCAGCCTTGACCGCGTCCTGCACGACCTTGAGATAGGCCCGTACGTACCGGCGCTCTTTGTCCCGAATGCGAGCTTCGTACTCCTGCTCGAGACGCAATCGGTGATCGAAGAACACGGTGAACATGCTGGGCTCGCCGGTGATGGTGCGAACCTGGTGGCGAATGAACGTCTCGAGCCGTTCCCGGGGATCGGGCAGCTTCGTGTACTCGTCCAACTCGTCGAGGGCCAGGCCCAGCGCCCGGTCGATGATCAGAAACAGCAGGTGGGCCTTGGACCGCACGTAGTAGTAGATCGAGGCCCGCCGCAGGTCGAGGGCCTCGGCCACGTCCTCGAGGGTGCCGGCGTCGTAGCCCTTCTGGTGGAACACTTCCGCGGCCGTGGCGATGATCTCGTCGCGGCGGGCGATGTACTCCTGGCTGGGGGCCTCCAGCCGGGGCCGTCCCGGGCGACGCTTGGCCGGCGCCTCGTTGGGCTGCGACGGCGAGTCCAAATCCCAACGCACCTTCACAGTTGCTCCGACCTTGCCTTCCGTGCCATCAGCGTCCTCCCGTCGGCTCGAAACGTCCCGCACACGAATCGGACGTGGCTACACCGAGTGTAAAGGAGCGTGCTTCGCCTGGTATTCCATGCTCAAGTGTGCGGAACTTGGGCGGTACTTCACTCGGCAGGATCATCGGTTCACCGGGCGACCTCCTGTACGGCCTTCCACACCTTCTCGGGCGTGAGGGGCATGTCGATGTTGGTGATACCCAGCGGCCGCAGCCCGTCGAGCACCGCGCTCACCGCCGCCGGCGTGCTGCCGATCGTCCCTGACTCCCCCACGCCCTTGGCGCCCAAGGGGTTGAGGGGCGACGGCGTCTGGATCGAGATGGTCTCGTAGAAGGGGACCTCGCAGGCGCTGGGCACCGTGTAGTCGGCGAAGTTGGTGGTGAGGGGTTGGCCCTCGGGGCTGTAGGACACGCCCTCCCACAGCGCCTGGGCCAACCCCTGGGTCAGGCCGCCGTGGACCTGGCCCTCGACGATCATGGGGTTGAGCACGGTGCCGCAGTCGTCCACCGCCACCACGCGCTTGATCTTGACCGACCCGGTATCGGTGTCGATCTCCACCACCACACCGTGGGCGCCGCACGGGAACGTCCATCCCTCCTGCTCGAAGAAGTGGTGGGTGGTGAGCCGGCCATCGCCGTCACCATTGCCATTGCCGTCGGCGTCGAAACCGTCCGGCCGCCGGGCAGGGTCGGCGGCCACCGCCTTCAGGTCGGCCAGGCTGAGCGCGATGCTGGGCGTGCCCCGCACGTGGGCGCCGCCGCCTGACAGCTCGATGTCGTCGGGCGAGGCCTCCAGCGCGTGCGCCGCCAGCTCGCGCAGCTTGTCGGCCATGGCCACCGCCGCCAGCCGCACGGCCGACCCGCCGAACTGGAGCGACCGGCTGCCGAACGTCCCCGCCCCGTTGGGCGCGACCTTGGTGTCGCCGTGCAGGACCTCGATGCCGTCGATGGAGTCGAGCCCCAACGAGTCGGCCACGAGCTGGGCCCACGCCGTGCGATGCCCCTGCCCGTGCGGTGAGGTGCCCGTGACCACCCGCACCCGGCCGTCGTCGAGGATCTCCACCGATCCGTCCTCGCCGAAGCCCAGGGCGCCGGTGATCTCCACGTACGTGGAGATGCCGATGCCGAGGAGGGGCCCGCCTTCCTCGCGGCGGCGGGCCTGCTCCTTGCGCAGCGTCTCGTAGTCGAGGGCCTCGAGCAGCGCATCGAGGCAGACCTCGTACCTGCCGCTGTCGTACGTCATGCCCGTGGCCGTCACGAACGGGAACTCGTCCGGCCCGATGAGGTTCTTGCGGCGGACCTCGGCCGGGTCGAGCCCCAGCTCCCACGCCACCCGATCCATGGCCTGCTCGATGGTGAAGGTGGCCTCGGGGCGGCCCGCGCCCCGGAACGCCCCGATCGGCGCCGTCGTGGTCACCACGCCCTTGGCCG
>DASRGI010000116.1:0-3637 GCA_035651095.1 Acidimicrobiales bacterium | reverse complement strand
CCCGCTCGGCCGTGGCCAGGCGGTGGGCGATGGTGACCGACGTGCGCCCCCGGCTGAGGCTCTCGACCGCCCTGGTGAGCCGGACCTCCGTGGCCGGGTCGACGGCGGAGGTGGCCTCGTCGAGGATGAGGCACGACGGGTTGGCCACGTAGGCCCGGGCCAGCGACACCAGCTGGCGCTCGCCCACCGACAGCTGCTCGCCCCGCTGCCCCACCGGGGTGTGGATGCCGCGGGGCAGCCCGTCGAGCCACGCCTCCAGCCCCAACTCCACGAAGGCCTGGCGCACGTCGGCCGCTTCGGCCGAGCGCCGCCCGAAGCGCACGTTGTCGAAGATGGTGGCGTCGAACAGGAAGCCCTCCTGCGGCACCATCACCAACGACGACCGCAGCGATGCCGAGGAGACCTCCCGCAGGTCGACGCCGCCCACCAGCACCCGGCCCTCGGTGGGGTCGGCCAGCCGGGTGAGGAGCTTGGCCAGCGTGGTCTTGCCCGACCCGGTGGCTCCCACCAGCGCCACCCGGCTGCCCGCCGGGAGGTGGGTGGTGACGTCGTGCAGCACGGGCCGGCCCGGCTGGTACGAGAAGCCCACGTGCTCGATGTCGATGGCGGGCGGCCCGGCCGGGAGGGCGACGCCCGGGACGGGCTCGACCACGTCGACGGGGATGTCGAGCACCTCCAGGACCCGGCGCCAACCGGCCACCGCCGTCTGGGTCTCGTCCACGATCTCGGTGAACTCGGCCACCGGTTCGAGGAACAGGCTGGTGAGGAACAAGAAGGCGACCAGCCGCCCGATGGACAGCCCGTGGGCCGGGCCCAGGGCCACGCCGAGAAGGAGCACGCCGGCCGTGGCCAGCCCGGCGAACACATCGGTGGACGGGAAGAGGAAGGCGGAGATGACGCCCGCTCGCATGTTGGCCTTGCGGCTGCCGGTGACGGCCTCGCCCAGCCGGCGGCGGCTGGCCCGCTCGGCGCCGTAGCTGCGGATGACGGCGTGCCCGAGCACCGCTTCGGACAGCGCCGTGAACAGCTCGCTCACGCGCACGCGTACGTCGTTGTAGGCGAGGGACAGCCGCCGCTGCATGGTGCTGACGGTGATGCCCATGGCGACGAGCATGGCGATGGCGATGAGGGTGAGCCGCCAGTCGTACACGGCCATGGCCACGAGCACGGCGAACATCACCGTGGTGTTCACCAGCCAGGCCACCCCGGCCCAGGAGAGGAACTGGCTGAGGGTCTCGATGTCGGACGTGACCCGGCTCACCAGCGCGCCCCGGCGCTCGTCGGTCTGGGTGGCCAGGCTGAGCCGGTGGATGTGGCGGAAGGCCCGCACCCGGGTGGCGCACAGGGCGGCCTCGCCCGCCTGGGCCAACCGCTTCCGGCAGACCTGGGTGGCGAGGGCGGTGAGGACGACGGCGACCACGCCGCCGCCCGCCAGGGACCAGAACAGCGCGCTGCCCGTGCCCGCCTTCAGGCCCCGGTCGAGCATCTGCTGCACCAGCACGGGCCCGACGACGCGCCCGCCGCCGGACAGCAGGGCGAGCAGCACGGTGACGCCGGCGCCAGACCGCAGCTCGGGGCTGCGGCGCCAGCCGTCCCGCAAGACGCGGACCGTCGACCTCACGCCGCCGCCCCCTTCTCGTAGGCGCGTACCAGCCGGCTGTAGCCGGGCACGGTGGCCAGCAGGTGGGCGTGCGAACCCCGGCCCGCGAGCTGGCCGTGGTCGAGGAACAGCACCTCGTCGGCCAGGGCGATGGTGGACGGCCGGGTGGCGACCATCACCGTCGTGGTGGTGCGCAGGTGGTCGCGCAGGCCGTCGAGGATGGCGAACTCGGTGGCCGGGTCGACAGCCGAGGTGGCGTCGTCGAGCAGCAGCAGACCGGGCCGGCGGACCAGGGCCCGGGCCAGCGCCAGGCGCTGGCGCTGGCCGCCCGAGAGGGTCGCCCCTCGCTCGCCGATCACGGTGTCGTACCCGGCCGGGAGGTTGCGCACGAAGTCGTCGGCCCGGGCGAGGGCGGCGGCGGTCACGGCGTCTTCCCGGCTGCCGGGCCCGTCGAGGACGATGTTCTCGGCCACGGTGGTGCCGAACAGGAACGGTTCCTGGAACACCAGCGCCACCTGGGCGGTGAGGTCGTCGGCGGCGAGCTGGGAGAGGTCGACGCCACCGATGCTTATCGACCCGGACATGGGGTCCAGCAGGCGGGCGAGCAGCAGCAGCAGCGTGGTCTTGCCCGACCCGGTGGGTCCGACGAGCGCCACGGTCGCTCCTGGGCGGATGGTGAAGGTGACGTCGGCGAGCGTGGCCGACGTGGGCTCGTGGCAGAACGTGAGGTGATCGACCCGGACGTCCATCGGGTGGCCTGGTGCCAGCCGGCGGGGGTGGGCGGGCAGCGCGGGGACGGGCTCGTCGAGCACGGCGTCGAGGCGGTCCATGCCGGCCAGGGCCCACGACAGCTCGTACAGCACGTACCCGATGAGACGCAGGGGCCAGAGCAGCAGGGTGAGGAGGTTGACGAGGGCGACCAGCGTGCCCGCGGTGATGGCGCCGCTCTCCACCCGCCAGGCGCCGACCACCAGCACGGCGATGGTGCCGATGCTGGGTACGGCGTCGAGCAGGGCGGTGAAGCTGGCCTGGACGGAGGCCGAGCGCACCTTGGCCGCCCGCAGCTCCTCGGCCGCGGCGCCGAAGCGCTCGGTCTCGGCGTCCTCGGCGCCCAGGGCCTTGACCACCAGGGCACCGTCGAAGCTCTCGTGGGCGATGGCGGACACGTCGCCGATCTGGTTCTGGGCCTCGAAGTTGGGGCTGTGCACCCGTCGTTGGTACGACACGTTGAGGACCAGAAGGATCGGCAGCAGCACGATCGCCACCAGGGCCAGGGACACGTCGGTGGCGAACATCCAGGCCGTGGCCAGCACCAGCATGGTGAGTACGCCGGTGGCGTAGGGGAGGGGGCCGAGCACGTTGGTGGCGGCTTGGGCGTCGGCCCCGGCGTGGGCCAGAAGCTCGCCGCTGGCATGGGCCTGGTGCCAGGCCAGGGGGAGTCGCTGGTACTGGGCCACGACCTGCTCGCGCAGGATGGCCTCGCACCCGAACTTGGCGTTGGTGGCCCCCACCCGGCGAGCAACGATTCCGGCCGCCTTCACCACGCCCACGGCGAAGATGAGGGCGGCCCCGACCCACACGGTGGCGTCGCCCACGTGGCCGGATTCGAACCGGGGCGTGATCACCCGGTCGACGACGCGGCCCAACACCCACGACGACGCGACAGTGGCGAAGGCGTAGACCACGGCCCCGGCCACCCCGAACGCGAACCACCGGGGCTGGAGCGCGACCAGCCGGCGCACGACCCTCAGGCCGCGCCGAACCAGGCTGGGAGAAGAGCGGTCGCGCACGGCGTCCAGGATGCCGCATGGGCGGCCGGTATGAGACCTGGGTTTTCCCTGGCCCGGTCTCGGGCCTGGGTCCGGGACCCGGCCCGCCAGTACCCTTTCCCCCATGTCCGAGCACCCCCTGAAGGAGCGACTCGTCGACCTGCGCCGCCGCAAGGAGGAGGCCGTCCACGCCGGGTCGCCCAAGGCGGTCGAACGCCAGCACGCCAAGGGGAAGATGACGGCGCGCGAACGCATCGAGTACCTGCTC
>DASRGI010000115.1:0-5982 GCA_035651095.1 Acidimicrobiales bacterium | reverse complement strand
GATCTCTTCGATGGAGGTCAGCCCGGCCTGGACCTTGGCTATCCCCGATTGGCGCAGGGTCAGCATCCCCTGACTGAGGGCGGTACGCATGATGTCCTCCGAATGGGCCCGACTGACGATCAGGCGCTCGATTTCCTCGGTGATGGTCATAACTTCGTGAAGGGCGAAACGTCCCCGGTAGCCGGTCCTTCCGCAGATCTGGCAGCCCTCGGCCCGGTACCAGGTATAGGAGCCGTGGTCGAACATCGACGCCGCGTGGGGGCCAGCGAGGGTCTTCACATCCTCGACCGTCGGCGTGTACGGGACCCGGCAGTGGGTGCAGAGCTGGCGGGCCAGGCGCTGGGCCACGATGCAGTCGATGGCGGAGCCGACGAGGAAGGGCTCCACCCCCATCTCGATGAGCCGGGTAGGGGTCGAGGCGGCGTCGTTGGTGTGCAGGGTGGACAGCACCATGTGCCCGGTGAGGGCGGCTTCGACCGCGATTGTGGCCGTCTCCCGGTCCCGGATCTCGCCCACCAGCACCACGTCGGGGTCCGAGCGCAGGATGGCGCGCAGGGCGCTGGCGAAGGTCAGGCCTGCCTTGGGGTTGATCTGGACCTGGTTCACACCACCGAGGCGGAACTCCACCGGATCCTCGACGGTGATGATGTTGCGGGAGTCCTCGTTGAGAATGTTGAGCGTGGCGTAGAGGGTGGTGGACTTGCCCGACCCCGTGGGCCCCGTCACCAGGATGGTGCCGTAGGGCTTGCGGTACGACTGCTCGAAGCGCTCCCTCGACCCCTCCAGGAACCCCAGGTCGCTCAGCCGCAGCAGGGCCGTGGACTTGTCCAGGATCCGCATGACGACCTTCTCCCCGTACACAGTGGGGAGGGTGGCCACCCGGAGGTCGATGGCCTTGCCCCCGATGGTCACGTTGATGCGCCCGTCCTGGGGGATCCGGCGTTCGGCGATGTTGATCTCGGCCATGATCTTCAGTCGCGAGATGATCCCCGACTGGATGTTCTTCGGCGGCCGCATCTTCTCGTGGAGCACGCCGTCGATGCGGTAGCGCACCCGCACGTCGCGCTCCGTCGGCTCGATGTGGATGTCCGACGCCCGCTCGGCCACCGCCTGCGTGATGAGGAGGTTGACCAGCTTGACGATGGGGGCGTCCTCGACGACCTCCTTGACGTTGGCCAGGGTGTCCTGGTCCGTCTCGTACTCGCTCGACGCCTGGGCAGAGATGTTCTCGGCCTCGCCGTCCATGCGGGTGTGGCGGTCGATGGCCTCCACGATCGAGTCCGGAGTGGCCATGATGACCCGGACCTCGCTCTTGGTGATGGTCCGGATGTCGTCGATGGCGAAGACGTTGCCGGGGTCGGCCATGGCCAGCACGAGGCGGCCCTCGTCCCAGCCCACCGGAAGGGCCTGATACCGCCGGGCGAGCGACTCGCTGATGAGGCCGACGGCGCTGGAGTCGATCGAGTAGTCCGACAAGTCGACGTATTCGAGGCCCAGCTGGGGGGCGAGGATGCGGTAGAGGTCGGCCTCGGTGACCAGGCCCCGCTCGATGAGGATGCGGCCGAGGAACTTGCCCGTGTCCGCCTGCTCGTCGAGCGCGCCTTCCAGTGCCTCCTGCGAGAGGAGTCCGGCCGCCACGAACTGGGCGCCAAGGAGACGGTTTTCTTCCGACATGGGCCTACGAGTGCATCGGCACGTGAGGGCGTCCGCTGTGCGCCATTTTGTGCGTGGCCCGAGGGATTATTGCCGCACAGATGAGAGGAACTTGAGCAGCAGGCCCCGGTTGAGCGGCTCCTCGCCGCCCTCGCCCGTGCCCGCCTGTTCGGCTGCATCGGATGCCTCGGGGGCGTCCTTGGCCTTGGCGTCGGCCTTGGCGTCGGCCTTGGGAGCCTTGGCCTCGCTTGCGGGCTCGCTTGCGGGCTCGGGCTCAGGCTTGGCCTTGGCCGGCTTGGCCGGCTTGGCCTCGGCCGACAGGGCGGCGAGCTGGCTCACCAGCTGCTTGGCCTGGGCCGCGGACACGGCCTCGGCGGGCTCGCCCGCCTTGGGCTTGCCCGCTTTGGGCGCCTCGGCCTCGGCCTCGTCGGCGTTGGCTGCGGTCTTCTTGCCCTTGGGCGCGGCCGGCTCTTCGCCGGGGGGTGGGGGCCCGCCGGGGGTCGAGACCAGCGGGGCCACGCTCACCGCGGGCCCGGACTCGGGCTCGGGCTCGGGCTCGACCTCGGGCTCGCCGGCCGCCTCGGGCGCATCTACCTCAGCCTCGACCGCGGTCTCGGCCCCTTCCTCGGCCTCGACCTCGGCCTCGGCCTCGACGTCGGGCTCAGCCACGGGCGCCGGGCCCATCTCCACCACGCCGGCCTCGACCAGCTCCTTCAGCGCCTTGCTGACCGCGTATTCGCCCAGGTCAAGGGCATCGGCCACGTCCTGCACGGTACGAGCGGAGGCCACGGCCACCACCATGTGCCACTGCTCGGATGCCAGGGTCACGTGGGGGTCGCTGAGGGAGGCCACCAGGTGGACGCCCGCCTCCAGCGAGGGAACCACGGCCTCGATCTCGCGCCACTCGGCCAGCCGGGCCTGGGCCTCCGCCAGCAGGGGCTCGACCTCGGCGGGCTCGCCGGCGGAGGCGGCCTGCTTGTCGGCGTCGAACGAGAACTTCCCGCTGGTCAGGCGGAGCAGCTCGAACACGGCGTCGACGTAGGAGTCGGCGCGACCGACCTCGACGCTCACGACCAGCCCGCCGTTCAGGTGGACGCGGCCGTCGAGTCGTCCTCCGACGACCCGCAACTCGCCCGTCTTCTTGGTGGCGGACAGGAGCGCCATGACGTCGGACAATGCGAACGTTTCAAGCGTTCCGTGCAGTGACACGGTGACCTCCGGCAACGTTGACCAAGCCATGCATCGGCATCCCGATGGGTGAACTTCAGCCTCGCCTCCCGGCGATGGCCGCCACCGCAGCTGCCGACATCACCTCCAGGGGGGGATCTTCGCCGGTCCACAGCCGGAAGCCGTGGGCCGCTTGGTGGATGAGCATGCCCAGCCCGTTGACGGCCACCGCCCCCCGGGCCCGAGCGGCCTCCAGGAGCTGGGTATGGGGTGGATGGTAGATCAGGTCGACGACCACGCACCCGGGTCGCAGCTCCTCGGCATCGATGGGGATGCCGGGCTGGACGTCCATCCCTACGGGCGTGGCGTTGACCACGAGGTCGGCCCCCACCCCGCTGGGGTCGTCCGTGGCCTTCCCCACCGGGCCGGCCAGGTCGGCGGCCACCTCGGCCCGGCTGCGCGTGCGCCCGGCCACCACCACCTCGCTGGCCCCCGCCTCGGCCAGGGCCAGGACCACGGCCCGGGCCGCGCCCCCGGCCCCGAGGACCAGGCAGCGGCGCCCGTCGGGATCGAACCCCTCGTCGGTGCGCAGGGCGTCGATGAAGCCGGCGCCGTCCGTGTTGTGCCCCACCAGCTCCGCCCCCCGGCGCACCAGGCAGTTGACCGCGGCCAGCCGTTCGGCCGTGTGGCTCAGGCGGTCGACCGCTTTGGCCACCGTCTCCTTGTGGGGCATGGTGACCGAGAGCCCGTCGAGCCCCAGCGCCCGGACCCCGTCGAGGGCAGCCGGGGCCTCGCCCTCGGGGACGTCGAAGGCCAGGAACGCCCAGTCCAGGTCCAGGGCCCGGAAGGCGGCGTTGAAGAGGACGGGCGACAGCGAGTGACGCACGGGGTGGCCGATGACGCCGGCCACGCGGGTGGTGGCAGTGGGCCAGTTGCCCGTCAACAGCCCAAGCCCTTGGCCTTGCAGTTGGCCACCGCCTTCTGGAACTCGGCGTCGGTGGTGGCGAACACGTGGCGCCCGTCCTGGTCGGCCAGCACGTAGTAGAGCCAGCCGCCGGGGGCGGGGTTGAGCGCGGCCTCCAGGGCAGCCCGGCCCGGCGAGGCGATGGGCGTGGGCGGCAACCCCGACCGCTTGCGGGTGTTGTAGGGGTTGTCGGCCGCCAGCTCGCTCTGGCGCAGGGGCCCGCTGGGTTTGTTGAGGGCGTAGCGGATGGTGGCGTCGATGCCGAGGGGCATCTTGCGCTGGATGCGGTTGTAGATGACCCGGGCGATCATGGCCCGGTCGTCGGGCACGCGGGCCTCCCGCTCGATCATGGACGCCACGATCACCACTTCGTAGGGCGTGAGACCCAACTTGGTCTGGGACTGCTCGATCCCCGACTCGGCCGCGAGCTGGTCGAAGCCCGACACCAGCCGACGAAGGATGGCCGCTTCGTCGTCCTGGGGGCGCAGGTCGTACGTCTCCGGGAAGAGCATCCCCTCCAGGTTGTTGTTGCCCGCCGGGAGGTACTGGGAGCGGAACTGGCCGCTGGCCGCCAGGTCCAAGAACCGCTGCGCCGACCGGCCCGGCAGCTTGCCCACCCGCTCGGCGATCTGGGCCAGGGTGAAGCCCTCGGGAATGGTCAGGCGCAGGACCTCGGCCTTGGCTCCCTTCTGGAGCACGGCGATCACGTCGTCGTAGCGCTGGTGGACGCGCAGTTGGTAGTCGCCCGCCTGGAAGGGCCCCGCGCTCTTGAACTTCACCCAGAAGCGGAACAGCCCGGCGTTCTTGATCACGCCGTGGTCGTCCAGGAGGTCGGCGATCTGGCTGGTGGTGGCGCCCTTGGGGATGCTGACCTGCACGGCATTCCCGCCCGCCCCGGGGTCGATCTGGCCCCGCAGCCACAGCCCGCCCACCACGATGACGAGCAGCCCGACCACCGCCACCCCGAGCAGGACCCGGCCCACCATGCGGCTGCGGCCCTGCTTGTCCTCGGGGAAGGACTCGTACTCCTCGTCCGTCTCCTCGGTGATAGCGCTCACGGGCGGGCCTCCAACCACGATTGCAACAGCACGGCGGCCGCCACCTTGTCCACCACCCGGCGGCGGGCGTCTGCCTTCATGCGCAACTCCATCATCCCTCGGTCGGCCGTGACTGTTGTGAGGCGTTCGTCCCACAGCTCAACAGGCACGGGCAACAGCTCGGCCAGGGCGTCGGCCTCGGCCTGGGCCGACTGGGCGGCGGCCCCGGCTTGGCCCGACATCGACAGCGGCAGGCCGACCACCACCCGTTCGGCTTCCGTCTCCTCCACGATGCGGGCGATGCGGGCGTAGGCGTCCGGTGAGCGGGCGATCACCTCGTAGGGCGACGCCAGTGTTTTGGTGGGGTCGGTGACGGCCACGCCGATGCGCTTGGTGCCCAGGTCCAGCCCGACGACTCGACCTTTGGCCCCCCCGCTCACGGTTCTCCCGCAACTGAGTTTCGGCCCCCGAAACCCAGTTGCCACAGAACGGGCGGGCGTCGCGGGCGGCGGCGTCGGGGGCTCACGACCCGACAAGCAGGGCCCGAACGGCGGCCACGGCGTCGTCGATCTTGCTGACGTCCTTGCCCCCGGCCACGGCCACATCGCCCCGACCGCCGCCGCCGCCGCCCACCAGCTTGGCCGCGTCCCTGACCAGCGCGGGCGCGTCCAGACCGCTGTCCTTGGCCACGGCCGCCACCAGGGCGACCCGCTCGCCGTCGGGCGTCCCCACGAGCACCACGGCCCGGATGCCGGGCTCGTTCCTGACGGCCACGGCCAGGTCCTTGAGCTGGTCCTGGGCCAGCCCGTCCCGGCGGGCGACCACCAAGCCGCCCGTGTCCGCCGCCGTCGCGGCCAGATCCTTGCCCTCGCTCCCGGCCAGTTGGGTGCGCAGGGCCTTCAGCTCGTCCTCCAACGCCTTCTGCCGGGCCAGGGCCCGCTCCACCGCCTCGGGCACCTCGTCGGGCTTGGCCCGCAACAGCTCGGCCGCCCGCTCCAGCACCCGCTCCTCCTCGCGCACCCGTTCCAGGGTGGCGGCGCCGGTGGTGGCGAAGATGCGGCGCAGGTTGGCGCCGATGGAACTCTCGGCGGTGACCTTCACCGGGCCGATCATGCCGAGCGCACCCACGTGGGTGCCGCCGCACAGCTCCATGGACCGGTC
>DASRGI010000114.1:0-3121 GCA_035651095.1 Acidimicrobiales bacterium | reverse complement strand
GCCATGCTGTCGGTGGAGAACATCCTGGGCGCCCACCACGACATCTGGTCGGTCAACGTGGAGCAGGAGTACCACGAGGAGAAGGCCCCCGCCTCCTCCTGAACCGGAGAGGCAGACTGCCGGGGTGCGCCTGCGCCTCGTCGCCGTCGGTCGACCCCGCCACGCCGGCATCGCCGCGGCCATCGCCGATTACGAGGAGCGGGCCGCCCACTACTGGCCCCTCGACGTGCGCGAGGTGAAAGAAGAGCCGGGCCGGTCGCGCTCGCCCGTCGAGGTCAAGGACCGGGAGTGGGCCCGCTTGGCCGGCGCGGCCACCGGGGCCCGGTTGGTGGCGTGCGACGCGGACGGGCGCACGTTCACGTCGGAGGCGTTCGCGGCCTGGCTGGACGAGGCCCGGACCGCGGCCAGCGACGTGGCCTTCGTCATCGGCGGCGCCCACGGGTTGCCCGCCGCGGCCGCCGCTCGCTCGGACATGCGACTGTCGTTGGCTCCGTGGACGCTCACCCACGAGTTGGCCCGGCTGGTGCTGGCCGAGCAGCTCTACCGGGCCGGCACCATCCTGCGCGGGGAGCCGTACCACAAGTGACGATCTCCCTTGTGGCGCAAGGGCATCCGGCCATCACGGCCAGCCACGCCAAGACGTTCGAGCTCACTCGCTCCGCTGACATCGGGCCCCGGGCCACGTGCGTCGTCGGCGTGTCGACGGAGGGCGACTGGAACGCGCTCCGGGCTTTGGGCCGGCGGCCGCTCACCATCACCCTGCGCGTGGGCTCGCTGGCCGAAGTGGTGCACGCGGTGAGCAACCCGTTCGTGGACGGCGGGTTGATCGTGCGCCGCAGCGACTTTCGCGACGCCCACACGTTGGCCACCGGTGCCGACCGCAGCGCGGCCGACTTGGCGAAACCATTCGTGCGCGCGCTGGCCGATCCGGCAGCGCGGCTCATCGTCGACATCGAGGCGGGCGAACCCGACGGACGCTTCGTGCTGGTGACGACGCACCCGCCGGGCCGTCCGCTCCCCGGCGTGGACGTGGTGCTCGTGGCGCCCGGGCTCGACCTGGGCGACGCCGCCGAGGTGGTGGCCGGGCCGGGCGCCGCTGCGGCTGCCGCGTGCGTGGCGTTGGTGGCACCGGGTGCGACCGCGGCCCTGCACGTCGATGCCCTGCCCGCGGGCGCCACCGCCCGCCGGGTGTTGTTCGCGTCGCCCTACCCGGTGGTGCTGCCCCTCACCGAGTCGGTGCCGGATGGCCGGGCCACCGCCATGGCCATCGACACCGGCGAGGCGGCCGTGCCCGTCCACCGCGGCGCGGTGCGTGTGCCCAAGGGAGCCAAGGGCGTCATGGCCGTGGCCCCCGCCGCCACCGACGAGTTGCACGCCCTGTTCGCCGCCCTGCTGGCCGAGGGCGTGTCGCCCCGGGCCCTGGCCAAGGCCGCCGCCCACCTGCCCGGGTGGGACTACAACGCCTTCATCGCCTTGGCCAAAGAAGCCAGAGCGCAGTGATCGTCGTCCACGGCAAGCGCACCTCCGAGCGCCTCGACCTGCCCGCCGGCTTCCAGCGGGTGGTGGTCGACCTGGGCACGGGCGACGGCCGCTTCGCCTACGCCTACGCGGGCGACCACCCCGACGCGTTGGTGGTCGGCGTCGACGCCATCAGCGAGCGGCTGGCCGAGGTGTCGGCCAGGGCCGCCCGCAAGCCGGCCAAGGGCGGGCGCCCCAACGTGCTGTTGGTGCGGGCGTCGGCCGAGTCGCCGCCCGCCGAGCTGCGAGGCCAGGCCGACGAGATCCACGTGCTGCTGCCGTGGGGCGCGCTGCTGGTGGGCACCATGCTGGCCCGGCCCGACGTGCTGGGCGGCATCGTCGCCCTGGCCCGGCCCGACACGGGCGCCCGCCTGCGGGTGGTGTTCAACGCCGAGCCGTGGGACGAGTCCACACCCAAGGACCTGGTGGAGCTGCCGGCCGTCACGGTCGACTACGTCGAGCGCACGCTGGCGCCGGCCTACCGAGCCTTGGGCATCGAGCTGGACGACGTGCACGAGCTCACGGCCGAAGAGGTGCGCGACCTGCCCACCACCTGGTCGCGACGGCTCGCGGCGTCGCACGGGGGCCACCCCCGGTTCGTGCACGCGGCCGGGCTGGTCCGCCCCGTCAGACCTGGTGCCGCGGGCACCACCACGTCGTCCGGCCTCCCACCCGACTCCGGGTGAGGGGCGTGCCGTCCTTGGGGCACACGCCTCCGGGCATGCGGCTGGCGATGAGGTCGCCCGTGTGAGAGCCACCCCGGCCGATGAGGTCGTCCACCGTCCCCCGCAGGTGGCGGTGCAACCGGCGCAGCTCGTTGGCGTCCAGCGAGCCGGCCGGTCGCTCGGGTAACAGTCCGGCCCGCCACAGCGCTTCGTCGGCGATGAGGTTGCCCACGCCCGCCACTCGCTGCTGATCCATGATGCGAGCCTTCAGGGGCGCCGCGCTCCCGGCCAGCGCGTCCCGGAGGGCGGCCAGGCCGATGGTGCGGGCGTCGGGGCCCAGGCGGGCCTCGCGGGGATCGAGTTCCACCCCACCCAGGCGGCGGGGGTCGCGCATCAGGAGGTGGCCGCCGTCAGCGAAGTGCACGGCGAAGCGCACGAATCGGGCCAACGGGTCGTTGCTGGCGTGAAGCAGGGCGTCGACGCCGGCCCGCCCGTCGACCACCAGGCGGCCCGTCATCCCGAAGCGAAGCCCGAGGACGGGCCCGCTCTGGGTGTCGAGCAACAGGAGCTTGCCGATGCGCCGGGCGGCGGTGAAGCGCTGCCCCACCAGCGCGGCGCCCACGTCCCCGGCCGCCAGCCCGCCCTTGAGGTACCAGTCGTCGTCGGCGTCCACGCCGGTGATGGGCCGGCCCAGGGCGGCTTCCTCGGCCAGCTGCCGGTAAGCCTCGACCTCGGGAAGTTCGGGCACGCCGCGTAGAGTTCCCCAACGTGCCCGCGGATACCAAGCAGCGCTGGACTGCGCAGTGGAAAGAGCTGTACGCCGAGGTCGTCACGAGCGGTCTGTGCACAGGGTGCGCGGGCTGCGTGGTGGCGTGCCCCCACGACGTACTCGGCTACGACGACAAGAACGGCGTGTACAAGCCGTTCCATCTCGAGGA
>DASRGI010000113.1:0-2868 GCA_035651095.1 Acidimicrobiales bacterium | reverse complement strand
TGTCCATGCTGCGACCATGCAGCGCACCCAGGCTCGGGTGGTGGCCAAGGCCCTGCGCGCCCACGTCCAGCCCGGCGATCTGGTGGTCGACTGCCCCGACCAGTTGGGCCCGTCCCTCAACCGGGAGTTGGGCAACACGGTTACCCAAATCGCCTATCCCGGCATCGGCCCCGTCGACCGCATCGACTGGGTCGACTACGCCAAGCGCAACAAGGCGGCCGACCCCGGCCAGTTCGCCCGCGACGTGCTGGCCCGGGCCGACGGCCACCGCATCTTCCTGGTGTGGGCGCCGAGCTACCGGACCTTCGGGGACGACTGCCACACCCTCCTCGTGGACCTGCGCGCCGTGCGGGGCACGGGCACCTACCTCGTGCGCCGCAAGCCCAAGCGCTACTACGAGGGCATGAACCTGGTGGCCCTGCCCGCCGTGCCCACGGCGCCAGCGACGGCGAAGTCATGAAGTTGGAGGGCGCCCGGCGAGACGTGCTGGCCGCCCTCCCGGGTTGGGTGGTGGCCCGGGTGGTCGTCCTCCTGAGCCTGGCCGCCGCCAACCTCATCGCCCGCCACCTCAAGCCCATCCCCGGGCACGTCGCCGCCCACCTGCACGAGGGAATCCTCGGATGGGACGCGGTTCGCTACCAGCAGATCGCCGAAAGGGGCTACCAGGCGCTCCCCATCAAGGAAATTCGGTTCTTCCCGCTCTACCCGTTGCTGGCCCGAGCGGTGGGGTTCGTGATCGGCCACCGCGCCGGGATCGCCCTGGTACTCATCGCCAACCTGTGCGCCCTGGCCCTGGGCGCCCTCGTCCACCGCATCGTGCGCATGGAGGGCGGGGACGACGAGACGGCGGTGCGAGCGGCCTGGCTGGTCGCCCTGGTGCCGGCCGCCTTCGTGTTCGTGTGGGGGTACAGCGAGGCGCTGGCCATGGCCCTCACCGCCGCCGGGTTCCTGGCCCTGCGCCGCCAGGCCTGGTGGTGGGCGGCGGCCGCCGGGTTCCTGGGCGGGCTCACCCGGCCCGTGGGCCTGGTGTTCATGCTCCCCGCCGCCATCGAAGCGGCGCGCGGCCTCCACCGGGGGCAGCTTCGCCTGGGCGACCTGGCCGCCAGGGCCGCGGCCGTCGGTTCGTCGGCGGTGGGCTGCGGCGTGTACCTCCTGTGGGTCGGGCACGTCTTCGGCGACGCGCTCCTCCCCTTCCGCATCCAGCGCAACCCGCTCTACCGGGGGCCGGCCACCAACCCGTTCCCGGTGATGTGGGGGGCCATCGAGAACGCCTTCCAGGGCGCGTGGCGGGGCAACAGCCTCCACCTCCCATGGGTGGTGATCGTGCTCGTATTGGTGGTGCTCGTCTTCCGTTTCATGCCGTTCTCATATGGCGCGTACGCAGCGGCGATGGTCGTGATTGCCCTCACCGCGCAACGCTGGGGAAGCTTCGAGCGCTACGCCTTCACCGCCTTTCCGATTACCATTGCCCTTGCCTGGGTCACTCGAAATCGCCATGCGGAGCGTGCTGCATGGGCGATCGGGGTAACTGCCATGGCTGGATACGCAACCCTCGCCGTTCTCGGCGCGTACGTCCCGTAAGCGGAAGGTCAATGGACACCACAAGTACCCCCCAACCCGACGTCGTCATCATCGGAGCAGGTCCCGCCGGCCTCACCGCCGCTTACCAACTGGCCAAGCGCGGTCTGCGGTCCACCGTCCTGGAGTCGGACGACACGGTCGGAGGCATCAGCCGCACGGTCGAACGAGAGGGGTGGCGCTTCGACATCGGTGGCCACCGCTTCTTCACCAAGGTCCAAGCCGTCGAGCAGCTGTGGCACGAGATCCTGCCGGATGAGGATTTCCTGAAGCGGCCCCGGCTGTCGCGCATCTTCTACAAGGGCAAGCTGTTCGACTACCCCCTCAAGCCCATGAACGCCTTGCGCGGTCTCGGCCTGCTGGAAGCCGTGCGCTGCGTCCTGTCCTACGCGTGGGCCCGCATCCGGCCGCCCAAGGACCAGAGCAACTTCGAAGGCTGGACGTCGGCCCGCTTCGGGTACCGGCTGTACCGCATCTTCTTCAAGACCTACACGGAGAAGCTGTGGGGCGTGCCGGCCACGTCCATCCAGGCCGACTGGGCGGCGCAACGCATCAAGAACCTCTCGCTCTTCAAGGCGGTATGGAACGCCGTCAACCCGTGGAAGGACCCCACCGAGGTCACCAGCCTCATCGAGGAGTTCCAGTACCCGAAGCTGGGTCCGGGGATGATGTGGGAGCGCTGCCGCGACCTGGTGGAGGCCGAGGGCACCAAGGTCGTCATGGAGACCAAGGTCACCGCCATCCATCACGAGGGCGGGCGGGCCGTCGCCGTCACCGCCGTTACCGAGGAAGCCGCCACCCGGTACGACGCCACCCATGTGGTGTCGTCCATGCCCATCAGCGGTTTGCTCAAGGCCATGGACCCGCCGGTGCCCGCCCAGGTGCAGGCCGCGGCCGACGCGCTGTCGTACCGCGACTTCCTCACCGTGGCGTTGGTCGTGCCCGAGTCCGCGAGCTTCCCGGACAACTGGATCTACGTGCACTCGCCTGAGGTCAAGCTGGGCCGCATCCAGAACTTCGGCTCGTGGTCGCCGTACCTGGTGAAGGACGGCCGCACGTGCCTGGGCCTCGAGTACTTCGTGTTCGAGGGCGACGAGCTGTGGTCGGCACCCGACGAGGTGCTCATCGAGCGGGGCAAGCAAGAGCTGGCCATCCTCGGCCTGGTGAAGCCCGAGGCCGTGGAAGCGGGCTACGTGGTGCGGATGCCCAAGGCGTACCCGATGTACGACGACGCCTACAAGGCCAACGTGCAGACCCTGCGGGACTGGCTCGACGCCAACGCTCCCAACG
>DASRGI010000112.1:0-3163 GCA_035651095.1 Acidimicrobiales bacterium | reverse complement strand
GTGGTCACCCGCCAGACGCCCCAGCAGATCGTCGACCGGGTCATGGAGCTGCCCGAGGGCACCCGCTTCCAGGTCCTCGCGCCCGTGGTCCGGGGCCGCAAGGGCGAGTACGAGGGCCTGCTCGAAGAACTGGCCAAGCAGGGCTTCGTGCGGGCCCGCATCGACGGCGAGCTGCACGAGCTGGCCGACCCGCCCAAGCTGGCCCGCTACGAGCAGCACACCATCGAGGTCGTGGTCGACCGGCTGGTGAAGCGGGACGGCATCGAGCGCCGCCTCACCGACTCCATGGAGACTGCCCTGCGCCTGGCCGAGGGCGTGGCCGAGGTCCAGCTGGTCGCTCGGGACGACGAGCCTGCCCCCGACCAGGACACGCTCACCTTCTCCCAGCACCTGGCCTGCCCCAACGACGGCACCAGCTTCGACGAGCTGGCCCCCCGCAACTTCTCCTTCAACTCCCCGTACGGGGCCTGCCCCCACTGCGCCGGCCTGGGCACCCGGTACGAAGTCGACCCCGATCTGGTCGTCCCCAACACCGATCTCACCATCGACGAAGGCGCCGTCGCCCCCTGGGCGGGCGGCCGCACGGAGTACTTCGGCCGGGTGCTGGCGTCGGTGGCCGAGACCTACGGCTTCAAGACCACCACGCCCTGGCAGAAGCTCAAGAAAGCCGAGCAGAAGGTCCTGCTCTACGGCTCGGGCACCAAGCAGGTCCACGTCCAGTACCGCAACCGGTACGGCCGGGCCCGCTCGTACTACACGCACTACGAAGGCGTGGTCCCGTGGCTCCAGCGCCGGCACTCCGAGGCGGAGTCCGACTACATGCGGGAACAGATCGAGGGCTACATGCGGGAGGTGCCCTGCCCCGAGTGCGGCGGTGCCCGGCTCAAACCCGAGTCGCTGGCCGTCACCGTGGACGGCCGCAACATCTTCGAGCTGTGCAGCCTGTCCATCCGGGACGCGGCCGAGGCCCTCAACCAGCTCGACCTGTCCGAGCGGGATCGCATGATCGCCGAGCGGGTCTTCCGGGAGATCCGGGCCCGCATGCAGTTCCTGCTCGACGTCGGGCTCGACTACCTCACCCTCCACCGCTCGGCCGGCACCCTGGCCGGCGGCGAGGCTCAGCGCATCCGGCTCGCGTCCCAGATCGGCAGCGGCCTGGTGGGCGTGCTCTACGTGCTCGACGAGCCGTCCATCGGCCTCCACCAGCGGGACAACCGCCGCCTCATCGACACCCTCGTGCGCCTGCGAGACCTGGGCAACACCGTCATCGTGGTCGAGCACGACGAGGACACCATCCGGGTGGCCGACCACGTGGTCGACATCGGGCCCGGGGCAGGGGAGCACGGGGGCGAGGTCGTGTACTCGGGCAACGTGGCCGGGCTCCTCAAGAACAAGAAGTCGATGACCGGCCAGTACGTGTCCCACAAGCGGTCCATCCCCGTCCCCGCCATGCGCCGGGAGCCGGGGGAGGACTGGCTGGTGGTCCGGGGCGCCCGGGAGCACAACCTCAAGAACATCGACGTCGAGTTCCCGCTGGGCTGCTTCATCGCCGTCACCGGCGTGTCCGGCTCGGGCAAGTCCACGCTGGTGAACGACATCCTGTTCCGCTCGCTGATGCAGCACGTCTACAAGTCGAAGACGGTGCCGGGCCGGCACAAGGCCATCGACGGGGCCGAGCTCATCGACAAGGTCATCAACATCGACCAGTCGCCCATCGGCCGCACCCCGCGGTCCAACCCTGCCACCTACACGGGCGTGTTCGACGCCATCCGCAAGCTGTTCAGCCAGACCCAGGAGGCCAAGGTCCGGGGCTACCTGCCCGGCCGGTTCTCCTTCAACGTCAAGGGCGGCCGGTGCGAGGCGTGCGCGGGCGACGGCACCATCAAGATCGAGATGCACTTCCTGCCCGACGTGTACGTGCCCTGCGAGGTGTGCAAGGGCGCCCGCTACAACCGGGACACCCTCGACATCACCTTCAAGGGCAAGAACATCGCCGAGGTGCTCGACATGCCGTGCGAGGAGGCGCTGGAGTTCTTCAAGAACCAGCCCGTCATCGCCCGGCACATGCAGACCATCGTCGACGTGGGTCTGGGCTACGTGCGGCTGGGCCAGCCCGCGCCCACGCTGTCGGGTGGTGAGGCCCAGCGGGTCAAGCTGGCCAGCGAGCTGTCCAAGCGCTCCACCGGCCACACCATGTACATCCTCGACGAGCCCACCACCGGGCTCCACTTCGAGGACATCCGCAAGCTCCTCAACGTGCTGTCACGCCTGGTCGACCAGGGCAACAGCGTGCTGGTGATCGAGCACAACCTCGACGTCATCAAGACGGCCGACTGGATCATCGACCTCGGGCCCGAGGGTGGCGACGGCGGCGGATCGGTGGTCGTCGAGGGCACACCCGAGAAGGTGGCCAAGACACCTGAGAGCCACACCGGGCGCTTCCTCGCCCCCTTGCTCGGCCTCGACTGACTAGTCCGTTCGGTCGTCCCAAATGACCCGTTCGGGGCATGGACGCGAGCCGGACATCGGCGCACGATTCGGACATGGAAATCGGACTGGGGTTGGTTTTCCTAGCGCTCCTGGCTCTGGCCCTCTGGGTCGCAACCGAGGAGCCGGCCGTTGCCGCTGTCCAGCGGGTCAACCCGGACCAGGCGGAGGATGCCTCTGCCTGGGACCTGCTCGGATGGCGGAACTTCGGCTAGCGGGATAGGGAGCGGTGCCGGCCTCCTCCTCCTGGGCCGGCGCCCCTTCCTTCCCCGCAACGTTCGGGGGCGGTGGTGAGAGCGGCGAGTGACCTTTCCTCCTGGGTCCCTCGCCGTTTTCCCTTTTCCGGACTCAGACGATCGCCAGCATCCGTTCGAGGGCAACCTTGGCCCACTCGGTCGTCTCGCCATCCACGGTGATCCGGTTGACCACCTGACCGTCGACCAGGTTCTCCAGCACCCACGCCAGGTGGGCGGCGTCGATGCGGAACATGGTCGAGCACGGGCAGATCAGCGGGTCGAGCGAGACGATCGTCTTGTCGGCGTGCTGCTTCGCCATGCGGTTGACCATGTGGATCTCGGTGCCGATCGCCATCACCGCGCCCGACGGCGCAGCGTCGACCCAGGCGAGGATCTTCTCGGTCGAGCCCACCTTGTCGGCCATCGTCACGACGTCGTGT
>DASRGI010000111.1:0-9067 GCA_035651095.1 Acidimicrobiales bacterium | reverse complement strand
CCGGCAGGCTGGCCATCAGACGGCGGGGCCGTCCTCGTCCAGCGCGCCGGCCCAGGGCACGATGACGGTCGACCCACCCGACGCCGCCGGGGCGCAGACATGGCATCGGGTGGTGGACCCCGGCAAGTGGTCGTCGGACAGCAAGTTCGCCTACGCGAGCGGCGGCCCGTTCCTGGAGGCGACGACGTTGCGCAGCAGTTCGGGCGACGTGACCATCTCCTCCACGTGCACCTTCAGCCCGCCGATGCCCGCCCCTCCGTGGCCGCCCACCGTAGGTGCCAAGTTCTCCGGTCACGCCGACTGCGGGGACTTCACCGTCGACGTGACGGGATCCGTCACCGGCACGCAGGATGTGGTCATCGATGGTGCGACGCGTACGACGTACGTCATCTCGTCCCAGCTCACCTCCCACGGGCACATCGAGTCGACGGGGACGGAGACCGACTGGTACGACCCGGCGTCTCGCCTGCCCTTGCACGTGGACGCCCACCAGCAGGGCACGTACGGGGTTGTCGAGTTCGACCAGCAGCTGACCAGCGACCTGCTCTCGCTGAAGCCCTGATTGGTAGCGTCGTTGGGCATCGACGAGTTCGACCTCGCGGCGCTGCTCAGGAACCTCGGCATCTCGGACGACGACTTGGCCGAGGGCATCGACGCTCCGAAGCTGATCGCCAGGGTCGCCCGGCCCTTCTTGCTGCCTGGGACGCAGTTGCTCGGCTGGAACGACATCGCCGAGCGGGGCGGTGTTTCACCCGAGTTCGTCCGGCGTCTGTGGCGGGCCATGGGCTTTCCGGACCCGATCGACGAGCGGCCGTTCAACGAGGCCGACCTGGAGGCGCTGGGTACCGCGGTGCACCTGGTCGAAGAGGGCCTGCCCCCCGACGTGGTCCTCCGGCAGGCCCGGGTGGTCGGCCCATCCATCGGCAGGATCGCCGAGTTGTTCGTCGATGAGCTCTGGCACTGGCGGGACGAGGGCATGTCCGACGGTGAGATCCTTTCGCGGCTCCAGGCCCACTTCGATGTCAGCAGGCTCGAGCGGCTCTTCGGCTACGTCCTGCGCCGCCAGCTCTACAGCGCGCTCCTCCGGCGCTTCGGCGCTCCAGACGCGGGCGACGGCGGTGCCCGGTCCCTCGCTGTCGGGTTCGTGGACCTCGTGGGCTTCACCTCGCTCTCACAGCAGTTCGACGAGAAGCAGGTGGCCGATCTGGCCGGCCAATTCGAAGCAGTCGTCTTCGACGCAGTCGTAGCCGGTGGCGGGCGCTTCGTGAAGGCCGCCGGTGACGGCGCCATGTTCGTGGCCGACGACCCCGAGGTCGCGGTGTCGGTCGCCACCGATGTGCTGCGCTGCCTCCGGGCCGACGATCTCCCGCCGGCGCGTGCAGGCATGTCGTGGGGTCCGGTGGTCAGCCGGGAGGGTGACTACTTCGGCGCGGTGGTCAACATGGCGAGCCGGATCGTCGCCGTGGCCGCACCAGGAACCGTCGTGGTCTCACCCGCCCTCCGGGAGGCGATGGGTGACGCCGCCAGGGCGTGGCCCAAGGCCGGCGTCCACGAGCTGAAGGGCATTGGCGAAGTCGAGCTGTACGAGGCGCGCCCCCCCGAGGACCCCCTGCCGTTCTCGTAACGCTCAGGCCGCCATGGGCGGCGCCAGCGTTACGAGAACGGGGAGAGGGCGGTGGTGCGGGCGGGCGTCCCCGGCCCCCGGCGCGGTCCATTCGTCGCGGCCTCAGCTCGTCCCGGCGCCCGTCCGTCCCGATTACGTTCGACGCATGCCTGTGCAATCCGGTCCGCCCGTCGGCCCCTTCCCGCCTGGTGCCGACCCCGTGGAGTACGACAAGCTGCGCCGCCGCGTCCTCTGGAAGATGCCGAGCGGGCTGTTCGTCGTCGGCACCCGGGCCGGCGACCGGCGCAACCTGATGACGCTGAACTGGGCTGGGCAGGTGAGCTCGGAACCCAAGCTGCTCGCCATCAGCGTCGAGAAGCCGGCCGTCACCCACGAGCTCTTGGTCGAGGGGCAGCTGTTCGCCCTCAACATCGTGGACCGGGAGGACCGGGCCATCGTCCGCAAGTTCACCAAGCCCGTCGTCGTGGAGGGCGACGGTGCCCGGACCGCCAACGGCTTCCCCATCCACGACGCGCCCACCGGCGCGCCCGTGCTCGACCAGGCGGTGGCGTGGGTCGACTGCGAGGTGCGGCACTCGTTCGACCTCGGCTCCCACACGCTGTTCGTGGGGGAGGTGGTGGCGTGCGGATTCCAGAAGGACGAGGAGACTGCCGTCCTCCGCATGGAGGACACCCTCATGAACTACGGCGGTTGACCCGGCCTGCCGACACAATGTCCATGCGTTGGCTCGTGGGCGCTGGAGTGCTGGTCGTGCTGGCCGTGGTCGGGTTGGCCGCGCCGGCGGGCGCCACTGTCACCCTCGACGCGTCGCAGGCGGGAAACGTGAGCGGCTGGACCCTCGTCCCCGCGGGCACCAACTCCCGCACCGCCGGGTCCCTCACCGTCACCTCCACCGGGCCCTACACCCTCTCCGTCGCCTTCGACCAGACCCGCATGACCGAGTGGAACACCGCGGCCGCGGCCTACGTGACCGGGGGCAAGGCCCTGGCGACGCCCCTCACCGTCTCGGTGGCGCGCACGGGCGGGACGGCGTTGGTGCCCACGGTGACGGCCGGCGCCGTGTCGGGGACGTCCACCCTCCTCGCCACCGGCCCGGGCGTGGGATCCGACACCTTCGCCCTCACGCTCACCCAGCCCACGGCCATCACCGATCCGGCCCTACTGTCGGGACGCAGCTATCACATCGTGTTGACGTTCACCGCCGCCTCGTCGCTGGGTTAGCGCCGCGGACCCGGCTCACTGGTCCCAGATGGGGCTGACGCCCTCCTTGTGGCGCCGGGCCAGCTCGGCGTAGGCGGGCGGGTTCATCAGCACCCACATCTCGGCGGGCGAGCCCGCCACCGGGCGCTTCACCTGGGCGGGCACGCCCGCGGCCAGGAAGCCGGGCGGGATGTTGGCGCCCGCGGCCACCAGCGAGTGGGCGGCCACCAGCGCGCCGGCCCCGATGTGGGCGCCGTCGAGCACTGTGCAGCCGTTGGCCACCAGGGCCTCCTCCTCCAACGTGGCCCCGTGGACGACGCACAGGTGGGCGACGGTGGCGCGCGCCCCGATGTCGGTGGCGTTGCCGGGTGGCCCGTGCAGTACAGCCCCGTCCTGCACGTTGGCGCCGGCCCGCACGAGGATGGGGGAGTAGTCGGCGCGCAGCACGGCGCCGTACCAGATGGACGCGCCGCTCTCCACTGTCACCTCGCCGATGAGCGTTGCCGTGGGAGCGATGAAGGCATCGTCGGCCACGCGCGGGCTGCGGCCTTCGAACGAGAACAGGGGCATGCCGGGACAGTACCGCCCGACTCTGCGTACCCTGCTTGACGTGCGACGGGGACGACTGGGTTCAGCGCTGGTACTCGCCTGCCTGGCCGCGTGCGCGCCCCGCGCCAGCACGGGACGGAGCGGCGGGCCGACCACCAGCGCGCCCACGCCCACCGACGCGCCACCCATCCAGACCGGGCAGGGCGGAGCGACGGCGACGACCACCGGCGGCCAGCGGGGCACCCCCACGACCGCCGGCGCCCAGCGGGGCACGGCGACGACCACCGGCGGCCAAGGGGGCGGGGCCACGGGCTCGGGCTCCACCGGCGCCGCCACCCCGGCCGACCCCTACGCCGGTGCCAAGGGTGGGGTGGGTGCCTTCGCCCGCACCCTGCTCCGGCCCCAACCCGCCACCCGCCTGGTGATCGAGGTCTTCACCCAGCAGGGAGCCACACCCGCGTCCAACACCCTCAACCACGCGGCCAGCGTCCTGGGCGGGGCCAGCCACAAGCCGGTCAGCGTGCCCGCGGCCATCGCCGTGGGCGGCGGGGCCCAGGACTGGACGGTGGCGCAGCTCACCGAGCTCGCCGATCGCCAGGGCAAAGCCCAGCAGGGTGGAGGCCAGGCCGTGCTCCACCTGCTCTTCCTGCGGGGCACGTTCCAGGGCGACTCGTCCATCCTCGGCGTGGCCGTGCGGGGCGACGTGGCCGCCGTCTTCGAGGACCAGGTGCGCTCCGCCGCCTCGCCGCTGGCCCCTCGCGCCACCATCGAGGATGCCGTCACCGAGCACGAGATGGGGCACCTGCTCGGCTTGGTGGACCTTGTCCTCCACACGGGCCGGGCCGACCCGCAGCACCCCGGCCACTCCACCAACAAGGCGTCGGTGATGTACTGGGCGGTGGAGTCAGATCTCGTCAGCCAGGTGCTCGACGGCCCGCCGCCTGTCGACTTCGACAACACCGACCGGGCCGACCTCGAGACCATTCGGACGGGCGGCTGACGGCCCGGGTGCCGAAGCGGCCGCGGCCGCCGGTGCGCCTGCCGCAGGCGCGGTCAACGGCGGCAGCAACTCGTCCATGGCGGCCACGGCCAGGACCACGGCCAGCAGCATGATGAGCGCCCCGCCCACGCCGTAGAGCTCCAGCCCGGCAAAGGCAGCCACGATGGTGGCGAAGGGCCCCAACCGCACGGTGCGCCGCTCGATCCACCGTTGCAGGACGAGCCACTCGACGGCCTGGTAGGCAAGGAAGAAGACGCTCAGCTCCACGCCCCGCCGGGGAGAGTCGATGGCGGCCAGGGCGACGATGGGGATAGCGCCGATCACGGCGCCCACGAGGGGCACGATGTCCCACAGCGCCACCCAGAGGGCGAGGGGCGCAGGCCCGGGCGCCTCGGCCCACGCGGCCACCGCCCATGCCACCAGCCCGGCCAGGAGGGCCATGGCCAGCGTGCCCCGTGCATAGCCGAAGGCGCGCCGGATGGCCGCCGTGGTGACGCGTTCCAACTGCGCCCGGCGGCTGGGCGTGTGGACCTGGTTCAGGGCGGCCCGGCCGATGCTGGGCGCGTCGAGCAGGAAGAACAGGGAGAGGATGCCGGTGGCAAGGAAGGCCACACCGCGGGTGGCGGCGGCACGCAGGGCGGCGGCGGCATCGCCTCCCTGCAGGCGCAGGGGTGCCTCGTCCACGAACCGCTTCACCCGCTCGGCCAGGTGGGCGTCGCGCGCCAGGGTGGCGAAGCGGCCGGTCTGCTCCAACTGGGCGGCGCGGGCAGGAGCCGCCCGCTGCACCTCGTGGTACTCGCTCACGATGCCGTCGACCATGGCGTAGGTGATCATCGTCGTGCTGCCCACGGCCACGACGGCGACGACGAGCACGGCGATGCCCCGGGGGACGCGCTTGGCCAGGACGGCGACGTACGGGTGCAGCAGGCCGGTGATGGCGAGGGCAGCGAAAACCCACCCGATGACTCGCTCGGATGCGGCCGCCACCCGCATGACGAACAGCGTGAGTCCGAACAGGGCCACCGCCACGACCGCCGAGCGGGGGGATATACGCAGCCGCTCTCGCGGCTGGGGCGGAGCCATCGACCGTTACAGTACCGGGCATCATGGACGCACCGGACGTCCCCACGCCAGCACCGTCGCCGGCAACCAGGCCGCCCCGGTTGGTGCGCGAGGTGGATCTGGACTGGCGCTCGGTGCTCGTTCTCCTCGGCTCCCTCGTGGCCCTGCTCTTCATCATCGGCTTGTTGCGCCGCGTGCCCCGCACGCTCACGGCCCTGGGCGTGAGCACCATCGTGGCCGTAGCCTGCAACCCGCCTGTCGCCGCGCTGGAACGGCGGTTCCGGATGCCGCGGGGCGCGGCCGTCGCCGCCGTGCTCGCCGCCATCACCGCAGTGCTCGTCACCATTGGCGTGCTGCTCATCCCCCCGGCCGTTCACCAGGCCCGCGACCTCAGCCACCAGCTGCCCCGGGTCGTGCAGGATCTGGGCCACCTGCCGATCGTGGGCAGGCAGGTGCGCAAGGCCGACGTGGCCGACCGCATCCAACGCTCCATCGAGCAGCTGCCCGACCGCCTCGCGGGCAACACCGCGCCCCTCGAGAAGGTGGCCCGGTCCGTGGCCGACAGCCTGCTGCTGCTGCTCGTCACCCTGCTGGTGACCATGGCCCTCCTGGTCGACGGGCCCCGCCTGGTGCACGCCGCGAAACGCCTCGTGCCCGTCGACCGCCGGGCGCAGGCCGACCACGTGGGCCGCCTGGCCTACCGCATCGTGGGTCGGTACGTCGCCGGCTCGCTCCTGGTCGCGGCCGTGTGCGGGTTCATCATCCTGGGCGCCGGCCTGCTGCTGCACGTGCCCCTCACGCCCCTCGCTGCGGTGTGGGCGGCCATCTGGGACCTGGTGCCCCAGATCGGCGGCGCCGCGGGCGGGATCCCCTTCGTGATCCTGGGCCTGACGCAAGGCACGGGCACGGCCATCGCCTGCGCCGTCACCTTCATGGTGTACCAGCAGCTCAAGCACCAGGTGATCCAACCGGTGCTCATCGGGCAGGCGGTCAAGCTCTCGCCCCCGGCCACCATGACGGCCGCGCTGGTCGGCGTGTCGGCCGGCGGCGTGGTGGGGGCGCTGCTCGCCGTGCCCCTGGTCGGGGCGGCCAAGGCCGTGTACCTGGAGTTCCGCAAGCCAGGCGTCCGGTACCGTTCCCCTTCGTGACCGCCGCCTGGGAGTGGGTGGCTGACCAGCCCCGACTCGAGGCGTTGACGCGCGAGCTGCAACAGGTCGACCGCTACGCGCTGGACACCGAGTTCCACCGGGAGCGCACCTACTACCCACACCTGGCCTTGTTGCAGGTGGCCTGGGAGGGCGGCCTGGCCCTCGTCGACCCCTTCGAGGTCGACCTCGCTCCCTTCGCCGACGTGTTGCGCGGCCCTGCCCTGGCCGTCCTCCACGCCGCCGACCAAGATCTCGAAGTCCTGGAGCGGGCCTGCGGCGCCGTGCCCACCCGCCTGTTCGATACCCAGCTGGCGGCCGGGTTCCTGGGCCACTCGTCGCCCTCGCTCGGCAACCTCATCGAGCGGCTGCTGGGAACCCGCCTCCCCAAGGGCGACCGCCTCACCGACTGGACCCGCCGCCCCCTCACCGCCGACCAGCAGGCGTACGCCGCTTCCGATGTGGAGCACCTGGTGGACCTGCAGGACGTGCTCGTGCGGGAGCTGGACAAGCGGGGCCGGCGGGAGTGGGCCGAGCAGGAGTGCGAGCTGCTGCTGCGCCGGCCCCGGCAATCGGTGGAGCCCCGGCGGGCGTGGTGGCGGCTCAAGGAGTCCCGCCAGCTCCGGGGCCCGGCCCGGGGCGTGGCCCAGGAGCTGGCCGCCTGGCGGGAGGAGCGGGCGGCCCGAGCCGACCAGCCGCCCCGCTTCGTGCTGCCCGACCTGGCCCTCGTCTCCATCGCCCACCGCCCGCCCAAGTCCCGCGAGCAGCTGGGCGAGGTGCGGGGCCTGGACGGTCGCTACCTCAAGGGCGACGCCGCCCAGGCCATCCTCGACGCCGTTCGCCGGGGGCAAGCCCTCACGCCGGCTGAAATCCAGGTGCCGCCAACCGACGACCTGGAGCGGGAGCTGCGCCCGGCCGTGAGCCTGGTGTCGGCGTGGATCTCGCAGCTAGCGGGCGACTTGTCGGTGGACACCGCCCTCCTCGCCACCCGCTCGGACCTGCACGCCTTCCTGCGGGGGGAGAGCCACGCCCGCCTGGCCACCGGGTGGCGGCACGAGCTGGTGGGGGAGCCGGTGCGCCAGCTGGTGGAGGGCAAGGCCGCCCTGGCCTTCGACGGGCGGGGCGGGCTGGTGCTCGAGGCCCGGTCCTACGAGGCCGCGCTCGACACGACCACAGCAGCCGAGGGACCGAGCACACCGCCCTCGTAGGTCCCGGGGCCCACTACCACGTCGCCGCCCACGGCCGCGCCGCTCATCGGGTTGCCGGCGGCCGCCTTCGTCGTACACTGCCCGGGCCACGAGGGCAGGATTTGGGGGTTCCCATGAGGAAGATCACGCTGTTCGTCGCGCTGGCGTTGTGCGTCGTGACGCTGGCACCGGGGGCATCGGCGGCCACGGCAAAGGGGAAGGCGCCTCGGTGGCGCACCTTGCCCGCCGCGCCCGCGGGCTCGCCGTCGGGCACGTACTCGGCCCAGGCGCTGCGGAACACGAACGACCCGGGGGGCGACGTCCCCTTCTGCCAGGGTGACATCGTGAGCGCCTCGGCCAGCACCGACAGCGCACCCAACGCCTCCGTCTCGGTGAGCACGGCGTGCTCGTCCAACCCGAACACGGACAGCAACTGGATCGACGGGGCCAGCATCATCGTGTGGGAGCTCGACACCACCGACGACGGCGTGGGCGACTACCAGGTGCAGTTCGAGAACCCGGGGGACGGCGTCGAGGTCTCGGTCGTGGCGCGCAGCGGCCCGGTGGCCAGCCAGGGCACGCCGGTGATCGGCCCGGGCACGTCGCTCGGGGCCACGTTCCCCGCGTCGTGCATCGGCAGCCCCGCCACCCTCGGCTTCCGGTCCTTCATGGAGTGGGACGAGGCGCCCACGGCCGACCAGTGCGACTGCCCCGACGACTTCGCCCCTGACGACGGCCACTTCGTCGGCTACGTGGCCAAGCAGGGGTACTGGCTGCTGGGCCAGGACGGCGGCGTGTTCTCGTTCGGCAAGGCGGCCTTCCACGGCTCGACGGGCAGCCTCCACCTCAACCAGCCGGTGGTCGGCATGGCCGCCCAGGCCGACGGCTCGGGCTACTGGTTCGTGGCGGCGGACGGCGGCATCTTCGCCTTCGACGCTCCCTTCTTCGGGTCCATGGGCGGCCAGCCCCTGAACAGGCCCATCGTGGGCATGGCCCGGACGCCGGACGGCCAGGGGTACTGGCTGGTGGCGTCGGACGGCGGCATCTTCTCGTTCGGCACGGCCCGCTTCTTCGGGTCCATGGGCGGCCAGCCCCTGAACAAGCCCATCGTGGGCATGGCGGCCACGCCCGACGGCAGGGGGTACTGGCTGGTGGCGTCGGACGGCGGCATCTTCGCCTTCGGCACCGCCCGCTTCTTCGGCTCGACCGGCAACGTCCCCCTGAACAAGCCCATCGTGGGCATGGCGGCCACCCCCGACGGCAGGGGGTACTGGCTGCTGGCCTCGGACGGCGGCATCTT
>DASRGI010000110.1:0-4810 GCA_035651095.1 Acidimicrobiales bacterium | reverse complement strand
AGCGCCTGGACCGCGTTGGAGAGCCCCGCGTCGGACGTCGCCTTGATCTCGGCGATCAGCGCGCGCATCGCCTTGCCGTCGTCGCGCAGCAGCTTGCGGCCGATCAGGTCGATGGCCTGGATGCCGTTGGTGCCCTCGTAGATGGGGCCGATGCGGCTGTCCCGCCACCGCTGGGCGATGCCCGTCTCCTCCACGTACCCCATGCCCCCGTGCACCTGCACGCCAAGGGACGCGGCGGCCACACCCAGGTCGGTGGGCCAGGCCTTGGCCACCGGTGTGAGCAGTTCGGACAGGGCGGCAGCACGGGCCCGCACCGCCTCGTCCGGATGGGCCGACGCAACGTCGCTCTGGGCGGCGGTGAGGTAGAGCAGGTGGCGCATGGCCAGTGAGCTCACCCGCATGGTGAGCAGCATGCGCTGCACGTCGGGGTGCTCGATGATGGCGGCCCGGCCCGCGCTGGCAGGTGCGCCGGCGGCCCGACCCTGCCGCCGCTCCCGGGCGTAGGCCAGCGACTGCTGCCATGCCCGTTCGGCCACGGCCAGCCCCTGCAGGCCGATGCTCACGCGGGCCGCGTTCATCATGGTGAACATGCCCCGCATGCCGGCGTGCTCCTCCCCCACCAACTCGCCCACGGCGCCGTCGAACTCCATGACGCACGTGGGGCTGGCGTGAATACCGACCTTCTCCTCCAACTTGGCCGCCCGCATGGCGTTGCGGGCACCCAGCGAGCCGTCGTCGTTCACCAGGAACTTGGGGACGGCGAACAGCGACAACCCTTTGGTGCCGGGCGCCGAGCCGGGGGTGCGGGCCAGCACCATGTGCACGATGTTGCCGGCCATGTCGTGCTCGCCCCACGTGATGAAGATCTTGCTGCCCGTGAGGCGCCACACCCCGCCGGCGTCCTGCTCGGCACGCGTGCGCAGGGCACCCACGTCGGACCCGGCATCGGGCTCGGTGAGGTCCATGGTGCCGCACCACTCGCCGGTGAGGAGCTTGGGGAGGAACACCGACCGCTGGCGCTGATCGCCCCACCGGGCCAGCAACTCGACCGCCGCGTGGGTGAGCATGGGGTTCAGCGACAGGGCCAGGTTGGCGGTGGTGAACAGCTCCTGCACGGCCAGGCCCACCACCGTGGGGAAGCCGCCGCCACCGTGCTCGGCGGGGACGGCAAGTGCCGCCCAACCACCGTCGACGTACTGCCGGTAGGCGGCGGTGAAGCCGGGCGGCGCGGTGACGTCGCCGGTGGTGACGTCGAGCTTGCTGCCCACGGTGTCACCCACCCGGTCGGTGGGGGCGATGACCTCGGACGCCAGGCGGCCGAACTCACCGACCAGGGTCTCCACCGTCTCGGCATCGGCGTGAGCTCCGGCAAAGGCGGGCAGGGCCAGCAGTTCGTCCAGCCCGGCCAGGCGCAGGGCGGCCATCATGTCCGCCACCGGCGCGTCGTACGCGTCCATCACACATTCCTTCTGTAGCGACCGCCGACCTCGAACAGGGCATCGGTGATCTCCCCCAGCGAGCAGCTGCGCACCACGTCCATGAGCACGGCGAAGAGGTTCTCGCCGTCGAGTGCCGCAGCCCGCAGGCGCTCCAACGCCGCCGGGCGTTCGTCGGCGTGGCGGGCCTGGAAGTCGCGCAGCCGCTGCAGCTGGCTCTGCTTCTCGTCGTCGCTCGACCGGGCCAGCTCCAGCGCCTCAGGCACGGCATCGCCGTTGGGATTGCGGAACGTGTTCACGCCGATGATGGGCAGCGAGCCGTCGTGCTTGCGCTGCTCGTACAGCATGGACTCGTCCTGGATGCGACCGCGCTGGTACCCGGTCTCCATGGCACCCAGCACGCCGCCCCGCTCGCTGATGCGCTCCAACTCGGCCAGCACCGCCTCCTCCACCAGGTCGGTGAGCTCCTCGACGATGAACGAGCCCTGGAGGGGGTTCTCGTTCATGGCCAGGCCCCACTCCCGGTTGATGATCATCTGGATGGCGAGGGCGCGGCGCACCGACTCGGCCGTGGGCGTGGTGATGGCCTCGTCGTAGGCGTTGGTGTGCAGGCTGTTGGCGTTGTCGTAGACGGCGCACAGGGCCTGCAGCGTGGTGCGGATGTCGTTGAAGGCGATCTCCTGCGCGTGCAGCGAACGGCCGCTGGTCTGCACGTGGTACTTCAGCTTCTGCGAGCGCTCGTTGGCGCCGTACCGCTCCTTCATGGCCACCGCCCAGATGCGGCGGGCGACCCGGCCGATCACCGTGTACTCGGGGTCCATGCCGTTGGAGAAGAAGAAGCTCAGGTTGGGCGCGAAGTCGTCCACCTTCATGCCCCGGGCCAGGTACGCCTCTACGTAGGTGAACCCGTTGGCCAACGTGAACGCCAGCTGGCTGATGGGGTTCGCGCCGGCCTCGGCGATGTGGTAGCCGGAGATGGACACCGAGTAGAAGCTGCGCACCTGGTGCTCGACGAACCACTCCTGGATGTCGGCCATCATCCCCAGCGAGAACTCGGTGGAGAAGATGCACGTGTTCTGGCCCTGGTCCTCCTTGAGGATGTCGGCCTGGACGGTGCCGCGTACCCGGCGGAGCACCTCCTCGCGATCGAGCTCGGGATGCTGGTCGATGGCCGTGTTGAGGAACATGGCCAAGATGGTGGGAGCGGGGCCGTTGATCGTCATCGACACCGAGGTGCTGGGCGAGCACAGGTCGAAGCCGTCGTACAACGCCTTCATGTCGTCGAGGGTGGCGATGGACACGCCCGAGTTGCCGACCTTGCCGTAGATGTCGGGGCGCTCGGCCGGGTCGAACCCGTAGAGGGTCACGGAGTCGAACGCGGTGGACAGCCGGGTGGCGGGCTGGCCCTCGGCCAGCAGGTGGAAGCGCCGGTTCGTGCGGAAGGGGTCGCCCTCCCCCGCGAACATGCGGGCCGGGTCCTCCTCCTCCCGCTTGTACGGGAACACGCCGGCCGTGAACGGGAAGCGGCCGGGCACGTTCTCGCACCGCAGCCAGCGCACCAGCTCGCCGTGGTCGGTGAAGCGGGGCAGGGCCACGCGGGTGATCTCGTTGCCCGACAGCGAGGTGCGCTTGGGCACGGCCGCGTACTCCTCGACCGTGGCCGGCCACTGCTCCAGCAGCTGCGTGGTGGCGGGCAGGACCTCGCCGTCGACCTCGGACGCGAGATCGTCCAGGGCGTTGGCCTCGCCGTCCCGGGCGACCAGCAGAGCCTGGGTCTCGATGACCTGCTGGCGGCGGCGGGCGGCGGCCGACTGCTCGGCCGTGGTGTGGTGGTAGGACCGCACGGTCTCGGCCACGTCGGCCAGGTACCGCGACCGGTTGGGGGGCACGATCACGGCCGCCACCGACGACGTCTTGCGGTCGACGGGCGCCAGCGTGCCCGGCCCCGCCACCAGCCCGTGCCCACGCAGCTCCTCGCGCAGGTACTGGTACAGCGCGGTCACGCCATCATCGTTGAAGCGGGCGGCGATGGTGCCGTACACGGGCAAGTCCTCGGGCTGCTGCCCGAACGCCTCCCGGTTGCGCATCAGCTGGCGGCGCACGTCGCGTAGGGCGTCCTCGGCGCCCCGGCGCTCGAACTTGTTGATGGCCACGGCGCCGGCGAAGTCGAGCATGTCGATCTTCTCCAACTGCGAGGCGGCGCCGAACTCCGGCGTCATGACGTACAGCGAGAAGTCGACGAAGGGCACGATGCCGGCGTCGCCCTGGCCGATGCCGGGCGTCTCCACGAGCACCAGGTCGGCGCCCGACGCCTTGCACGCGGCGATCACCAGGTCGAGGGACTCGGGCACCTCGGCCGCGGCCTGGCGGGTGGCCAACGACCGGAAGAACACGTGGGGCGAGTCGATGGCGTTCATGCGGATGCGGTCGCCCAAGAGGGCGCCGCCGCCGCGCCGGCGGGTGGGGTCGACGGCCACCACCGCGACCCGCAGCTTGTCCTCCTGGTCCAGGCGGAAGCGGCGCACCAGCTCGTCGGTGAGCGAGGACTTGCCCGACCCGCCCGTCCCGGTGATGCCCAGCACGGGGACGGCCCGGCGGGCGGCCGCAGCGCGCAGCTCCTCCACCAGCGCGGGTGCCAGCGCGCCGGCCTCGGCCGCGGTGATGACGCGGGCCAGGGCCCGGTGGTCGCCACCGAGCAGGGCGTCGAGGGACGAGGGCGGGTCGCCCTGTGTCGGGTCGACGTCGCACTCGGCGATCATGGTGTTCACCATGGCGGGCAGGCCCAGGCGCTGGCCGTCCTCCGGGGTGAAGATGCGGGCCACGCCGTACTCGTGCAGCTCGGCGATCTCGGACGGCACGATCACGCCGCCGCCCCCGCCGTACACCTTCACGTGGCCGCGCCCTTCCTGGCGCAGGCGGTCGACGAGGTACTTGAAGTACTCGAGGTGGCCGCCCTGGTAGGACGACACGGCCACGCCCTGCACGTCCTCCTCGACCACCGCGGCGACGACCTCGTCGACCGAGCGGTTGTGGCCCAGGTGGATGACCTCGGCACCCTGCGACTGCAGCAGGCGACGCATGATGTTGATGGCCGCGTCGTGCCCGTCGAACAAGCTGGCGGCGGTGACGAACCGCACCGGGTGGACGGGCTTGTGGAGGTCGGCCTGGGGCGGGGTCATCGGGCTGCGTAGTCGTAGAAGCCGCGCCCGCTCTTGCGGCCGAGCAGGCCGGCGTCGACCATGCGCGACAGGAGAGGCGGCGGCGCGTAGAGCGGCTCCTTGAACTCGTCGTAGAGCGACTCGGCCACGGCCATGGTGGTGTCGAGCCCGATGAGGTCGGTGAGGGCGAGCGGGCCCATGGGGTGGGCGCAGCCC
>DASRGI010000109.1:0-5825 GCA_035651095.1 Acidimicrobiales bacterium | reverse complement strand
CGCACCGGGATGATGTCGGAAATGACCATGAGCCGGTCGTCCCGCCGCTCGAAATGGTGCTTTGTCGACAGCGTGAACCGGGGCAGCCCGGCCGTGTCGGTGATGCCGGCGTCGATCACGGCGGACGGGCGGACAGGCATGCCGCCGTTGACGGCGATGGTCAGGATGTTGAGGCCCAGGCCGACGGCGACGAGCACCATCCACGGCACCTTCATGTTGATCGCCGCGAACCCGGCCAGGCAGGCGTAGGACGCGAGCAGGAGGGTGATGCCGGCCGTGCCGCTGGTCAGCTGGCTGGCCGCCTGGATGAAGATCCCCCCGGCCAGCAGGGGCCAGGCGGCCAGGCGGTGCTCGCCCAGGTGCCGCAGCCGCCCGCCCGTGGCGAGGCCGATGCCCGCGCCGAGGAGGACAGCGATGATGGCGTACGCCATGCGGGGACGGTACTGGCTCGTTGCTGGCGCCTGTGCGTCCGCCGGGGGTGGCTGCGGGTCAGCCGGAGGCGGCTGCAGGTCAGCCGGAGGCGGCTGCGGGCTGGCTGATGTTGGCCTGGACCTCGTCGAGGAAGGCCACGATCTCCTCGCCCGAGAACAGCTCCCGGGAGAGGGTGAGCGTCAGCCACGCCTCGACCTGGCGCGCCACGGGCAGGTCGCGCACCGTGCCCCACAGCTCGAAGAGGCGGTCTTGGACGCGAGAGGAGCTGAACACGACCTGGGAGGCCGCCTCGGCTCGCCACTCCTGGATCAGGGTCCGCACCGCTTCCATGCCTGCTCCTTGGTTCTCGTGCTGGTTGATCTTGACGAGGGGGTACTCGGGTGTTTCGTGGGGTTCGTTCATGGGCTTCGCCTGTCCAACGTCACCGTGCCGGACGCTGTTCCCCGGATCGGGCGGCGGTGAACGCCTCCTGGTGTGACACTTGTCCTGTCGGCACACGCGTTCGGTGCCTTTCGCCAAGGATCGGCCAATGTTGGCCCCAGGTGAGGGATGGGGCACCCAGCCGTCTCGCCGGTAACTGGCCGGGGATGAAGACCTCCAGGGGGATTGTTACTATGGCGGTAGGGGAAATTCTCCGCCCCGCCGTCTTGGCCCGTCCTGCAGTCCCTGTGAAGGAGCCCCACCCCCATGGCAACCACCGATCTCGATCTTGGCCGGTACAAGCTGGGATGGAGCGACACCGTCGAGTACGCCTTCAAGCCCAAGAAGGGCATCTCCGAGGACGTCGTCCGGGAGATCTCCTGGTGGAAGGGCGAGCCCCAGTGGATGACCGACTTCCGCCTGAAGGCTTACCGCAACTTCGTGCGCATGCCCATGGCCAAGTGGTTCGCCGTGAACATGCCCGACATCGACTTCAGTGACATCTTCTACTACCTGAAGCCGGCCGGCGCCCAGGTCGACGAGTGGGACCAGCTGCCGGACGCCATGAAGGACACGTACGAGAAGCTGGGCATCCCCGAGGCTGAGCGCAAGTACCTGGCTGGCGTCACCGCCCAGTACGAGTCCGAGGTCGTGTACCACCGCAACCGGGAGGACCTGGCCGCCCAGGGCATCCTGTTCTCGGACATGGACACGGCCGTGCGCGAGCACCCGGAGATCGTCCGCCGCTTCTTCGGCAAGATCATCCCCCCGGGCGACAACAAGTTCGCGGCCCTCAACTCGGCCGTGTGGTCGGGCGGGTCGTTCATCTACGTGCCCCCGGGCGTGAAGTGCGAGATGCCGCTGCAGGCGTACTTCCGCATCAACGCCGAGAACGCCGGTCAGTTCGAGCGCACGCTGATCATCGCCGACGAGGGTGCGCAGGTGCACTACATCGAGGGCTGCTCGGCCCCCGTGTACTCCACCGACTCGCTGCACTCCGCGGTGGTCGAGCTGGTGGCCCTGCCTGGGTCGCGCATCACGTACACGACCATCCAGAACTGGTCGCCCAACGTGTACAACCTCGTCACCAAGCGGGCGCGGGCCGAGGCCGAGGCCCACGTCGAGTGGATCGACGGCAACATCGGCTCCCGCCTCACCATGAAGTACCCGTCGGTGTACCTCATGGGGCCCAAGGCGTCGGGCGAGGTGCTGTCGGTGGCCTACGCCGGGCCCGGCCAGCACCAGGATGCCGGGGCCAAGATGATCCACGCCGCGCCGGAGACCTCGTCAACCATCATCTCCAAGTCCATCTCCAAGGACGGCGGGCGTACGTCGTACCGCGGCTTGGTCAAGGTCGACGAGGGCGCCACCGGGTGCAAGAGCTTCGTGCGCTGCGACGCGCTGCTGCTCGACGAGCAGAGCCGGTCGGACACCTACCCGTACATGGAGATCGGCGAGCGGGATGCTCGCATCGGGCACGAGGCCACCGTCTCCAAGGTGGGCGACGACCAGCTCTTCTACCTCATGTCCCGGGGGCTGTCGGAGCAGCAGGCCATGGGCATGATCGTGAACGGCTTCATCGAGCCCGTCACCCGCACGCTGCCCATGGAGTACGCGGTGGAGTGGAGCCGGTTGATCGAGCTGCAGATGGAGGGCTCCATCGGCTGACGCCGTTGGCTTTGGCCGCGCCCACACCGCGATGGCGGCGTCAGCGCGGCCAAACTGCTCGGCATGTCCAGCACGAGCACGCTCCGCACGGAAACCGAGGACGGCGTCCGGTCCATCGTCCTGACCAGAGCGGCCGAGTACAACACCATCACGCCCGCCCTGCGGGACGAGCTGAGCGCGGCCATCGACGAGGCCGACGCCGACCCCGACGTGCGGGTCATCCTGTTGCGGGCTGAGGGCCCGGCGTTCTGTGCCGGGTACGGGCTCGACTGGTCGACGGCGGCGCAGTCGGGTGAGCGGCACTGGGATTCGGTCGCCGACATGCGCATGATCGGGCGCTTCGTCGACACGTACATGAAGCTCTGGTACGCGTCGAAGCCGACGATTGCCGCCGTGCAGGGCTGGTGCATCGCCGGTGGCACCGACATGGTGCTGTGTGCCGACATCGTGATCGCCGGCGAGGGGGCGTCGTTCGGCTACCCGCCCTCCCGGGTGTGGGGCACGCCCACCACGGCGATGTGGGTGTACCGGATGGGGTTGGAGCGGGCCAAGCGCTACCTCCTCACCGGCGACGAGGTCCCCGCGGTGGAGGCGGCCCGCATGGGCCTGATCCTGGAGACGGTGCCCGACGACGAGTTGCAGGCGCACGCCCTGGCCTTCGCCAAGCGCATGGCCCAGGTGCCCACCACCCAGCTGGTGATGCTCAAGCTCCTCTGCAACCAGACGGCGGAGAACATGGGCATGGCCTCGACCCGGACGCTCGGGACCCTGTTCGACGGCATCGCCCGCCACACGCGGGAGGGCCTGGACTTCGTGGTTCGGGCCCAGGAGGCCGGGTTCCGGCAGGCTGTCCGGGAGCGCGACGACCCCTTCGGCGACTACGGCTCCCGCCCTCGCTGACGGCGCGCGGTACCCTGGCCCCACGCCCCCGGGCGCAGATCGGAAACGGTGGTTTCCCTCAGTTACGCAGCACTGACAAGGGGAATTCCGTGACGGTCACCGAGGAGCAACGGCACGAGCTGTACCTGCGCTTGGAGCAGGCGATCGGCAAGGAGCAGGCGGCGACACTGATGACCTATCTCCCGCCCGTGGGGTGGGCCGATGTGGCCACCAAGCAAGACATCGAGATGCTGTGCGTCGCCACGTCGCAGGACATCGAATCGCTGCGCGCCGCCACATCGCAGGACATCGAGATGCTGCGCGCCGCCACATCGCGGGACATCGAGATGCTGCGCGTCGCCACGTCGCAGGACATCGAATCGCTGCGCGTCGCCACATCGCAGGACATCGAGATGCTGCGCGTGGCCACGTCGCAGGACATCGAATCGCTGCGCGCCGAGATGGAACATCTCGGCACCACGCTCCGGCTGGAGTTCCAGACCGACCGCGCCGATCTCCGCACCGAGCTTCACACGGAGATGGCCGATCTCCGCACCGAGGTTCGCACGGAGATGGCCGATCTCCGCACCGAGTTCCGGGCCGGGCTCGCCAGCCTGGGGGGCGAGCTTCGCACGGAGATGGCCACGCTGCGGGGCGACATCCACCGGGACATGCGGCTGCAACTGCTCGCCCTCCTCGGGTCGAACGTCACGCTGCTCGGCCTGTTCCTGGCCGCCGCCCACCTCACGCGTTAGCGAAGGCGGGTACCGTCCACTCGTCGCGGGTGAGGGGCATGCCGCTGGACTCGCCGGGCTCGGCCTTCACCGCCAGTACCTGGTGGATGCTCGTGCGCCCGGCATCGAAGTTGATGGCCGATCCGGCCATGTAGAGGAGCCAGATGCGGGCCCGGGCCTCGCCCACGACCCGCACGGCTTCATCCCAGTTGGCCTGCAGGTTGGTGACCCAGTGACGCAACGTGCGTGCGTAGTGCTCGCGCAGCGAGTGGAGGTCGCGCACTTCGAAGGTGGCGGCCTGGAGGGCGGACACCACCGTGCCCACCTCGTGCAGCTCGCCGTCGGGGAAGACGTAGCGCTCGATGAACGAGTGCCGGTCGAACGACGACGGGCCCCACGGGCGGGAGATGCCGTGGTTGAGCAACCGGCCACCCGAGCGCAGCAGGCTGTGCAGCCGGGAGAAGTACTCGCCCAGCTTGGCCAGGCCCACGTGCTCGAACATTCCGATGGACGAGATGGCGTCGTACGGCCCGTCGGTGACGTCCCGGTAGTCCTGCTTGCGGATCTCGATGCGGTCGGTCAGGCCCGCCTCGGCCACCCGCTTGGCCGCCAGCTCCGCCTGCCGGGTGGACAGCGTGACGCCCACGCCCCGCACGTCGTACTCCCGGGCCGCGTGCAGCAGCATGCCGCCCCAGCCGCACCCCACATCGAGGAGGCGCATGCCCGGCCGCAGCCCGAGCTTGCGGCAGATCAGCTCGTACTTCGACGCCTGAGCCTCGTCCAGGCCCGTGTCCGGCGTGGTGAAGTAGGCACACGAATACGTGAGTGTGGGCCCGAGGACGAGCCGGTAGAAGTCGTTGGAGATGTCGTAGTGGTGGGCCACGGCCGCCGCGTCCCGCTCCTTGGAGTGGCGCCGGCCCTTCAGCCGGGCCTCCTCGGGCGGGACCGGCGGGGGCGGGCCGAGCACGCCCAGCCGGCGGGCGGCCTTCACCGCATCGGTCCACCCGCCCAGGCCCAGCGCGATCTGGGCGCGGTGGTCCTGGGCGGCGACGACATCACGCAGGTTGAGCGCCGCGTACACGTCACCCTCGATGTCCAGGTCGCCCGCCACGTAGGCCCGTCCCAGGCCCAGTTCGTTGGGGGCCCACAGCAACCGGCGCAGGGCGGTCGGCGAGTGGACGACGAGGGTGGCCGGGGACTGGTCGGGACCGAGCGTGCTGCCGTCCCAACACCGCATCTGAAGCGGCGGATCCGCGCCGAGGAAAGCACGGATGACCGGCCGCAGCGTCTCCGCAACCGTCATGCGGGACAGCGTACGCGCTTGGTCGTGCCACCATGGACTGGTGCCCATGAGGGAGGACTGCAAGCACTACCAGAGCCGCACCTACACGGGGGGCGAGGTGGCGCGTTGGTGTGAGCTCGACCTGGCGCCCGATGCCCCCTGGCGGTGCCCGGCCGGCTGCCCCAAGTACGAGCGGCGCCAGGGTGACGCCGGGTGGACCATCGGCACCCTGGCGGGCAAGGGCACGCCCAAGGAACCCGAGTTCGAGGGCGTGGCCGAGCTGCTCGACCAGGCCGAGGACATCGTCAACGAGGTCGGCCCTCAGGTGCTGGCCGAGTGGGAGACGAAGCGGGGGCGGGACGAGGATCGGAGCGGCGTGCCGTTCTGGCGCCGCCTTTTCCGCCGCCGCT
>DASRGI010000108.1:0-10400 GCA_035651095.1 Acidimicrobiales bacterium | reverse complement strand
CGGCGGCCTGCCCCTGGAGCAGGTGGCCCCCGACGGCACCACCCAGTGGTTCTTCCACGACCAACTGGGCTCGACGCGGGCGCTGACCGACTCGTCCGGGGCGGTGGTGGGCACCTGGAGCTACGACCCCTACGGCCAGGTGGTGGCTTCGTCGGGCACGGCCACCACGCCGCTCGGCTTCGCCGGCGAGTGGACCGACGCCGAGACGGGCTTCGTCTACCTGCGGGCCCGCTACTACGACCCCGCCACCGGCCAGTTCCTCACCCGCGACCCGCTGGTGGCTACGACCCGGTCGGCCTACGGGTATGTCGGCGGTTCGCCGTTGAACGGGACCGACGCTACCGGCCTGTGGTGCCTCGTTCACAACAGCCATGGGGGCTGCAAAGGTGCCGAGGTGGGTCGCCAGCTTGGTGCGTTCGGCCACGGGATGCTCGGGGGTGATTGCTCCTACGAGAGCAACGAAGGCAGGATGTGGGCATGTTCGGTGGGGCACGCCGCGGCGGTCGTCGAGGTTGGCATCGTCACGATTGCCCAGACGGTGGGGTGCCCGGAAGAGTCTTCGAGCGCCGCAGAGGCTGAATCCGCCGGGGCAGGCGGCGGCTTACTGAACGAGGCCGAGATCTCCGTGGTTCGAGGTGGGGGGACGGAGTACACACAGACCAACGGCGCGGTCGCTCGTGCCTCCAACAGGCAGACGGGCGATTCAGCGTCGTCGTCGATGGCGAACGAGGCCTGATCACGACCTTCCAGAACCTGTCGCAGGCCTCGCTCGATCGACTCGCGAAAAACTACGGCTGGACGATCCAATGAACGAGCACATCGCCACCTGCTGCTTCTGCTTCCAGGATGTGCAGTGGTACCAGCGAGTGGACCTCATCGTCATTCCCACGCCTGGAGGCGATGAACGGCAGGGGCTCGTCTGTCACCGACGCTGCCTCGTGGAACGGGTCGATCCGCGGGTACCTCTGCACCCCGACCTGGACACCGAGTGACCGAAGCAGCCTCGACCAGGCCGTCGCTGTCGAGGCTTGCCGCCTGGCTGGTCATCGCAATTGGGCTCGTTGTAGTCGGCCCCGTTGTTGTCGTCAGCCAGCTCGGTGCGAGCGTCCCGGGGAGCACAGCAACACGCCATGCCGTCGGGCCCGACTACAGCTACGACAGCGCGCACAACGACGCTTCCGCGCGTTCCGCACTCGATAGCGGACCAGCGTCGGTCGCAACCGCGACGGGCACCGAAGCCTCGTCGCACTCAGCGATGCTTTCGACTTCAATCGCTTCCGTTGTGGCCGCAGAGGGAGCAGGCGGCGGCGGCCGCCGAGCGATAGTCATCGGCGAGGACATGGAGGGGCGCGTCATCCCGACTGCCGAAGGCCTGGGCGCCGACTACTACAACCCACCGGACACCCCGCCCAGCGAGTGGATGGAGAACAACCGCCAATGGAACGGCCCCGAGCTCACCGCCAACGCACTCAGAGACTGGTGCCGGTTCACGGGCGCGGGCACCAGCTACATCGATCCCGGCTCGCCCTGGCAGAACCCCTGGGTCGAGTCCTACGGCGGCCGCATGCGCGACGAGCTGTTGGCCGTGGAGCAGTTCGACTCGCTGCTCGAGGTCCGGGTGCTCGCCGCCGACTGGCGCATCGAGTACAACACCTACCGCCCCCACTCGGCCCTCGGCATGCTGACGCCCGTCGAGTTCGCCGAGCGGTGGCGGATCAACCAACCACAGCTCTCATAGCGGGTGGACCGATGAACGGGGTCCGGTCAACATCAACGCTGCCGAGCACGTCGGTCGAGTGCGAGGCGCTCGACGGGCTGGGACTCGCTCCCTGCACACAGAAGTTCGGGGGCACGGGATGCGTGGGTGCGAGGCGCCCGATGCAATCACGCGATCGCCTGATGTGAGCCGCCCACGCCCGCACCAGCCTGGACGGCACATGGATGAGACCAGTTCCTGGCGAGCGTGGGCCGGTGGGCGAACCTCGACCGGGACACGGCCGCGCGGGCCACGTGGGCCACGCTGCAGACGCTGGCCGAGCGCATCTCGGGCGGGGAGGCGCACCGGATCGCCGACCAGTTGCGGCCCGACGTGCGCGGCTGGATCCATACGACCACGGACCCCGAGGGGATGCTTCGTCCCGTGGTCATTCCGGGTAGCGCAAGGCACGGCTGACCGAGGAGGTCGACATGAAGCCACGCAATGCGGGCCGAGGGGCAGGGGCAGCCCTGTCCCCGCGGGCACTCCTGTCCCCACGGGCAGCCCGGTCCCCACGGGCACTCCTGTCCCGAGCGGCCTCGTACGCCGACGCCGCCTGCGGCCCGTGCCCGCCGTACGACTCCCGGTCGACGTCCTCACTGCGCTCGCCGCTCAGCGAGCAGCGTCACCTCGCCGGTCTCGTGTTGGCGCCGGTCGAACCCCACCGCGGCGAGGTGGCGCCGGCTGCCCCCGTGCCGAGCCTGCAACAGGTGGGCGTCCGATGAAGCTCAACGACGCGGCCTTCGAGCATGCCCAGGCGCTCATCAAGGACGGAAAGTACGTGCTGGACGACCGCGACGACTGGAGCGAGCACCAGCCATCCGCCGAGGACGAGAACCGCTTCATCGAGGACCACGGCTTTCAGGAGTACGCCCGTTGGTACCTCGGCATGGACGAGGACAAGGACGAGGAGCGCAAGGGCCGCTACCACTTCCCGTACGGCGATTTCGAGCGCGTCCATCGATGTGGGGTGCTGTCCGCCGAGTCGCGCGCCGGCCAGCGCAAGTACTTCGACATCGAGCTGGCCATCGCCCACCTTCACGGGATGCTGGATGCGCTCGCCTGAGCGCTCCGGGGATCCCGCTGGATAGGCCTCGCCCCCGGCGGCGGCGTCAGCGCTCGTCCGGCTCTTCCACGTCCTTCTTGAACCGCGATTGGTAACGGTGGGCATCGAGGTAGCGGAGGGCGGGCAAGTGGCGGACCTCGAGCACCACGAGGACAAGGAGGGCGAGCACCACGCCGGCGAGCAACTGCCCGGCGCCCACCAGGATCCCGACGGCGGCGGTGACGAACACGGTGGCGGCGGTGGTGATGCCGCGCACCAGCGCGCCCTGCCCCTGGAACACCACGCCGCCACCGATGAAGCCGATGCCGGTGACGACACCGGCGACCGTCTGGGGCGACTGCTTGAAGGCCACCGCGGTGATGGCCGTGGCCGCCGCCCCCACCAGAGAGAAGGTGCGATCCCCGGCGGGTGAGCCCCGCAGCTCCCGCTCGAACCCGAGGCCGTAGCCAAGGACGGTACCGATCAGGATCCGGAGCACGACCGTTCCCTCGGCGGGCATCGCACAGGCGTAGCACCCCATGGCGTGCCGAGAAAAGGGCCACCCGACTCAGCGCGGCTCAGCACGAATAAACGCCGCGAACCGCTCAGCTAAGTTCTGGGAAAGTTCACTCAACTTCCCCACCAGCGCGCCGATTGCCTGGCGGGAGGGAGATCGGCGGCAGATGGGGTCACTCGGGGAACGCGCGGTGAAACGGGTCCGCGCCCACCCTCTGTGCCCCTTTACGCGGCTGTTCTCCCCAATTGTTCCCAAGGAATCGAAGCCGTCCGTGGCCAATTACTCCTGCCGTAGTCGCTGCCAACATCACCGCACCTGGAGGCGCTTGATGCCCCGTCCCATCCTTCGTGCCCGCGCTGCCTTCGGCGCGTTCGCCGGCGCGCTCCTGGTCCTCCAGGCGCTCCAGCCGTTCGTGGCCGTTGCTCCCGCAGGCGCGGCAGCGTTGGTGGCGACGACGACGACCGTCGCTACGAGCAAGGCCTCGACGGTGTCCGGTGAGTCCGTGACGTTCACCGCCACGGTCGTCGCCACGACCAACCCCACGCCGCCGGCGCCGTCGGGAACGGTCGCCTTCACCGGGCCGGGTACCACGCCCATCAGCGGGTGCGATGCCGCCACCCTCACGCCCACCAGTCCCGGCGCCTCCTCGGCCACCGCGACCTGCACGACGACGGCGCTGCCCGTCGGGACCGATGTGGTGACCGCCTCGTACAGCGGGGACACGATCTACGACGTCAGCCAGGGCACGGTCACCCAGACCGTGAGCAAGGCCGCCACGACGGGCACCCTCACCTCGCAGCCCAATCCGTCGCTCCAGAACGAGACCGTGACCCTCACCGACACCCTTGCCGTGACGGCACCGGGCAGCGGCTCGCCGACCGGGACGGTCGCCTTCTCGACTCCGGGCGGGCCGATCAGCGGCTGCACCGCCCAGCCCATCACGGCGGGCAAGGCCACGTGCACCACGGTGTTCCCTACCCGCGGAGCCTTCACGGTCACCGCCACCTATGCCGGTGACGCCAGCTTCACCGGCAACAGCGCCCAGGTCACGCAGAACGTGGGCACGGTGGAAAGCAGCACGGCCCTGTCCACCAGCGCCAGCCCGTCGGTATTCGGGCAGACCGTCACCTTCACGGCCAAGGTCACCAGCACCCACGTGGGGACCCCGACGGGGTCGGTGAGCTTCACGGACGGCACGGCCCCGGCCACGCCGATCGTCACGTGCCAGAACGTGCCGCTCGACGCCACCGTTTCGGCCAAGTGCGTCCTCTCGTCCTTGTCGGTCGGCGGGCACGCAATCACCGCCACCTACAGCGGTGATATCAACTTCGCCAGCAGTTCCAGCCCGGCATTGGGACAGACGGTCAGCCGAGCGTCGACCACCACGACGCCCAGTTCCACGCCCAACCCTTCGGTGTTCAGCCAGCCGGTCACGTTGTCGGCGACTGTGGCCGCCAACAGCCCCGGCACGGGCACGCCCACCGGCACGGTGACGTTCAAGGACGGTGCGACGTCCGTGTGCTCTGTCACGCTCACTGGCGGGCACGCGTCGTGCAGCGTTTCGAACCTCTCCGTGGGCGCCCACACCATCAACGCCTCGTACCTGGGTGACGACAACTTCATCAGCAGCAGCGGCACTGCCGCGTCGCCCCAGACCGTCAGCCAGGCCGACACCAGCCTGGCGGTGTCGTCGTCCAAGAACCCCACGGTGTCGGGCGAAGGAGTGACCTTCACGGCCACGCTCTCACCCGTCGACCCGGCCACCGGCGCCCCGACGGCGCCGACGGGTACGGTCGACTTCAAGGACGGTGCCACCGTCATCTGCACGGGAGCCACGGTGACTGCAGGCAAGGCAACCTGCGGCAAGTCCAACTTGACACCGGGGCCGCACACCATCTCGGCGTCGTACTCCGGTGACACCAACTACAAGGCCGTCGACTCGGCCGTGAACGTGGTCCAGACGGTGAACAAGGACAACACCGCAACGGTGGTGACGTCGTCCAAGAACCCGGCCGAGATGGGCGACACCGTCACCTACACGGCCACGGTGACGGCCGCCGCTCCCGGGTCGGGCGTGCCCTCGGGGACGGTGAGCTTCTTCGACGGCGGCAGCGGCATCGGCAGCTGCGGAAACGTGACTGTCACGCCGGTGGCGTCGAACGCCACCGCCACCTGCCAAGTGAACAACCCGACGTTGGGGACGCACCCCATCACCGCCACCTACAGCGGTGACACCAACTTCAACGCGAGCACGTCGCCGACGTTCGACCAGGTGGTGAACAAGCACGGCACGGCCACCGGCCTCACCGCCAACCCGGCCAGCACGTCGAAGTTCGGCACCACGGTCGCGTTCAACGCCACCGTGTCGGCCACGACGGCAGGCGTGCCCGCCCCGCCCGACGGCACGGTGTCGTTCACCGACAGCGTCACCGCGTCGGCCATCTGCCCGCCGGTCACGCTCGTGAACGGCTCGGCCAGTTGTTCCACGACCACGCCGTTGGCCGTGGGCGCCCACACCATCACCGCCACGTACAACGGCAACGCCGACTACGGCACGAGCAGCAACGCCATCACCTACACGGTCACCAAGGCGGACACCACCACGGCCGTCACCAGCTCGAAGCCCAGTCCCGTGTCGGGTGAGACGGTCGACCTCACGGCCACCATCACCACGTCCGCCCCGGGGACGCCCACGGGGACCGTGAGTTTCACCAGCAACGGCCATGCCATCTCCGGATGCAGCACCCTGGCGGTCACCGCTACGCCGCCCATCCATGCGGTGTGCACCACGTCGGCCCTCGCGGTGGGGAACAACTCCATCGTCGCCACCTACAGCGGTGACAGCAGCTACGCCACGAGCTCGGGGTTGCTGAGCCAGACCGTGACCAAGGCGCAGAGCACCACGGCCGTGTCCTCCTCACTCAACCCGTCGGTGAAGGGTCAGTCCGTGACCTTCACCGCCACGGTGACGCCAACGTCACCTGGCTCGGGTACGGCCACGGGAACGATCAGCTTCAAGGACGGCGCCGCCACGCTGTGCACGGCGGCGATGACCGGGGGGCAGGCGACGTGCACCCCCGCAGCGCCGCCCGGGCTGTCGGCGGGCAGCCACAACATCACTGCCGTCTACAGCGGGGATGGCAACTTCGTCGGTAGCACCTCGGCGGTCGTCCCCCAGACCGTGAACAAGGCGGATACCACCACGGCGGTCGACACGACGGCCCCCGACGGAGCCCTCTTGGGTCAGCCCATCACCTTCACGGCCACGGTCACCGTCACTGCGCCGGGCGCGGGCACGCCCACGGGTTCGGTGGACTTCAAGTCCGACGGCTCTGCCATCTCCGGCTGCACCTCGCGGCCGCTGGCGTCCGACGGGACGGCGACCTGCGACACCAATGCCAACACGCTGGGCAACGGCACCCACCAGATCACCGCCGTGTACAACGGTGACCCCGGCTACAACACGAGCACCTCGCCGGCCCTGACCCAGGTCATCGGCGCGGTGGGTTCAACGACGGCGCTCACGTCGTCGGCCAACCCGTCGGTCACCGGGCAGGCCGTGACCCTCACCGCCTCGGTGACGTCGACGGCGCCGGGTACGCCGACGGGAACGATGTCCTTCCAGGACGGCGGCGGGGCCATCGCCGGCTGCACCAACGTGACCGTCGACGACCACACCGGCCAGGCGACCTGCACGCCCGCCGGCCCACTGGCCGTCGGGAACCACACCATGACGGCGACGTACTCGGGCGACGTCAACTTCCGCTCCAGCACCGGGACGCTCACCCAGACGGTGAACCAGGGCAGCACGGGTACCGGCCTGACGTCCTCGGCCAACCCGTCGAGCGCCGGGCAGTCGGTCACCTTCACGGCCACGGTGAGCCCGGCGGCACCCGCGGCAGGCACGCCCACCGGCACGGTGACCTTCAAGGACGGCTCGACCACGCTGTGCGCGGCCGTCGGGCTGGCCACCGGCCACGCGTCGTGCACCACCTCGGCCCTCTCCGCCGGTTCCCACAGCATCACCGGGGTGTACGGTGGCAACGCCAACTTCGCCGGCTCCACGTCGTCCGTGCTCACCCAGACGGTGAACAAGGTGGCGACGACCACCGGCATGGCATCGTCGGCCAACCCGTCGAGCGCCGGGCAGTCGGTCACCTTCACGGCCACGGTGTCCACCACGGGCACGCCCACCGGCACGGTGACCTTCAAGGACGGCTCGGCCACGCTGTGCGCGGCCGTCGGGCTGGCCACGGGCCAGGCGTCGTGCACCACCTCGGCCCTCTCCGCCGGTTCCCACAGCATCACCGGGGTGTACAGCGGCGACGGCACGTTCGCCACGTCCACCTCGCCCGCGCTCACCCAGACGGTCAACGCCCCGCCGGTCGTGCACCACTCCGGCTACTGGATGCTGACCCGGGCCGGGCAGGTGTTCGCCTTCGGCGACGCCGTGGCCCGGGGTGACGCGGCCACGCTGAACGCCGTGCACATCGAGCCCACGCCCGCGGGCGACGGCTACTGGGTGATCGACGAGCGCGGGCATCTGTTCGCCTTCAACGCCCCCAACTTCGGTGGTGCCGCCGACCGGCTCCAGGGCGGAGAGTCCGTCACCAGCCTCTCGGCCACGCCCGACGGCGGCGGCTACTGGATCTTCACCAACAAGGGCCGGGTCATGACCTTCGGCAACGCGCCCTTCCTCGGTGACATGAGCGCAACCGTCCTCAACGGTCCGGTCCTCGGGTCGGTGGCCACGCCCACGGGCCAGGGCTACTACATGGTGGCCGCCGACGGCGGCGTGTTCGCCTTCGGGGACGCCAAGTTCCGCGGCTCCATGGGCGGCAAGCCGCTCAACGCGCCGGTGCAGTCGCTCGTCCCCGACCGCAGCAACGGCGGGTACTGGCTGGTGGCGTCGGACGGCGGCCTGTTCTCCTTCGGGGACGCGCCGTTCAAGGGCTCCATGGGCGGCAAGCCGCTCAACGCGCCCATCACCGGCATGGTTCGGTACGGCGACGCCTACCTGATGGTGGGCCGGGACGGCGGCGTGTTCAACTTCAGCAACAAGCCGTTCGCCGGTTCGCTGGGGAACAACCCGCCAGGCTCGCCGGTCGTGGGGGTGGGCACGCTCGACACCTGAGCGGCACCGATCGAGGCGCATGCTTCCCTCCCGCCGTGGGTACGTCGCACGGCACACCACCACGCGACGGAGGGAAGCATGGACGCTCTGGAGTTGCTCACCGCTGATCACAACCGGGTCCGGGGCCTGTTCTCGTTGTTCAAGAAGGCGCACGAGGCCGAGGACACGGCCGAGATGCAGTCGGTGGTCGACCGCATCGTCACCGAGCTCGAGGTGCACACCACCATCGAGGAGGAGATCTTCTACCCCGCCATCAAGAGCCTGGAGGAGGAGCTTCCCGAGATGGTGGCCGAGGCCAACGAAGAGCACCATGTGGCCAAGGTCCTGATCGAAGAGCTGGCGGCCCTCGAGCCCGGGAGCGAGGAGTGGGCGGCCAAGGTCACCGTGCTCATCGAGAACGTCGAGCACCACGCCGAGGAAGAGGAAGAGGAGATGTTCCCCGACGTCCGCTCGTCCTCTGAAGCCACCGCTCGCGAGCAGTGGGCCGAGCAGATGGAAGGCCGCAAGCGGGAGCTCGGCGCGCCCACGCTGGCCGACAAGATCGACCTCACCAAGGACGAGCTGCTGAAGAAGGCCCAGGCCCAGGACATCCCCGGCCGGTCGACCATGAGCCAGGAGGAGTTGGCCGCCACGGTGGCGCCGTAGCCGGCTTTGCCGGGAGTCGCCGTACGCCCCGCGCCAAATCACCAGAAACGGCACCTCCCGCAGCCGCCGAGCACGCAGGCGAAGTTCGCGCAACAATGACCTTGCCCGCTTTCCCGAGCGGTGCAGGGGGTGGAGCGCATGCAGGTCTCCGTCACAGTGAACGGCTCGACCACGGAGCGCGATGTCGAGCCTCGCCTGTTACTCGTCCACTATCTCCGGGACGTGCTCGGGCTCACCGGCACGAACGTGGGATGCGACACGTCCTCGTGCGGTGCGTGCACGGTGCTGCTCGACGGCCAGTCGGTGAAGTCCTGCACCATGCTCGCCGTGCAGGCCCAAGGCCACGAGGTCACCACCATCGAGGCCCTCGCAACCGACGGCGAGCTCCACCCGATGCAAGCCGCCTTCCGTGAGCACCACGGGCTGCAGTGCGGCTTCTGCACCCCGGGCATGGTGCTCGCCGCCGTGTCGTTGGTGGCCGAGGACGGCGCTCTCGACGAAGCAGCCGTGCGCCAAGGGCTCGAGGGCAACCTGTGCCGGTGCACCGGCTACCACAACATCGTGCAGGCCGTATTGGCCGCGGCTCACGGGGAGGTGACGGTATGACGGCAACCGAGGCAACGCGCCCGCCCGTGGTCGGAACGCCCTTGCGGCGCAAGGAAGATCCTCGTCTCCTCACTGGCGAGGCCCGCTACACCGACGACCTGGCGGTGCCCGGCGCGCTCCACCTCGCCATGGTCCGCAGCACCATGGCCCACGCCACCATCACGAGCGTCGACGTGTCCGGCGCGCTGCAGGTTCCCGGTGTGCGCCACGTGTTCACCGGCGCCGACCTGGCCGGCGAGTGGGCCGCGCCCATGCCCTGTGCCTGGCCGGTCACGCCCGACATGAAGAACCCCGAGCACTTCCCGGTCGCGACGGGGAAGGTGTGCTTCCTCGGCGAGATCGTGGCCGTGGTCGTAGCCGACTCGCGCTACGCGGCGGCCGACGGTGTCGATGCCGTGGTCGTCGAGTACGACCCCCTGCCCGCCGTCGTCGACCTGGAGGACGCCCAGAGCGACCGGGTGGTGATCCACGACGCCCTCGGCACCAATGCCTCCTACACGTGGCGCCTGGCTCCCGACGACGAAGCCGTCAACGCCGCCTTTTCGAGCGCGGTCCATGTCGTCAAAGAGCGCTACGTCCAGCAACGTCTGATTCCGGACGCCATCGAACCTCGCGGCGTGGTCGTCATCCCGCAGCCGGTGGGCGGCGACATCATCCTCTATTCGTCCACCCAGATCCCCCACATCTTGAAGATCAT